>CAYUHJ010000024.1:35488-46011 GCA_964444365.1 uncultured Alcaligenaceae bacterium | reverse complement strand
GGGTGGCGCGAATCCCCTCACCCCCGGCCCCTCTCCCCAGCGGGGAGAGGGGAGCCAGAAAAAGGGAATCTTCCTGATTCCGCTTCACTCGTCCTTGATGTCGCGGAAGCCGTCCGGCTTGAACTGCGTCGGGTCGAACGTGCCGCGCGTCTCGGACTCCAGCATCCGCAGGCGGGCTTCCAGTTCCTTCACCTTCAAGTTCAGCGTCTCGATCTGCGCCCCGAAATTCTCCGCCGCCTGGGGCCGCGGCACTTCCGGGTAGGCGAGCTGCCGTTGCAGGGCGGCGAACAGGAAGAGCGGGTCGCGGCCGCGGCTCGCCTTCGCGATCTTGCCCTCTTTCTCCGCGAACAGCGGCGGGACCGGCGACTCGTAAGCCGCGTCCCTTCGCTTTTGCTCCATCTCGTAGAGAGCGGATCGCAGGTACACGAGGTCCGCGAACTCGAAGGTGCCGGCCTGCTTGCGGACGAACTCGGCGAACGCCCGCCAGTCCGCGTCGAACATCGGGTCGCCGCCGGAGGCCGTCAGCCCGGCGTCGTACCCGAGCCGGTTCCGGGCGATCACCTCGTAGTGGAACACGAACAGCCCCGGCGGCGTCGGGTTGTTCGACCTGTACACTGCCTCCCGTTCCAGCACGAGCAGCGCGGTTTGAATCGTGAACCGGACCTTTTCTTGCTCGGTCTGTCGGACGAGGAATGTCTGAAACGGCGTGAAGTAGTGCGGTAGCTTGGCGAAGCCGTTGCCCAGAAGCCCCGTGTGCTTCATCTCCGTGGCGAGGAACTGAATCGCGTAGGGCAGCCGGGTGATGGTGAGGATTTCTTCGTGGGCGTGCGACAGGATGTCCTGGGCGGACACGTTCTCCGCGAGCCGCTCCCGGAACGTGCGGAAGAAGTACGCCTGTTCGATGCACTCGTCGCGGTCGGGCGGGGTCATGCCGTCATCGTAGCGGGTCCGGCATTCCCCGGAGCCGGCCCGTGAAATTCCCCGCCGACCCGCGATAATTCCCGCATGAACGCCGATTCCCCGCTGACCCTGAGCTACGACCGCGGCACCGTCGTCGTCGCCGGCGGGCCGGGCGGGTTCGAGCTGACGTCCCTGCCCCACGTGATGTTCGACCCCCGCACGTCCGCCTACCGTGCGCAAGGCCGACACTACCGCACGATCGTCGAGCACTGCGTCCGCGAAAAGCTCCCGTACACGGACACGGCGAGAACGTGGGACAACAAGCCGTCCGGCTGGACGCTGACCGACCCCCGCACGCCGCACGACCACCAGCGGGACGCCGTTGCCGCATGGTGGAAGTCCGGCGCTCGCGGCGTGGTGGTGTTGCCCACCGGAACCGGGAAGACGTTCGTCGCGTTCCTCGCCATCGCGAAGGCGAACCGGCCGACGCTCGTCGTGACGCCGTACATCGAACTGATGAACCAGTGGTACGGCCAGTTGAAGGACTCGTTCGGCCAGGACATCGGCATCGTCGGCGGCGGCTACCACGAGTTCAAACCGCTGACCGTGACGACCTACGATTCCGCGGCGAACCACGTCGAAAAGTGGGGCAACCAGTACGGCCTCGTCGTGTTCGACGAGGCGCACCACCTCCCCGGCCCGACGTACAGCATGTCCGCGATCGGCAGCATCGCCCCGTTCCGGCTGGGGCTCACCGCCACGCCCGAACGCGCGGACGGCGGCGAGGCGATGTTCCCGGACCTCGTCGGGCCGATCGTGTACCGCCGGGAGATCACGGAGTTCGGCAGCGACCACCTCGCCCCGTACCGCTCGGAAGTCGTCCCCGTCGATTTGACGCAGGACGAACGCGAGTCGTACCGGAAGAACCGCGAAATCTACCAGACTTACCGCCGATTCCTGCAGGACCGGGGTGTCTCTCTCAGCGGACAAAACGGCTGGCAGAAGTTCATCTTCGAGGCGAATCGTTCCCCCGAGGGCCGGGTCGCGTTGCGGGCGTTCCACGAGCAGAAGCGAATCGAACGGACCGCGTCCGGGAAGTTTTTGGCCCTCGAAGACCTGATGCGCCGCCACGCCGGGGAGCGGACGCTGATCTTCACGGCGGACAACGCCACGGTGTACCAGATCGCGCGGAAGTACCTCGTCCCCGCGATCACGCACCAGACGAAGACGAAGGAACGCAAGCAGATCCTCGAACGCTTCCACAGCGGCGAGTACACGGTCCTCGTGACGAGTCAGGTGCTCAACGAGGGCGTCGACGTACCCGCCGCGAGCGTCGGGATCGTGCTTTCGGGAACGGGTAGCATCAAGGAAAACGTGCAGCGGCTCGGCCGGATTCTGCGGAAGTACGGGGACAAGCAAGCCGTCCTGTACGAACTCGTCGCGGCGGGGACGGCCGAGGAGTTCACCAGCGACCGCCGGCGGCAGCACCACGCGTTTCAGTGAACCGGGAGCCGCGACCGGAAGTGCGCATCAATACGACCACTCCATGCCCAGGTTCAGCCCCTGGACCCAGAAGTCGGAGGTGCCGGAGCCCCGGCGGAGGGCGAGGCCGTGGCCGGTCGGGTCGCCGGCGTCGAGCTGGTCGCCGGGGCGGGTGACGCCGGAAAGCTGGTGGATCGTGTACCCCGCGAAGACCTTGCCGTAGGTGAGCACCTGCCGGCCGACGCTGACCGAGACGGCGGTGAGGACGCCGAACTGCGTCTGGCTGCGGTCGCCGGCGTTCGCGGGGCGGACGAGGAACCCGCTGCCGGGCTGCGTGACGGTCCCCTGCGACACCCCGGCGAGGGTGCTGTCCGCGAAGACGGCGCCGAGGCCGACCTTGGCCATCGCGTCGACCGACCACCCCCGCCACCACGCGCCGCCGGCGAGCGACACCTGCCCGCCGTGGAAGTAGTTCCGCACCCCGACCCGGTCGTCGTAGTGGTTCGCCCCGAACGCGCCGACCCGGGACGACTCGACGGACAGGTCTTCGGCCAGATAGGCGAACCGGTACCCCGCGGCGGCGGCGGCCTGGAAGACCGCGTCCCGGTAGAACACGCGGCGGACGTTGACGTCGGCGGACACGAACCGCGTGGACCACTCCGACGCGAACCACCCCGCCCCGCCCGGCCCCGCGAGGGGGTCGGTGCCGGACCCGGCCGGCGTGCTCGTGGGTCGGCCGAGCGGCGGGCTGCCGGGCGAGAAGAACTCGAACCGGTCCGTTCCGGGGGACAGGTAGACGACGCCGCCGTCGACGGCGAACGTGCGGTCCTTGTTCAGCCACAGCCCGCCGTCGAACTGGAAGCCGGGGCGATAGGGGAGTGACAGCCCGCCGTCGCTGAAGATCGTGACCGGCCCGGCGGCCCCCGGCGCGGTCAACAGCGGCGGGGCGGTCTGCGCGTCCGACCACCCCTGGAACACGCCCGCGGACAGCCAGAAGTGCTGCTCTTCCGGTTCCACCCGCGTCGGCGAAGAACTCCGGGGCACCGAATCCGGCAGGTACAACAGGGAACGGTCGTACTCGACGGCCGGGCCGGTTCCCCCGCCCGACGGGGCGGGGCGGACCGGGGTCCCCTCGCCCGGCACCGGCAACAGGGGCGGGAGCGAGCACGGGACTTCGACCGCGCTGACCCGGGCGAAGCCGGGCGGGTCGGCGGCGGCGGCCGATCCCGCGGCCACGCACCACCCGCACACCGCGGCCCGAACGCCTCGCCACATGCGCGACCCTCCGCGGTCGGCGCGCTCTTTGCTTCGGTTCACCCGTCTCATATCGGCGAACTGATACATCCGGCTGAAGAAAACACGAAACCCTGCCCGGCGCGACTGATGAGTGCGACGGCTGTCCGGGCCGCGTCCGATGGGGAAGGAACCCCCAAGTTGCCGCCGTCCCCGCCCGCGGGTAGGTTTGTCTTCGCACCGCGGAGGAGCCGCATGATCTGCCGGTCCGTCACCACCGTCGCCGTCGCCGCGGTCTGCCTCGCGGCCGCACCCGTCCGGACCGCGCCGCCCCACCCGCCGGCGCTCGACGTGCCCCCCCTTTCCCTCCTACCGGACGCCCCGCTCTCCAGCTCCGAGTTCGACCACCTCGCCAAGACGGACCCGGTCGCGTTGCTGGCGGCGTGCGTCCACCACTACCGCGCCACCAACCGGGGGTTCACCGCGACCCTGCACAAGCAGGAACGCATCGCCGGCACGCTCTACAAGCCGGAACGGGTGCGCGTCACGGTCCGCGAGGTGCCCTACGCCGTGCGGATGATCTGGGAAGAGGGGGCCCGCGAGGTGAAGCTCGGGCCGATCTCGCTCGGCACCGTGGAAGGCGTCGTCTACGGCGGCACGAACGACGGGCAGATGACCGTGTGGCGGCCGGCCGCGCGGTTCGGCAAGACCATGCCGATCGGCCCGACCGGGGACCAGGCCCGCGCCGCGGCCCGCTATTCCGTCACGGAAGCCGGCGTCTGCCAGGCCGCGGAACGGACCCTCAAGGCGTGGTCCGAGGCGAAGCGGCAGGGGAAGCTGACCTGGCGGTACGTCGGCACGAAGCCGGTCCCCGAACTCGGCGACCGCGTCTGCCACGTGATCGAGCGGACCTGCGACCCGGTGGAGGTGGACCCGTTCCTGTCCTCGGAACGCCGCCCGGACGCGGCCAAGTCCCCGGCGGACGCCTTCCGCACGGTGACGGTGATGATCGACGCGGAGCACCGCATCCAGGTCGGGTCGCAGCTCAAGCGGGCGGACGGCGAACTGGTCGGGGCGTACTTCTTCCGGGATCTGGACCTCAACCCGAACCTCGACGCGACCCTGTTCAAGCCGACCAGCTTCAAGAAGTGACCCGCCCGACTTGAGCGAAACCGGGCGAAATCTCGCGCAACTTTCCCTTCCGTTTCCGTCTCCGGGTGTCGCAGGGGCCAACTTCTCACCCGCCCCGAACTGAGAGCGTCACCCGGAGATTGCCATGAGAAAGCTCGTCCTCGCCGCGTTCGCGGCCGTGGGTCTGGTCGCCACCGCGGGCGTCGCGTCCGCCCACCCCCCGGGGTGGTACGGCCCCCGGTACTACGCCCCGCCGCCGGTCGTCAGCTACTACCCGGCCCCGCCGGTCGTGTACGCGCCGCCGCCGGTGGTCGTGGTCCGGCCGGCCCCCGTGTTCGTGCCGCCGCCGGTGTACCAGCCGTGGTACGGCGGGTACAACACGTTCCAGCTCGGCTACGGCCGCCCCGGATTCGGGTTCGGGTTCAGCGTCGTGCGGTGACGGCAAGCTTTATCCGCGTGTGCCAGACAGCCGAACACGGACCAGCAAATCATTCAGTGCTGCAGCCCCGCTCGGGGCTTCCGGCAGGCGGCTCTGCCGGTACGCCGACTCCAGTTCGGCGAGTAAGCGTTCGTACTCCCGGCGGTGGAAGTCGAGATCGACCCGCGTCAGCACCGCCTTTTCCGCCCCCGTGGTTTTGCGGTGGATCAGGTCGGGGACAAACGGTAGCCTGGCCGACTCGTTGAGCCGCATCAGGTTCGCCTCGACCTCGCCCGTCCGCATCAGGTGGATGCCGGTGAGCAGCACGCGGTAGACGTACAGCAACGGCTTGACGTGCGGCGGGTCCGCCTTCTGAAACAGCTTCCACTGCGTGTCGGCGAAGCCGAGGTAGTGGTGGGCGTGGTGCTTCGTGATGCAAGCCGGCGCGATCGCCGTCAATTCTTCGTGCGCGGGCGTCGTGTGGACGACGAGCGGCGACAGCAGTTGTTCCAGCACGTAGCCGTTCTTCTTCAGCATGAGCGCGAAGAATTTTTTCGCGTCGTGCGTGACGAGGTCGATCTCGAGGCCGTCATAGACACCGGACTTCTCGACGGTTTCCTCCCCCGGATTCAGGCCGACCACGTCTTCGAGCGGCAACAGGTGGACGCCGCGGAGGTCGTAGTCCGAGTCGGCGGACGGGAATCCGTACAGGTGCGCCCCGCTGATCGTCGCGAACAGCAGGGGGTACGGGTGCTCGGCGATCTGTTTCAGCAATCGCGGGTCGTGGCTCACGGCAGTCCCTCCTCAACGGCCAGTCGGCGGGCGCGGACCAGGAAGTCGTTCACGCGATTGTAGTCCGGGCGTTCCGGCAACGTCGTCGCCGCGAACGCCCGGTCGAACTCCTCGTGCAAACGGAGCCGCCACTGCTCGGTCTCGTCCCACGGCATCTCGCCGCGCTTGACGGCGAGCAGTTGGTCACGGTGCTCGTCGACGCGGACGGGGACGAAGCCGTCCTTCAAGGTCCGCGTGCCGGAAATCAGCAGCCGGATCAGGTGCATGACGTGCTTCCACTTCACCTGCCCGCGGGTGCGGAGGTCGGCCTGCATCTTCTTGAACTGCGACGCGACGTAGCCGTTGAACGTCTGGTAGACGAGCCGCGACAAGAAGCACGACCGCATCGCGAGGAGTTCTTGCGCGAGCGGCGTTGCGTGTTCGACCAGCGGGGTATAGAGGCACTCGAGCACGTTCGGGTTCGCCTTCAACGCGAGGACCAGGAACTTCTGGAGTTCCCAGAACGCCTCCTGCCGCTCGTCGTTTTCCAGTTGTTCCGGCACCCCGTGCAGCGACCAGTGCAGGTCGGCCGGCGGGAGGTAGATCCCGCGGCGGTCGACGTCGGACCCGTCCCCCGCAAGGCCGTATGCTTGCGAGCCGATCACGCACCGCAGGATGATCCGGCCGTAGAGGTCTTCGCGGCTTGCCGAAACGGACTCGTCGCCGATCTCGTCATGTTTCAGCTCCGCGAGCAGCCGAAGCTCGTCGGGGCGAAGCACCTGCTCGAAGCCGTCGAGGAACTTGACCCGGTACGAATGGTCGAGGTCGACGGGCGCGTGGACCACCACGCCGACCGAGCCCGCGGGGTGCAGCGTCCGGCCGTTCGGGGCGAGGACATCGACGAGTGCGACGACGCGGGTGCCGACGGAGGAGATCAGGGCGGCCGAGTGATGGACGCGGTCAAGCACGGTCGAACCCTCCGGAGTCTTGCGTCGGACGAAACCTGTACCGCGGTCATTCCTCCGTCAGCGTCTCCAGCCGGCGGGCTGCGGTCCGGAGTTGCTCGCGCAACGCGGGGGGGACGCCGGCCGCCGCGAGGACGGCCGCCGCGGCCGAGACCAGTTCGACCGCGGCCGCGGCCAGTGACGCCCCGCTGTCACTCGCCGGCGGCGGGGCGGGGGCGGCGGCGGGTGGCGGCGGCGGGTCCGGCTTCGGCTCGCCGACGATCTCGCGAACGGCGTCCAGGAATGACGACTGGTTGACGGCCGCGAACGCGATCTCGTCCTCGTCGCCGTCGAACACGCCCGCGAACAGGTTCTGCTTCGCCTCGATCGCCCGCAGCACCCGCTCCTCGATCGTGCCGCGGGTGACGAGGTTCACGACCCGCACGGGGTTGCTCTGGCCCATGCGGTGGACCCGGGCGATGCGCTGCTCGAGAACCGCGGGGTTCCAGGGCAGTTCGAGGTTCACGACGGTGTCGGCCGTCTGCAAGTTCAGCCCCACGCCGCCCGCATCGGTGCTGAGGAACACCCGGCACTCGGGGTCCGTCTTGAACCGGTCGAGCACCGCCTTCCGCTCCTTGCCGGGGAGCCCGCCGTGGAGCACGACGTACCCGATCCCGAGGCGGTCGAGTACCTCCGCGGTCTGGAGGATCATCGTCTCCCACTGCGAGAACGCGACGATTTTGTGCGGAGCGGTTAGCCGCGAGGCGACGCCGAGCGCGGACTTCCCGCCCGCTAGCGCTTCAACCTGAGGGGCGGAGTCCGCGCTCGGCGTTGCCTCGCGGCTAACCAATTCCGGCACCAACTCCGCAAATTCGTCCAGCTTCGGCGACACCCGCGTCTGCTTGTCGAACAGGAACGTGCTGTCGCAGAGCATCCGCATGTTGACGAGGCACGCGAGGATCCGCTTGCGGTCGATGTCCGTCAGGAACCCCTTCTGCAGCAGCCGGGCGAGGGCCGACCGTTGCTCTTCGTAGGGCACCCGCTGCTCGTCCGCGAGTTCGACGAAGACGGTGTTATCAGTGCGGGCGGGAAGTTGCGTCAGAACCTCGCCGCGGGTGCGTCTCAGAAAGATCGGTTCGAGCCGGTCGCGAATCTTGTCGAGGTTGCGGTACCCGCGGAGGTGGCCGTTTTCGTCGAGGACGCGGTGCTCGTGCAGGAACTGGAACGCCGGGCCGAACCGGCGTTCGTCCACGAACTGCACGATGCTGTAGAGTTCTTCGAGCTTGTTCTCCAGCGGCGTCCCGGTCAGCACGATCGCGTACCGGCTGACGAGTTTCTTCACCTCCCGGCTCGTCTTGGACTCCCAGTTCTTGATGCGTTGCGCCTCGTCGAGCACGATCACGTCCGGCTTCCAGGCGTTGATCGCCTCCCGGTCGCGGACGACCTGCTCGTAGTTGACGAGGCGGTAGAAGGTGGGTTGCGCGTACAGTTCCCTCCGGTCGTCCGCGGATCCCTCGACGACCTGCACGGCCCGGGTCGTGAACTTGCGGATTTCGGTTTCCCACTGGTACTTCACGGACGCCGGAGCGACGACGAGTACCCGGCCGATGCCGCGTTCGCGGGCCAGCAGTTCGATCGCGGCGAGGGTCTGGACGGTCTTGCCGAGCCCCATGTCGTCGCCGAGGATGCTGCGGCCGCGGCACGCGAGGAAGAGCGCCCCGCGCGTCTGGTAGTCGTACAGCGGGACCGTGAGCGGTTGCAGGTCCAGCGTGCCCGCTTCGAGTTGGTTCACCCACTCGTCTTCACGCCGCCGCATGTCCGCCCGCTCGACCTCGCGGTCGATGAAATCCAGGGCGTCGGACATGACCGTCACGTCTTCCGGCACCGCCTCGATCGCGGGGATGATCTCCTCGTACCGGCAGCGGCCGGTCCAGAGGCCCTTCGCGTCGAAGAACCGCTTCGCGAGCGCCGTCAGCTTGTCCGAGTTCCGCGGCGGCAGGCGGATGCCGAGCTGCAGGGCTTCGCCGTAGTGCAGGTACACTTCCGGCCGGGTGAACGTGGACTTCCGCGTGCGGACCTGGGCCGGGGCGTCGTCGCGCAGGGATTCGAGTACCGCCTCGATGTGCTTGCAGGTGCCGAGGGTGTTCGACTTGAAGTCCGGGCAGGTGCAGGTGTTGTCCCCGACGTCGAACCCGTGGACCGTGACGGTGTACTGCCCGCCGGACGCGGGGTTCGTGACGCGGTAGTCCGCAAACACCCGCTTCTTACCGAGCTTTTCGATCCGGAGCGGGCTCGCCTTCGCGCGCTGCCGGCGGATGTCGATCTGTTCTTCGCGGAGCATACCTGCAGTGTACGGGGCACCGCGGGCGGCGGGCCGCGCTCGCCGAGACTCGGCCGGGTCCGTACACCTGCGGTACGTCCCCCCTTTTTCCCCCGCCACCCGGAGACTCTCCTCATGGGCTTCAAGCAGACCGCCACGCACAAGAACGGCAAGGGCTCGTTCCACCAGATCGGCCTCGTCCGCGGCCAGTTCGGGAACGTCCCGGAAGCCGAGTGGATCCCGTTCCTGCAACAGTCCGGGTTCGACGGCTGGGAAGAAGCAAGCTGGGAACTCGACCTGCGGAAGTGCGACACCGACGCCGGGGCCGCCGCCTACGCCCAGGAGCGGGTCGGCATCGCGAAGAAGCACGGGCTCGAAATCTTCACCGTGGCGACGCACCTGCAGGGGCAAGTCCTCGGCGACGAGCCGAGTGCGAAGACGCTGAACTTCTGCTCCGGCAAGGGGGAGGCGAAGGCGGCGTACAAGGCGTGGCGGCAGGCCGGCCACACCCCGCCGCGGACGGACCCCTACTACGTCCCGCCGGAAGTCGGCAAACTGGTCCACGCGGAGGCGCTGAAGGATTTGCAGGCGTGCGTGCGGTACGCCGGGCACCTGTCGAAGCTGCAGAACCGCAAGGTGGCACTCCCTGGGTTCGTCGGCAGCCCCGCGAACTGCTGGAGCCACTGGTTCCTGTTCCCGCCGCTGCCCGGCAACATCGAGGGCTACGACCTGCCGGACGTCCGCCAGCTGTCGCTGGAACTGCTCGTCGAGCGGTTCGCCCCGGTGTGGGACCTGTGCAAGCAGTACGGCGTGACGTTCGACCTGGAGTGCCACCCGTCCGAGCGGGCGATGGGGGACATCGAGAGCGCCGGCGACTACATCCGCCACATGACGAGGGCCGGGTACGAGGGCGTCGTCGGGTTCAACCTGGACGGCTCGCACATGGAATGGCAGAACGTGTCGGTCATCGACTTCATCCGCGAGTACCCGGAGTACATCCACTGCGCCCACGTGAAGGGGGTGTGGGTGGCCCGCGAGCACTGCCGGGCGGGCCGGCTGGGCGGGCACCGGAACATGGGCCACTGGGCGAACGGCTGGAACTTCGTGACGGCCGGCACCGCCCGCGACGCGAACTCCCTGGAGGAGATCTTCATCGAACTGAACCGCGTCGGGTTCGACGGGGCGGTGAGCATCGAGTGGGAGGACAACGACGCGGACCAGATGGCCGGTGCCCGGGCCGCCCTGGCGAACTGCCGCAAGGCGGACCTCCCCCCGAGCGGGATGAAGCACGACGAGATGTTGAAGGGCTGAGCCGCGGACGGCT
>CAYUHJ010000024.1:0-35388 GCA_964444365.1 uncultured Alcaligenaceae bacterium | reverse complement strand
CGGCTCGCCGAAATCCAGAGGGCTCCTGTCCGGATGAGGCAGGGCCGTAGCGACAGATAGTACGACACAGAATCTGCATCGCCCAGTATGGATCAAGCGAACAAGATCGGCTCCGTCGAACGCTTTCTGTGGGTCGGTCGGTGGCCCGGAGGGGTCACCCGCCCTTGACCGGAAGGGGGATGCGGCCCCCGAACCCGTCCGGGATTTCGCACAGCGGCACGCTGGCGGCCGGCTCCGCGAGGATGTCGGCGAGGGTGGTCGACCCGAACGCCTGCTCGACCGCGGCGATCGCGGAGTCGAGTTTCTTGTGCAGCGGGCACAGCCGCTTGCCGTGCGTCGGCAGGCCGAGCGGGCAGACGGTGATCCGCTGCAGCGGCTCGACCGAGTTGACCACTTCCAGGATCGTCAATTCATCCGGGGCCTTCGCCAGCGTGACCCCGCCCCCGACGCCCCGCTGCGACTTGACGAGGCCTTTCTTGGTCAGCGCCTGGAGGATCTTGGCCAGGTACGGAGCCTTCACCCGCGTCCGCTCCGCGACCTCCTCCGTCGTCACCGGTTCCCCCGGCCGGGTCGCCAGGTACACCGCGGCCCGGAGGGCGTATTCGACCGTCTGGGAGAGCATGTTCTTCACCATTTCCCGCGTGCGGAACTTGACACGGCATTGTAGCGGAAGTAACCTACCAGTGTCTATTCAGGAATTTCGGGTCTGGAATTCCGATTATCCTTCCTCTCCGGATGATGCCATGCAGACGATCGACGAGCCGCGGTTGGAGTCGGACACCGGGTACCGGTTCGGGTACGTCGCCGAGTTCGTGGGGTTCGGGCCGGACGACGTGGCGGCGGTCCACGCGGCGGCCCCGCTGCTCGCCCCGCTCGTGCCGGGCCTGGTCGACGCGGTGTACGCCAAGTTGCACGGGTTTACCGCCACCTGGCGGCACTTCCTCCCCCGGCAGCACGGGTACGACGGGGCGGTCCCGCCGGACCTCGCGCACCTGACCCCGGACCACCCGCAGATCGCGTTTCGCAAGCAACACCTCGGGCGGTACCTCGTGGCCCTCGTGACGAAGCCGTACGACGGCAAGATGGCCGAGTACCTGGACATGGTCGGCAAGATCCACACGGACAAGGCCGGCAGCAAGGCCATCGCGGTGCCGCTGGTGCAGATGAACGCCCTGATGGGGTTCGTCGCCGACGCCCTCACCGCCACGATCTTCGGCCTCGGCCTGGACCGCGAGACGGAAACGAAGACCGTCCGCGCGTTCGGGAAGTTGCTCTGGATTCAGAACGACCTGATCGCCCGGCACTACGCGGCGGCGTGACGGGCCGGCCCTGTTGAACCCGACGGCGGGCCGGATACACCACTCCGGACCCTCCCTCCGAGTCCCCGCCGATGGCCCCTGCCGTTGTCCTCGTCGCTGCGTACCTCGTCGGCGGCATTCCGTTCGGCTACCTCCTCGGGCGGGTCCGCGGGGTCAACCTGTTCCGTGCGGGCAGCGGGAACATCGGGGCGACGAACGTCTGGCGGGTGCTCGGGGCGAAGTTCGGGCTCGCGTGCTTCGTGCTCGACTTCGCGAAGGGGGCGGGGCCGGTCGTGGCGGCGGGGGTGATCGTCCCCGGCGACGACGCGGTCCGCACCGGGGCCGCCGCGCTCGCGTTCCTCGGGCACCTCTTCCCGATCTCCCTGGGATTCCGGGGCGGCAAGGGCGTCGCCACGGGGGCCGGCACGATCGCCGTCCTCGTCCCCGGCCCGGCCGCGGTCGCGATCGCCGTGTGGGGGGTGGTGTTCCTCGCGTCGCGGGTCGTCTCCCTGGCGTCCATCGTCGCCGTCGTCGCCCTGGCCGCGGCGCGGCTGCTGTCCCCGGACCCGTTCGGCGACGGGTCGGTGTACGCGACCGGGTACTGTCTGTTCGGGTCCGCGTTCGTGATCCTGAAGCACCGCGCGAACGTCCGCCGGCTGCTGGCCGGCACCGAGTCGCGCATGGGAGACTGGCCGATGCGAACCACCGTGGTGAAGGCGGTCCACCTGCTGGCGCTCGGGGTGTGGTTCGGCGGGGCGGGGTTCTTCAACTTCGTCGTCGCGGTGTCGCTGTTCGCGAGTTTCGAGAAGGTCGTGGCCGACGGCCCGTCGGACCGCACCGCGTACCGGACGATCATCAGCCCGGACGCGCCGGCGGAAGAGAAGAAGGCCCTCGGCAGCGCGCTGGCCGGGGCCGCGGTCGGGCCGGTGTTTCCGAAGTACTTTGCGATGCAGGCCGGCTGCGGCGTCCTCGCCTTCGCGACCGCACTCGGGTGGTACCGCTCGGGGCCGTGGCACCGCGTCCGGGTGTTCGTGCTCGGAGCCGCGGTGCTGACGGTCGCCGCCGGGTGGCCGCTCTCGGAGGAAGTGACCCGCCTGCGTCTCGACCGCTTCCACCCGGACCCGACGGTCGCCGCGGCCGCGAAGGCCGCCTTCGGCCCCTGGCACCTCGCCAGCCTCGGACTCAGCGTCGTGACGGTCGCCCTCGCCGGCGTCGGCCTCGCGATGGCCGCGAAGTTGCCGGACCCGTCACCCGCCGGTTCCCCCCTCTCCCCGAGCGGCTCACCGGCATGAGTTCGCCCGGCCGTGGGTACCGGTCATCCCCTTTGTTGACCCACGCCTGAGAATTGAGACGAAAGCCGCAGGGTTTTCCAGCCGCCGGCCGGCTCTGGTGTCCGGTTTGCACTCCGGGAGGCAGCTCCCGTCCGCAGTCGGGCGGGGGCGACCCCTTTTCCACGGAGGACACCATGCAACGCTTCCTGATCGCCGCGGCGAGCCTGGGGCTGGCCGTTTTCGCCACGACCGCCGACGACAAGTCGGCCGGCCGGCCGATGACCGACGAGGAGTTCGTCGTCAAGGCGGCCAGCGGCGGCCTGTTCGAAGTCGAATCGAGCAAGCTCGCCAAGGACGCCGCCGCGAACCCTGAAGTCAAGAAGTTCGCCGAGAAGATGATCGCCGACCACGGCAAGGCGAACCAGGAACTGATGGACGTCGCCAAGAAGGCCAACCTCGGCGTGCCGGCCAAGATGACGGAGGACCACCAGAAGCTGTTCGACCGGGTCAAGGGGGTCCGCGGCCAGGAGTTCGACGCGGCCTACCTCGACGCCCAGGTGAAGGCCCACACGGAGGCCGTGACGCTGTTCGAGAAGGGCTCCCAGGGGCTCAAGAACGCGGACCTGAAGGCGTTCGCCGAGAAGACGCTTCCCACGATCAAGGAACACCTGACGCACGTCCAGAAGATGACCGCGGCCGGAAAGTAACCCCTCCCCTCTCGCCCGCCGCCCGGTGCCGGCCGTCTCGCCCCGTTCGGGGCGGACGGCCGCCGCCGTGCGCGCCGGTTCCCCCCTTCTTTTCGGAGCCTTCCATGAAAGCGATCGTCTGGCACGGCAAGGGCGACGTCCGGTGCGAAACCGTCCCGGACCCGAAGATCGAACACCCGACGGACGTCATCATCAAGGTGACGTCTACGTGCATCTGCGGCAGCGACCTGCACCTGTACGACCACTACATGCCGACCATGCAGGCCGGCGACATCCTCGGCCACGAGCCGATGGGCGAGGTGGTCGAGGTCGGGGCCGCGGTGACGAAACTCAAGACGGGGGACCGGATCGTCGTCCCGTTCGACATCGCCTGCGGGGAGTGCTGGTTCTGCCAGCGGCAGCTGTACTCGTGCTGCGACACGACCAACCCGAACGCCGCGCTCGCCGCCCAGGCGATGGGGCACGCGCCCGCCGGGCTGTACGGGTACAGCCACCTGACCGGCGGGTACGCCGGCGGGCAGGCCCAGTATCTGAGGGTCGTCCGGGCCGAGGCGAACGCGCTGGTCATCCCCGACGGGATGCCGGACGATCAGGTCGTGTTCCTGTCGGACATTTTCCCGACCGGGTACATGGCCGCCGAGAATGCCGGGATCGAACCGGGGGACACGGTGGCGGTCTGGGGGTGCGGCCCGGTCGGGCAGTTCTGCATCCGCAGCGCCTGGATGCTCGGGGCCGGGCGGGTGATCGCCATCGACCGGGTGCCGGAACGGCTCGCGATGGCCCGGGACGGCAAGGCGGAGACGATCAACTTCGACGAGGTGACCGTGTACGACCGGCTGCAGGAACTGACGAAGGGCCGCGGCCCCGACCGGTGCATCGACGCGGTCGGATGCGAGGCCCACTACTCCGGGTACACCGACGCCGTCCTCGACAAGGCCAAGACCCTCGTGGGGGTCGGCACCGACCGGGCGCACGCGCTCCGGGAGGCGATCATGTGCTGCCGCAAGGCGGGGACCGTGTCCGTCCCCGGCGTGTACGTCGGGTTCCCGGACAAGCTCCCGTTCGGCGCGTTCATGAACAAGGGCCTGACGATGCGGGCGGGGCAGACGCACACCCAGCGGTACACCCGACTGCTCCTGAACAAAGTCCGTGCCGGCGAAATCGACCCGTCCTTCGTCATCACCCACCGGCTGCCGCTGGAGGACGGCCCGGCCGCGTACCGCACCTTCCGCGACAAGCAAGACAACTGCATCAAGGTGGTGCTGAAGCCGTGAACCGTCCGCGAGCCACGCGGACACCCCGAAACGCCACGAGCCGCAGCCCGAAAGGGCTGCGGCTCGGGAATCGACTCGCGGATCGAATGGGCGCTACTGGGCTCGAACCAGTGACCCCCACAATGTCAATGTGGTACTCTAGCCAACTGAGCTAAGCGCCCGATCACACTTCTTTTGATAGTACGCTGCTGAATCACCGTCAAGACGAACCTCGACTTCCGTCGCCTGCCGGGATGGTGGTACGCTGCCGCCCCCCAGACCCGGCCGGACGCCGGGCACCACCGCACGGACGTGCCATGCAAGTCTTCGTCAGCGCCGGCGAGCCCAGCGGCGACCTCCACGGGGCGAACCTCGTCGCGGCCATCAAGAAGCGGCTGCCCGACGCGGAAGTCGTCGGCTTCGGCGGGCCGAGGATGCTCGACGCCGGGCAGAAGCAACACTTCCCGCTGACGAGCCTCGCGGTCATGTGGTTCGGCCGGGTGCTGCTCAACCTCGGCACGTTCTTCCGCATCGCCCGGCAGTCGGAAGTGTTCTTCCGCAGCCAGAAGCCGGCCGCGCTCGTGGTCATCGACTACCCCGGCTTCCACTTCGCCCTGGCGAAACGGGCCCACCGTGCGGGCGTGCCCGTGTACTGGTTCGTGCCGCCGCAACTGTGGGCGTGGGCCGGGTGGCGGTCGGAGAAGATGCGGAGGTGGGTCCACACGGTCCTTTCCGCCCTGCCCTTTGAAGACGACTGGTACCGAAAACGCGGCGTGAACTCGCACTTCATCGGGCACCCGTACTTCGACGAACTCGCGCACCAGAAGCTCGACGCCGACTTCGTCGCGGGCGAGAAGGCGAAGCCGGGGCTGGTCGTGTCGCTGTTGCCGGGGTCGCGGAACCAGGAGGTGCGGGAGAACTTCGCGATCATGGTGTCGGCCGCGAAGCGCGTCCGCGACGCGGTGCCGGGCGTGCGGTTCCTCGTCGCGTCGTTCAACGAAAAGCAAGCCGGCGTCGCCCGCGAAATCCTCGCAACCGCGGGGTTCGACGCAGAGGTTCACGTCGGCCGCACGCCGGAAATCATCGAACTCGCGGACGTGTGCCTGGCCGTGTCCGGGTCCGTCGGCCTGGAGATGATGTACCGCCTGAAGCCGGCCGTCATCACGTACAAGGTCGTCTGGCTGGGCTGGTTCCTGGCCCGGAAAATCTTCATGACCTGCCAGTGGGTGAGCCTCGTGAACCTGCTCGCCGGGGAGGAACTGTACACGGAGTTCTTTTCCTACCGCGACGAGTCCGCCGGCATCGCGGAGCGGGTGATCGCTCTGTTGAAGAACCCCGCCGAGCGCGAAGAACTCGTCGAGAGGCTGCGCGCCGTGCGGGAGCGGGTGGCGATCCCCGGCGCGACGGACCGGGCGGCGGAGTACATCGTCGCGGCGATCACAAAGACCCAGCCGGGGGTGGAACAGGCTGCCGGCCTGACGGGGAGTCCGCAGGGATGGGCAACGAGGCTGGTGGCTGGGTGGCTCAGACCCGCAGGTGCGAGGCATGGGGCGTGAGTGAGAGTCGGGGCGAGGCGTTGGGAAGGCTAACGGACGGGCGTCCTCGTCCGAGCCGCCGTCGACCGAGGCGAGGCCCCCCGCCGCGACACACGAGCCCGACGCTTCGGGCTGGTGATTCCTTGTCCGGGGGATTTTTCGCTCGACGAGACGGGTTCCGCTGTCCAAACTCGGGCGGGTCGGCACTTGTCTTGTAGGGCCGCGACCATGCTCTCCCCTGACCCGACCGCCGCGGAACCGGCCGACAAGGTGGACCGGTTCGTCCGGCTGCTGGCCCAGAACCAGCGGCGGGTGTACCTCTACGTGCTGACCCTGGTCCCGAACCCGACCGAGGCCGAGGACGTACTCCAGAACACGAACCTCGTGCTGTGGCGGGAATTCGACACGTTTCGGCCGGGGACGAACTTCGCGGCGTGGGCCTGCCGGGTGGCGCTGAATCAGGTGCTGGCGTGGCGGAAGAAGCGGTCGCGGGACCGGCTCGAATTCTCCGAGGCGTTCCTGGAGGCGGTCGGCCGCGAGGCGGAGGAAATGTCCGAGGTCCTGGAAGGCCGGACGACCGCCCTGGCCGGGTGCCTAGGCAAGCTGCCGGCCGACCACCGGGAGCTGGTGCGGTGGCGGTACACGGACGGGCTGCCCATCGAGGCGGTGGCGGAGCGGGCGGGCCGGACGGTGGACGCCACCTACCGCGCGCTGAGCCGGATTCGACAGGTGCTGCACGACTGCGTGACGCGGTCCGTGGCCGCGGGAGCCCGATCATGACCGAACCGACCCCCGAGCTGAGAGACCTGTGTGCCGCCGCCGTCGAGGGGCGGCTGACGGAGGGGCAGACGCGGCGGCTGGAGGAGCTGGTGCTGGGGTCGCCGGCCGCCCTGCGGTTCTACACGTCGTTCCTGCACCAGCACGCGGCCCTGACGTGGTCGTCCGGCGACCCGAAAGCACCCTCGGGGGAAGTCGCGACGGTCGGGCCGGCTCGCCGGTCTTCGCGAACGGGCTGGGTCGCCGGGCTCGCCGGGTTCGTCGGGCTGGCGGCGTCGGTGGCCGTCGCGGTGGGGTGGTTCGCCTCGCCGGGGAGTGCGGCGGGGCCGAAGCCGGTGGCCACCCTGACGGCGGCGAAGGCGTGCAAGTGGGACGGCGGCACCCTGCCGACCGAGGAGGGAACCCGGCTGACGGCCGGGCGGCTGCGGCTCGCCGAGGGGGTGGCGAAGATCACCTTCGACTCCGGGGCGGAGGTCCGGCTGGAAGGGCCGGCGGAGTTGCAGATCGTGTCGGCCGGCCGGTGCGTGCTGTCGGCGGGCCGGGCGGTCGCCAAGGTGCCGCCGCCGGCCGTCGGGTTCGTGATCGACACGCCGTCGGCGGAGCTCACGGACTTCGGCACCGAGTTCGGCGTCCACGTCCGGGACGGGCAGGCGGCCGAGGTCCAGGTGTTCGACGGCGTCGTCGACGCCAGGGACCGCACGACCGGCAAGGTGGAGCGGATGCTGACGGGCAAGAACCTGCGGTTCTCCGCGGCGGGAATCGCCGGGTTCGACCCGAACGCGGAACCGCCGACGGAGGCCCCGCCGTTCGGGTCGCCGGGCGGCCGGGTGCTGACCCTCACGTCCGCGGCCGGGGCGGGGAAGGACTGCTACGTCCAGCCGAAGTTCCCGAGCGACCACTCGTCGGACGTGCTGATCCTGGTGAAGAACTCGGTCGTCCGGGACCCGTCGTACTACCGCAAGGGGTACGTGGGGATCGACCTGTCGCCGCTGGCCGGCCGGAAGATTGCGGACGCCCGGTTCGACCTGACGCTGGCCCCGACCGGGCTGGGGTTCGCGTCCGAGGTGCCGGACGCCACGTTCACGGTGTACGGGCTGACGGACGAGTCCCTGGACGGGTGGGACGAGGCGGGGGTGCGGTGGGGCACGGCCCCCGGCAACGCGCCGGGCGGGGCGGCCGTGGACCCGGCGAAGACGGTGAAGCTGGGGCAGTTCGTCGTCCCGCAGGGGGTGCAGACCGGCGTCCACTCGGTCGGCGGCCCGGCCCTGGCGGAGTTCCTGAACCGGAACACGAACCGGGTGGCGACGTTCATCGTCGTCCGGGACACCCCCGGCAGCGGCCGGCAAGACCTCGTCCACGGGTTCGCCAGCCGCCGGCACCCGACCCTGCAGCCGCCGACGCTGCGGCTGGCGGTCAAGTGAATCGCCCGGCACATTCGCGCTCGGGCTCTTCCCGGTCGGACTCAGAACATTTTCTTGCCCGGCTTCGACTTGGTACGCGGGTCATCTTTGAATTATCCTATTCGGAGGAGAATGCCGCCCGCTGATCCCGCCGAGCCTCGCCCATGCCTCCCCGTTTCCGTCCGCACCTTTTCCCTCTGGACGACCGCTGCACCCCCGCCGCGCTGGTCGTCAATGCCCTCACCGACACGGGGGCGGGCACCGGCGACGCCGGCGACCTCCGCTACTGCATCGCCGAGGCGAACGCCCGCACCGGGGCGGACACGATCACCTTCGACCCGGCCGTGTTCGGGTCCGGGGCGACCATCACCCTGACCTCGGGCACGCAACTGGTCTTCTCCGACACGACCGGTTCGACCACCGTGACCGGCCCGGCGGCCGGCGTGACGGTGTCGGGTAACAACACCACCCGCGTGTTTCAAATCAACACCAACGTCGCCGTCGACTTGACCCGAATGACGATCACCGGGGGTCGAGACTCGGACCGAGCCGGCGGGATTTACAATTTCGGCAAACTGAGCCTGACCGACTGCAAAGTGAACGGAAACACCGCACCGCGGTTCGGAAGCGGGATCTTCAACCATTTATCGGAAGCGTCGCTCGGCCTGAACAACTGCGAGGTGTCCGGCAACTCCGGCTCGGGGGGCGGCATCTACAACCGGTACGGAACGGTCAATGCCACCGACACGACCATCTCGGGGAACGGCGGCCTCGGAATTCAGAATGCCGGGTCGGTGACTCTCACGAACTGCACCGTTGCCGGCAACTTGGCCGGCGGCCTCTTCAACAACGGTCTCCTCAATCTGACGAACTGCACGGTCACGGGGAACGTGGGCACGAACGCGGGAGGAATCACGAACCGCTACGGGATCGCCATCCTGAGGAACTGCACGATCACCGACAACACCAGCGGGAAGGGCGGGGTTTACAACCTCGGCACCACCACGCTGACGAACGTCGTCGTCGCCGGGAATCGCAACACCTCGAGCACGCCGACGGACCTGACGGGCAGCAACACGTTCCTCGGCTCGAACAACCTGATCGGCCCCGGCGGGTCCGCGAACTTCACCAACGGCAAGGGCGGGAACATCGTCCTGTCCGCGGGCGACTTTGTCGGCCTCGGAACCCTGGGGGACTACGGCGGGCCGGTCCTGACGATCCCACTGCTGCCGGGTTCGCCGGCTCTCAATGTCGGGACTCCGGCCGGAACCCCCACGACCGACGCCCGCGGGAAGTCGCGGGTCGGGGGTGTCGACATCGGGGCGTTCGAGAGGCAGGGCTTCACCATCGCGGTTGCCGGCGGCGACGACCAGATCACCGGGGTCGGCACCGCCTTCGCGGCCCCGCAGACGGTTTCGCTGACGCCGAACAGCGCCGGGGAACCGACGGACGGCGGCCGGGTGACGTTCACCGCTCCGGCGTCGGGGGCGAGTGCCACCCTCACCGGCTGCCCCGCGACGGTCGCTGCGGGGCTCGCCAGCGTGACTGCGACAGCGAAATCGACGCCCGGCACCTTCGGCGTCTCGGCCACCGGCGAGGGGGCCAATTCCGTCTCGTTCACCCTGACGGCTGGCACCGCGGCCGGAATCACCTCCCCCGACGCGGCGACGTTCCGGGTCGGCACGGCGGGGTCGTTCGCCGTGACCGCGACCGGGTTCCCCGCCCCGGCGGTGTCCGTCTCGGGGACCCTCCCGGCCGGGGTGGCGTTCGACCCCGCGAGCAAGACCTTGTCCGGCACGCCGACCCAGTCCGGGGTGTTCGTCGTGACCGTCCGCGCAACCAACGGGGTGACACCGACCGCGTCCCAAACACTGACCCTGACGGTGAATCAGGCCCCGGCGTTCACGTCCGCGCCGTCGGCCAACTTCCTGCTCGGAACCGCGGGGGCCTTTCGCGTTTCGACGGTCGGCTTCCCCGCGGCGACGCTGAGCGCGGTCGGCTCCCTCCCGCCCGGCGTCCGGTTCACCGCCGACGGCTCCGGCGGCGGAACCCTGAGCGGTAGCCCGACGCGGCCCGGGCGCTACGCCGTCACTCTTGTCGCCCGGAACGGGATCAGTCCCGATGCCACCCAGTCGTTCACCCTGGTCGTACCGGGCGTGGACCAGAACGCCGTGCCGTGGTACTCGACGACCGGTGGGGCTGGAGGCGGCGAGGTGCGGACCCCGGACGGGTCCGTCGCGGCGACCCTGCCTCCGAACGCGGGCGAGCGCGCCGCGGTTGCCGACGTGAACGGCGACGGCACGCCCGACGCCGTCGTCGTGTCCGGGCCGGGCGGCCGCGTGGTCGTGTCGGTGTTCGACGGCCGGACCGGGGCGGTGGTCGCCACGTTCCCGGCGTTCGAAGACAGCTTCACCGGAGGGGCGTTCGTCGCCGCCGCCGACATCACCGGCGACTTCCGGGCGGACATCGCGGTGTCCGCGGACACGACCGGCAGCGCCCGCGTGACGGTGTTCGACGGAGCCCTCGGCGACGTGATCGCGGACTTCTTCGGGATCGACGACCCGAACTTCCGCGGCGGGGCACGGGTGTCCTTCGGGGACCTGAACGCCGACGGCACCCCGGACCTGATCGTGGCGGCCGGCACCGGCGGCGGCCCGCGGGTCGCGGTCTACGACGGGAAGACCGTCCCCGTCCGGCTCGGGTTCGTCCGCCCGGTCCGCGTCGTCCCGGACTTCTTCGCCTTCGAGCAGACTCTCCGGAACGGGGTCTACGTGACCGCGGGCGACGTGACCGGCGACGGGTTCGCGGACCTGATCTTCGGCGGCGGCCCCGGCGGCGGTCCACGGGTTCGGGTGGCCGACGGCAGAGCCCTGTTCCTGGCCGGGACCGTGTCGAACCTGGACGATCCTTCCGCGGCGGCGCTGACGATCGTCAACTTCTTCGCCGACACCCCGCTGTTCACCCAGGGCGTCCGGGTCGCCGCCAAGGACCTGGACGGGGATCCGTTCGCGGACATCGTCACCGGCGTGCCGACCGACACCGGATCGACCGTCCGCACTTACGCCGGGGCGAACCTGTCGACGGCCCGGCCGCTGCCGCGGACGTCCGTGGACCTGCTCCCCGGCGACCTCACCGGCGTGTTCGTCGGCTGATCCCCCGAAAATCGCCGGCCGACCGCCGGAATCGGCTCGCCACTCCCTTGCGTCCGGCGTACACCTGCTGCGTCTCGCCCGTGACGCCCCGGAGCCGACCCGATGGCCGGAATCGAAGAGTACGACCTCGTCGTGTTGGGCAGCGGGGAGGCGGGGAAGTACCTGGCCTGGACGCTGGCATCCGAGGGGAAGCGGGCGGCCGTCGTCGAACGCCGGTACGTCGGCGGGTCGTGCCCGAACGTCGCGTGCCTGCCGAGCAAGAACCTCATCCATTCCGCGAAGGTCGCGTCCTACGTCCGGCGGGCGGGCGAGTTCGGCGTCCGGGCCGACGGCGGAACCGTGGACATGGCCGCCGTCCGGGCGCGCAAGCGGGCGATGGTCGACGGGCTGATCGCGCTGCACGAGCACAAGTTCGCGGCGAGCGGGGCGGAACTCGTCCGGGGCCACGGCACGTTCGTCGGCCCGCGGACGGTGGAGGTGAGCCTGACCGCCGGCGGCACCCGCACGCTGCGGGGGGCCGCGGTCGTCGTCAGCACCGGCTCCCGTGCCCGGGTCGACGACACCCCCGGCCTCCGCGCCGCCCGCCCGCTGACGCACGTCGAGGCCCTGGAACTGGACCGTGTCCCGGACCACCTGGTCGTCCTCGGGGCGGGGTACATCGGGCTCGAACTGGCCCAGGCGTTCCGCCGGTTCGGCAGCCGGGTGACGATTCTGGAACGCAACCCGGCCCCCATTTCCAAGGAAGACCCGGACGTGACCGCGGCGGTCGCCGAGCTGCTCCGGGACGAAGGGATCGACCTCGTCACCGGCACGACCATCGAGCGGGTCGAGGGCGAGTCCGGGTCGTCAGTCCGCGTCCACGTCGCCCGCGGCGGCTCGCCGTTCGTCGTCGAGGGCACGCACCTGCTGGCGGCCGGCGGGCGGACGCCGAACACGGACGGGATCGGACTGGAACGCGCCGGGATCGAGGTCGACTCCCGGGGGCACGTCCGGGTGGACGACCGGCTCCGGACCACGGCGGCGAACGTCTTCGCGGTCGGGGACTGCGCCGGCAGCCCGTACTTCACGCACATCGCGTTCGACGACTTCCGCGTCGTCCGCGACGCGATGGCCGGGAAGGACCGCGTCACGACGGGCCGGCCGGTGCCGTACTGCCTGTTCACCGACCCGGAACTCGCCCGCGTGGGGTTGAGCGAACGCGAGGCCCGGGATCGGGGTATCGCGTACCGGCTGGCGAAGATTCCGATGGACCGGGTGCTGCGGACCCGCACCCTGTCCGAGACCCGCGGGTTCATGAAGGCGTTGATCGGCCCGGACGACCGCATCCTGGGGTTCACGATGTTCGGCGTCGAGGCCGGCGAGGTGATGCCCGTCGTGCAGGTGGCGATGGCCGGCGGGTTGCCGTACACGGCCCTGCGGGACGCGGTGCTGACGCACCCGACGATGGCCGAGGGGCTGAACGTCCTGTTCGCGGCCGTTCCGCCGGCGTCGTGACCCGGACTCGACTTGTCGAACCCGTCTCGGCCGGTCGGGAAGGGCGTTCCGGAATTCGTCGTTCTTTTTCCGGGCACCGTTTCCGGGGCGGGGTCTAATACCACAGTTCTCACCCGCCCCGCCGCAGTCCCCGTTGCGCCACTTCCGGACGCAGGCCCTTATGAACGAGATCGCATCCCGACGGTCGGTCCGGTGCCCGCTCGCCGTGTCCCGACTCCTGCCGGCCCTGGCGGCGGTTCTGGTCGGCGTCGCGCCGGTCGCCCGGGCCGACGAGGCGAAGCCGACCGTCGTTCCGCAGCCGGTTCGAGCGGCCCTCGAAACGCACTGCGTCGAGTGCCACGGCCCGAACGGGAAGGGGAACGTCAACCTCGTCGGGTTCGAGAAGCTGCCGCTCGCGGAGCGGCTGGACCTGTTGAACAAGGTGCAGGATCAGGTCTTCTACCGGCTGATGCCGCCGGCCAAGTCCGAGCCGCCGAGCCCGCAGGACCGGCGGGCGATGGAAGACTGGGTCCGGGCGGAACTGCGGAGCCACAACGCCTCCCGGCTGGACGAGCGGTCCGTGCTGCCGGCCGCGGGGAACGCCGTCGACCACGACGCCCTGTTCAGCGGAACGGTGAAGGACAAGCCGTCCAGCCCCACCCGCCGGTGGCTCGTCAGCCCCCAGATCTTCGAGGCCCGCGTCCAGGACTCGCTCGGACTCCCGCCCAAGGACCGCGGCATGCGGCTGGTCGGCGTCCGGAACCCGTTCACCCTGCCCGAGCGGTCCGGGGTCCGCGACTACGACCTGACCCCGCTCGACGGCGGGCACTTCGTGGTCATGCAGAACAACGCGTCGTGGATGGCGTCGAAAGTCGTCGGGAGTCTGCGGGTGAAGTGCGGCGAACCGGTCGCGTCCGTGGTGGACAATCCGAAGGGGGACGGCTGGCTGCCGGCGGCGACCCTGCCGGACAAGGCCAAGTCGTCGGCCATGCCCGCGTTCGAGGCGATCGTCGCGAAGAAGGGGGAACCCACCGACGCCGAGGTGCTCGCCGCGGTTGCGTTCCAGTTCGACCGCCTGTTCCAGCGGCCGCCCACGGACGCCGAGAAGGTGAAGTACCTGAAGCTGACCCGGGCGGCCATCAAGCTGGGCGGGAACGCGGAGGGCCTCGAAAAGATGCTGGAAGCGACCTGGCTGGAGTCGGAGTTCGTCTACCGCCAGGAGTTCGGGGCCGGCCCGCCGGACGAGTTCGGCCGGAAGAAGCTGTCCCCCCGCGAGGCCAGCTACGCCATCGCCTACGCCGTCGGCGACCGCGGGCCGGACGAGGCGCTGGTGAAGGCCGCGAAGGAGGGCCGGCTGAGCACCAGGGCGGACTACGAGCGCGAGGTGAAGCGGCTGCTGGCCGACAAGACCGCGTTCGCCGGCGAGATCGACTACGGGATTCACGAGGGGGACTACCGGGCGGTCGACCCGATCACGGTCGCGATCCACCCCAAGATCACGCGGTTCTTCCGGGAGTTCTTCGGGTACCCGATGGCCACCCGCGTGTTCAAGGACATCGAGCGGAGCGACGGGTACTACCACAACCCGGACCGCGGCTCGGCCGGCACCCCCGGCAAGCTGATCCGCGAGGCGGACATGGTCGTCGAGCGGGTCGTCCGGGCGGACCAGCGGGTGTTCGAGACGCTGCTGACCACGGACCAGTTCTTCGTCGCCCCGGTCGACAAGGCGGCCCAAAAAATGGACTCCCTGAAGGCGATCTCCGAGCGGTTCAAGGACTCCAAGTGGAACATTAACA
This sequence comes from uncultured Alcaligenaceae bacterium, assembly GCA_964444365.1. Lineage (GTDB taxonomy): Bacteria > Planctomycetota > Planctomycetia > Gemmatales > Gemmataceae > CAYUHJ01. The sequence continues at coordinate 20,726 of CAYUHJ010000024.1, read as the reverse complement.
AGCCGACCGACAAGCAGCCGAAGCCGTGGCTGTCGCCCGAGGAGTTGACCTTCGTCCGCAAGCACCTCAACTACAACTCCGCGGAGCGGGACGTGAGCATCGCGATGACCCACGTCACCCACTTCGAGAAGAAAGGCCTCCCTCCGAACCCGGTGTGGAACTACCCGTTCGGCATCCACATTCTGATGCCGCACGCCCGCAGCTACAACATCGACCCGCCGGAGTGGAGCTACCCGCGGGAGCAGCCGTTCGCGGTGGAGCACCGCAAGGGGATCCTCACCCACCCGGCGTGGCTCATCGCCCACTCGGAGAATTCCGCGACGGACCCCGTCCGCCGGGGCAAGTGGGTGCGGGAGAAGCTGCTCGCCGGCGTCGTCCCGGACGTGCCGATCACCGTGGACGCCGTCATCCCCGAAGACCCGCACAAGACGCTCCGCCAGCGGCTCGACGCCGCGACCGGCAAGCAGGCGTGCCTGAAGTGCCACGACCGGATGAACCCGCTCGGCGTCACGTTCGAGATCTTCGACGACTTCGGCCGGTACCGCACGGTCGAGAGCCTGGAGTACCCGGAGAACGTCGTGGCCAAGCCCAAGGGGAAGTACAACGCCCCGACCTACAAGACCCTGCCGGTGAACTCGGCCGGCCGGCTCGACGGCACCGGCGACCCGGCCCTCGACGGCGAGGTGAAAGACGCCCTGGAGCTGATCGACCGGCTCGCGAAGTCTCCCCGCGTCCGGCAGTCGATCATCCGCCACGCCTTCCGGTTCTACATGGGCCGGAACGAACGGCTCAGCGATTCCCAGACCCTGATCGACGCGGATCAGGCCTACGTGAAGAGCGGCGGCAGCTTCAAGGCCGTGATCGTCTCCCTGTTGACGTCCGATTCGTTCCTGTACCGCAAGTAACCCCGAACTCCCGGAACACCCCGGCGGTCGGGGTGTTCCATGCCTCAGGCGACGCCCGCCCCCGCTCACTCGGCTTCCACACAAAGGGTTTCCCATGCTCGACCGCCGGACCTTCCTGACCGCCTCCGCCGCCGCCGCCGGCAGCACGTTCCTCGCCCCGTGGCTGCAGTCGGCCCTCGGGGCGACGCCGACCGGCAAGCCGCCGATGCGGTTCGTCTTCCTGCACAAGGGGAACGGGCTGTTCCCGTCCGTCATGGCCCCGCCGACGCTCAGCGCCGAGGAGCAGGAGAAGGAAAAGCGGAAGGAGGCGTTCACCGCGGACCTGTCGAAGCACGAACTGCCCGAGTGGATGAAGCCGGTCGCCGCCCACAAGGCGAACCTGACCATCCTGCAGGGGCTGTCCGGGATGATGTGTACGACCGGCCACCACACGTGGCAGTCGTCCCTCGGGGTGTACAAGGCGAACGAGCGGCTGTCGTCCGTCAAGTGGGCGACCGTCGACTTCGAACTGGCGAAGCTGTTCCCGTCCCCGCTGGAGCACATCGAGCTGGCGTGTTTCCCGAACGGCGGCGGCAACGGCCGGAGCAATATCAACGGCATCGAGACCGGGTTCTCCGCCCGGGCCGCCCAGCAGCCGAACCTCGCCTACGGGTCGCCCAAGGTCGCGATGCGGGAACTGTTCAAGCACGTCTCGACCGACAAGAGGGACCAGGTCGAGAACAAGCTGAAGCAACTCGTGTGGGAGTTCACCGCCGGCGAGCAGGCCGGGCTGGCCGGCGACCTGACGGGGGCCGAGCGGGCCAAGGTGACGACCTACGCCCAATCCGTCGCGGAGACCCGCGAGCGGGACCGCCGGCTCGAACGGATGGCCGAGGTCATCCGCAAGCACCTGCCGAAGCTCGACGCCAAGTACCTCGCCGACGACCTCACCACGGTCGACCGCCAGTGGGGGCACCTGGAAATCCTGCTGTCGACGCTGATCTCCGGGATGACCAACGTCGTCGCGTTCACCCTGGACGAACTCGGCACGCCGTACACCGGGCTGAAGGGGCTGGAGAAGGAAACCGTCAACCTGCACGACGTCGGGCACAACAAGGGCTTCGGCGGGGTGGACGCGGGCGTCATCCGCGCGACCGTCCGGACCCAGCACATGGCGATCGTCGACGCGATGATCAAGCGGCTGAAGGCCGTCCCGGAGGGGGACGGGACGATGTTCGACAACACCACGATCCTGTACTTCCCGGACAACGGCGAGACCCACCACAGCAACGGCAGCGAGTGGCCGTTCCTCGTGTTCACCGGGCGGAACTCGAAGCTGAACACCGCGGGGAAGTACATCCGGCTGCCGGCCCACGGCAAGGACGGCTGCAAGACGCTCGGGAACTGGTACACCACGATCCTGAACGCCTACGGCAACCCCATCCCGCACTTCGGCGACCCCGACCTCGGCCTGGAGCGGCTGAAGATCAACCAGAAAGGGCCGATCCCGCAGTTCCTGGCGTAACCCGCTCCGGCAGGTCGTTGCTCCCCGTCGGGCCATCGGCCCAACGGGGAGCGACGGCCGTTCGCGTCAAACCATCCCCAAATCCTTCTTCATCGCCTTGTACCAGTCGGTGAACCAGCCCTTCTTCACCTTCGTGTTGCCGGTGTCTTCCATCACGTTCACGATCATCAGCTTGATCTGCCGGTCGTTCTTCTTCCCGCCGAACGCCTGCTTCGCGAACGCGAACACGGCGTCGAACTCGGCCTCGTCGATGACGCCGTCGTCGCCGGCGGCCACGTCGAGCCGCTCCCGGACCAACTTGAGTACCGCACTTTCGAGCACGTAGTCCGAGTCGCCGCACACCTGGCCGAGGGCGGTCCGCGCGGAGTCGATGTTGATGCCGAGTTGGATCGCGATCTGCAGGATCTCGCGCTCCTCGTTGCGGTCGATGTACTTGTCGTCGTACCCGCGGAGCTTGATCTCGTTGACGAACCGCTTCTTGATGTCCTCGACCGACATGACTTCCCCCCGCCGGTAGCGACCATCGGTTGCCCGCCCGTATTCTATCTGCTTGCCGGCCCCCGACCCACCGGGCGAGACGATGACCCCGCACGACGCGACCCGCCCCGACTCCCCGCACCTGGACGCCCCCCTCCCCGGCGCGCGAGCCGCCCTGGCGCTGCTGCTCGGGATCAACCTGTTCAACTACATCGACCGGCAGGTGCTGTCCGCGGTGCTGCCGAAGTTGGCCCTCGACGCCCGGCTGTTCGACCCGTCCGACCCGTGGATGCAGACGAAGCTCGGCCTGCTGACGACGGCGTTCATGGCCGCGTACATGCTGCTGTCCCCGGTGTTCGGCGTGCTCGGCGACCGGTTCTCCCGGTGGACGCTCGTCGGCGTCGGCGTGATCCTGTGGAGCCTCGCCAGCGGCAGTTCCGGGCTCGCGACCTCGTACCTGATGCTGTTCGCGATGCGGTGCCTCGTCGGGGTGGGCGAAGCCGCCTACGGCCCGATCGCCCCGGCGATGATCTCGGACCTGTACCCGACTTCGATGCGCGGCCGGGTGATGGCGTGGTTCTACATGGCGATCCCGGTCGGCAGCGCCCTCGGCTTCGTGATCGGCGGCCTACTTTCAGATGCATTCGGCTGGGAAGCCGCGTTTCACGTCACCTTCGCAGGGGTGTCGCTCGGTGCGCTCTGCTTCTTCATGAAGGAACCGCCTCGCCCCAGAGCCGACACCTCAGAGACGCACCCGAACTATTTCGCAGTTCTCAAATCGCTGACCGGCGTGAAGTCGTTCGTCCTCTGCTGCGTCGGCATGACCGCGACGACCTTTATTCTTGGCGGCGTTGCCGCGTGGGTGCCGACGTATGTGTTCCAGCGGGAGGCCCGGTTCGTACTCGATGGCGAGGCCATGACTCGGTTGAGGACATTGACACAGACGAACGGATCACCGCTGGTTTCGGATGAAGTCATTGTCAAACTCAGACCTCTGATGGGAACGGAAACAGTGGGCTATCCCGTCTTCAGAAAATCCCTGGAATCTACGCTTTCCAAGCGGGAAATGGAGGCGCACGCAAGCTACATCTACACAGCCGCGACCGCGAAGGACTCCATCACGAACGGCCAAGTTGGTCTCATCTTCGGCGGCATCGTCGTCGTCAGCGGCATCTTCGCGACGCTGCTCGGCGGCATTCTCGGCGACCGGCTGCGCGACCGCGGCGTGCGGGGGGCGTACTTCCACGTAGCCGGGTGGAGCACCCTCGCGGCGTGGCCGTTCTTTATCGGGCTGTTGTTCGTGCCGTTCCCGTATGCCTGGGGTTTCGTGTTCGTCGCCGTGTTCGGCCTGTTCTTCAACACCGGCCCGGCGAACACCATCCTGGCGAACGTCACCCGCAGCGACATCCGCGCGACGGCGTTCGCGATCAACATCCTGGTCATTCACCTGCTCGGGGACGCGATCTCGCCGCCGATCATCGGGTTCATCGCGGACCTGTCGGACCTGCACACCGCGTTCCTGATTTCGAGCGTCTTCATCCTCATCGGCGGCGGGTTGTGGGTCGCCGGGGCAAAGCACCTCGACGAGGACACGCGAAAGGCCGACGAAGCCGTCACGTCGCCCGAACCACCTGCCAGATGACGAACCCGGTGAAAGCGGCCAGCAGAAGCCCGCCTTCCCACCGGCGGATGACGAGGCCATTCACCAGAACGGCCAGGAATAGCAGCGAAAACGCGACCATTGCGGGGATGTCGAGGGCGAGCAAATCCGGCGGCACCGGCAGCGGGGCGACCTGCGTCGTGACCCCGAGGATCAGGACGATGTTGAAGATGTTCGAGCCGATCACGTTGCCGACCGCGATGTCCGCGTGGCCGCGAACCGCCGCCGCGACCGAGGAAGCGAGTTCCGGCAGGGACGTTCCAATCGCCACGACCGTCAACCCGATGACCAGTTCGCTCACGCCCCACGCGGTCGCGATGGCGACGGCCGACCGGACCATCAGTTCCGCCCCGCCGACGAGCCCGACCAGTCCGCCGAGGAGCAACAAGGCGGACCCCCACGGCACCCGCTTCCGGGCCGCCTGTTCGCCGATTTCTTCCTTCACATCCGGGGTTTCCGGCGGCGAGAACCGCACGAGGTAGACCATCATCCCGGCGAACATCGCAAGCAGAATCCCGCCGTCCAGCCGGCCCAGTTCGCCGTCCGCGGAAAGAACCCAGAGCAGTCCGGTCGCCCCCAGCATGATCGGGATCTCCGCCTTCAACAGACGCATCTGCACGGCCAATGGCGTGACCATCGCCGCCGTCCCGAGGATCAGGCCGATGTTCGAGATGTTCGACCCGACGACATTCCCGAGGGCGAGGTCCGGGCAGTCGTTGCACGCGGCCGCGACGTTCACGACCAGTTCCGGGGCGGACGTGCCGAACCCGACCAGCGTCAGCCCGATCACGAACGGACTGACGCCGAACATCCGGGCGATGGTGACGGCCCCGCGGATGAACGCTTCGGCCCCGGCCACAAGGATGAGCAGGCCGACGACGAAGACCGCGAATTGAACGGCGAGCGGCATTTCGGCTCTCCCCGAGGCGGCGGGTGCGGGCTGGGGAGAACCTATCACCGGCGTGGGGTGTCCGTCGAGGGAGTTCGCCCGTACCCCAAACCGAATCCGAACTTGCCCGCAGGTGATCGCCGATGCCGAGCTACAACCCCGCCGAGGTCGAACGTCGGTGGCAGAACGTTTGGGAAGCGAACAAGACGTTCCGCACGCCCGACCCGGACGCGCCCGAAGTCGCGGGCAAGAAGAAGTTCTACGTCCTGGACATGTTCCCCTACCCGAGCGGCAGCGGCCTGCACGTCGGCCACCCGGAAGGGTACACGGCCACCGACATCCTCGCGCGGTTTCGGCGAATGAAGGGGGACCACGTCCTGCACCCGATGGGCTGGGACGCCTTCGGCTTGCCGGCGGAGCAGCACGCCATCGCCACGGGCGAGCACCCGAGCGTCAACACGCGGAATAACGTCAACAACTTTCGCCGACAAATCAAGAGCCTGGGCTTCAGCTACGACTGGGACCGCGAGGTCGACACGACCGACCCGAACTACGTCAAGTGGACGCAGTGGATCTTCCTGCTGATCCACGACACGTGGTACGACGCAGACGCAAAAAAGGGCCGGCCGATCAGCGAGTTGCCGATCCCCGCGGAGGTGGCTGCAAAAGGCGACGCCGCGGTGCGGGCGTACCAGGATTCGCACCGGTTGGCATATCAATCCGAAGTGCCGGTGAACTGGTGCCCGGCGCTGGGCACGGTGCTGGCGAACGAGGAGGTCATCGACGGCAAGTCCGAGCGCGGCAGCCACCCCGTCGTGCGGATGCCGTTGCGGCAATGGCAAATGCGCATCACCGCGTATGCGGAGCGGTTGCTGAGCGACCTGGAACCGCTGGACTGGTCCGAGTCCATCAAGGACATGCAACGGCACTGGATTGGCAAATCCGAAGGCGCAGAAGTTGTCTTCACGGTTAGCCGCGAGGCAACGCCGAGCGCGGACGCCCCCACCATCACAGTCTTCACCACCCGCCCGGATACATTGTTCGGTGCGACATACATGGTACTCTCCCCCGAGCATCCATTGGTGGAGAGTATCACAACCCCCGAGCAACGCGACGCCGTCCATGCATACCGCGAAGCGGCATCGCGCAAGAGCGACTTCGAGCGGACGGAAGTCGCGAAAACGAAGTCGGGCGTCTTCACGGGCGCGTTCGCGATCAACCCCGTGAATAGCGAGCGAATTCCGGTCTGGATCGCGGATTACGTGCTCGCGACTTACGGGACCGGCGCGATCATGGCCGTCCCCGCCCACGACGAACGGGACTTCGCGTTCGCGAAGCAATTCGGACTGCCGGTGCGGACTGTGGTGAACCCATCCGATGAATGGCTGAAGAAGACCGGCAGCACCATCAACGAATTGAAAGAAGCCTACACCGAGACGGGCGTGGTTATCCATTCTGGCATGTTGGATGGCATGTCCACCCCGGACGCGAAGTCTCTTATCATTTCCTGGCTGGAGCAACGCAACCTCGGCACCCGTCGTATCAATTACAAACTGCGCGACTGGCTGTTCAGCCGGCAGCGCTACTGGGGCGAGCCGTTCCCGCTGTTGCACGAGATCGCGGCGGACGGCAAGCCGACGGGCACGATTCGCCGGGTGGCCGAGAACGAGTTGCCGGTGACACTGCCGGACATGGCGGACTTCAAGCCCACCGGTTCGCCGGAAGGCCCGCTCGTGAAGGCGACGGAGTGGATGAACGTCATCCTCGACGGGAAGCACTATCGCCGCGAGACGAACACGATGCCGCAATGGGCGGGGTCGTGTTGGTACTACTTGCGCTACATTGACCCTCACAACTCCGGTGCCTTCGCCGACCCCGCGAAGTTGAAACACTGGCTGCCCGTCGACCTGTATGTCGGCGGGGCCGAGCACGCAGTCTTGCACCTGCTGTACTCGCGGTTCTGGCACAAGGTCTTATACGACCGCGGCTACCTACATTGCCCGGAACCGTTCCAACGGCTCGTGAACCAGGGCATGATTCTGGGGGAGAACAACGAGAAAATGTCGAAAGCCCGCGGCAACGTCGTCAACCCGGACGATGTCGTGAAGGAGTACGGCGCGGACAGTTTGCGTCTGTATGAGATGTTCATGGGTCCACTCGAGGCGGTGAAGCCGTGGAATACCAAGGGCGTTGAAGGAGTCTATCGCTTCCTCAATCGCGTCTGGCGATTGATGATTGATCCGGACGCCGAGAGGTTGAAACTCAGCCCCATCGTGCAAGATGTATCCCCGGACAAGGAAACGTTGCGCGTCCTACACCGCACCATCCAGAAGGTGTCGGAAGACACTGACGGGATGCGGTTCAACACCGCGATCTCGGCCATGATGGAGTTCACGAACCACTTCACGAAACTCGAAACACGACCGCGCTCCGCCTTGGAGACGTTCGTTCTGTTGCTCGCCCCCTATGCTCCGCATATCGCGGAGGAACTGTGGGCCGCACTCGGGCACGCCACGTCGCTGGCCTACGAGCCGTGGCCGACGTTCGACCCCGCCCTCACGACGGCCGACGAGGTGGAGGTGCCGGTGCAAATCGGCGGGAAGGTGAAGGCCCGGCTGATGTTGCCCGCGGGGACGGACGAGAAGGCCATCGAGGCTGCCGCCCTGGCGAACGACGCCGTGAAGGAAGCCATCGCGGGGCGGCCGGTGAAGAAGGTGATCGTCGCGAACAAGGGGAAGATCGTGAACATCGTCGTGTGACGTCACGCCGCCTTTTTCCCAGCCGTTGCCGCGAAGATTCTGCGGATCTGCTCGTGGCCGTCGCGGAGCAGGAAGCCGCTGTCGCGGCCGCGGCTCTTCGCCCCGAGGACGTGATACCCCGGCTCGTCGGTCAGCACGCCGGCCGACGTTTCGCTCACGCGCAGCTCGGAGCAAAAGCCCAGGTCCGGCCGGTAGCCGACGTTCGCGATCACCCGCTCCACTTCCCAGGATGCGGGCTTGCCGCCGACCCGCCCGGCCACGCGGAAGCCCTGGTCCGGGCCGTGGCAGACGAGTTCGTCGATCTGCGTTTGCGGGTGATATTCCAGGTTCCCGTCGCACCGCGTGGCGAGGGAATTCGCCCGTGCCGCCAGCCGGTCGCGCTCCTTGAGCGGGTCGTTGGCGAACCGGGGCAGAGGCTGGCTGCGGGGGCCGTGCGTCAGCCAGATGACCCACGTCGCCTGGTCGTCGGCCGCCACAGTCGCGAGGTCGCAGACGGACGCGGCCGCGGAATACCCGCCGCCGATGACGATCACGCTCTTGCCCGCGTAGTGTCCGCGCCGCGCCCCGGACACGTCGTCGAGGCTCATGGAAAGGTGCTGGCGCGCCCCGATCTCGCCGACCGCGGGGATGCCGCCGTCGCCGATCCAGTTCGGCCGGGCGAACACGCCGGTGCAGTCGAGGACCTCGTCCGCGACTTCGGTCCGCTCGGCCCCGCTGGCTTCGCGCACCAGCATCCGGAACGGGGCGGCCGCGCGGCGCGGGTCGGGCGAATCGGTCTTCCGCACCCCGGCCCGGCCGACCGCGACGACGGTGGTCTGCGGCCGCAGACACCCCTTCAGGTATGCCGTTTCCGCCAGCGGCACGAGGTACGCCTCGCGGAACTCCCGGCCCGTCACAATGTCCGTGTCGGCGGGGAACTCGCGGCCGGGGGTTTCCTTCAAGATGGTGAGTCGGCCCAGCGGGGTGACGTTCATCCCGAAGGGCGTGAACATCCGCACGAAGCCCCAGCGGAGGACGTGTTCGCCGACCTGCCCGCGGTCGAAGACGGTGACGGCGTGCCCGAGCGACTTCGCGTGGACGGCCGCCTCCAGGCCGATCGGCCCGGCCCCGAGGACGGCGACGCGCAAGGGGGATTTCGACACGCCGGCCTCCGTCGGGGGTCAAGGGGCCGGATCCTAAACCGGGACCGAACCCCGACTCAACCCCGATTGCCGGCCGGGTCACGCGTACCGCGTCGAGACGTGTTGGGGCTCGAAGAAGGCGGGCAGGTGGCGGTCGATTTGCAGGAACCCGGCGGGGGTCAGGTCCACCCCGGTCGGCGTCACGCGCAGCCAGCCCTCGGATTCGAGCTTGCGGTAGCCGTCGCGGAACTCGGTCGCGATGTCCGCCCGGAACTTCGCCCGGAAGTAGTCGGCGTCGAGGTGGCCCGTCTTCAGTTGCAGGATCATCTCGCGGATGAGCCGTTGCTTGTCCGTCACGGGCAACGCCCGGCCGATCGGGAGTTCCCCCTTCGCGAGCATATCCGTGTAGGCTTCCCAGGTGTCGACGTTCTGGACGTGGACGCCGTTGACGTGGCCGAACGACGCGACCCCGGTGCCGAACATGTCCGCGCCGCGCCAGAGCGCGTCCCGGTAGACGAACTGCGTCTTCGACTTGTCCTTCACGACCGTGTACGCGGAGGAAACCTCGTACCCGTTATTGCGGAATTCGGCGAAGGCGTACTCGACCCAGGCCCGCTTCGTCGGCCAGTCGGCGATCATCTCGGCGGGGGCGGCCTCCTGGCCGAGCACCGTCAGTTCCTTGGAATACCGCGTGTTGTACGGCAGTTCCATCTGGTAGACCGTGACCGACTCGGGCGACAGTTCGATCGTCTTCCGGACGCAGTCCTTCCAGTTCTCCCACGTCTCGCCGACCATCCCGGCGATCAGGTCGATGTTGATCTGGTCGAACCCGACGTCCCGCGCCCAGCCGTACGCGCGGTAGATTTCCGCCGACAGGTGCGCCCGGCCGTTCGATTCGAGGATGGCGTCCGAGAAGTTTTCGATGCCGAGTGACAGCCGGGTGACACCCAGGTCCTTGAGCGTCTGGAGCTTGTGCTGCTGGAGCGTGCCGGGCTCGCACTCGAACGCGACCTCGCGGGCGGCGTCCCAGGGCAGGTGCCGTTGCACGCCCTCGAACAGCCCGCGGAGTTGGGTGGCACTGAGGTACGACGGCGTGCCGCCGCCGATGTACACGTAGTCCACCTGCCGCCCGCCGACGCACGCCGTGCGGCTGAGGAGTTCGATTTCCTTCGTGATGGCGGTCAGGTACGTCTCGACGTCGCGGGCGTTCTTGTCCGTGTAGACGCGGAAGTAGCAGAATTTGCAGCGCTTTCGGCAGAACGGGATGTGCAGGTAGAGGCCCAGCGGCGTGCCCGGCACCGGCGGGCGGCCGAGCGCGGCGAGGGCGTCCGGGACGTGCGCCGGCTTCCAGAACGAGAACGGCGGATAGTTCGCGATGAAGTAATTCCCGAGGCCCGTCTTCTCCTGGGTGCTCTCGCGTTCCGCCTGGGTTTGCGCCACGGCCATCGTCGCTTCCTCGGATACCGGTCCGGACACGAAGGCTATTGTACAGTACCACCCGGCCGGGGTCGTCCAACAGCGATCGCCCCGAGCCCGACGGTTTGGCGCGGCGGTTGCATTAGAGTCCTTCCGCCCTCACCCGGAGACCGTGCCATGCAGAACATCTCGACCGCGCTCGGTCTGCGGGTGCTCTGCGTCGACGACGACCCGGACACCGCGGACACGCTCGGGACGTTTCTGGAGCTGATCGGGTTCGAGCCGCACGTGTTTTACGACGGCGAGTCCGCCCTGGAAGCGCTCCGCGAGTTCCGGCCCGACGCGTGCGTCCTCGACCTGTCGATGCCGAAAATGGACGGCTGCACGCTCGCCCGGCGGCTCCGGGAGTGGGCCGGGAACCGCCCGCTGCCGCTGGTCGCGGTGACCGCCCAGTCCGACGACGCCTCCCGGCGCGAGACCGCCGCGGCCGGGTTCGATTATCACCTGACCAAGCCGTTTGACCCGGACCAGCTCGCGATGCTCGTCGCGGACATCGTCATTTCGCGGGGGGATCTGTGGGACGACGGCTCGCCACAATGAGCCCGCGGCAGCCGGGCCGGAGAAGCGCACCCTGGCCGGCCGCGATCCACGCCAGCACTCCGTAACCCGCGACGGACGCCCAGAAGATTCCCCGGCTGACGCTGGTCCGGGCATGCTCGGCCTCGGTTCGCAACTCGGCGATCCGCGTCACGCCCGCTTCCAGACGTGCATCCACTTCGGTCACGGTGGCCAGAATGCGTGCAGCGACCCGGGCCACGCCGGCGGCACCCTTGTCGTCGGCCGGTCCTTCGGCCGCATCCGCGAACGCGCGGATTTCGGTGACGGTGCCCGAAACCTGTCGAACCGCGCCGCGGGCGGTGGCCAGGCGGGCGACCAGGTCGTCGATCGTCGCGGGGTCGACGTTCGCACCGAAGGTTTTCGCGAGTTCCAGCACCTGGCGGAGACTCGTCAACGATTCGGACGATGTTTCCAGCCACAGGTCTGCCGTCCGCAAGCGGTCCGTCAGCGTGTCCGCCTTCCGCCCGAGCTCGAACCGGGTGGCGGCGCGGGCGATCGCTTGTTGGGCCGACCACGTCCCGACCTTTTGCGCCACTTCGTCGGTCGTGATCCTGGCCTCGCGCACCCGTTCGCGCGCCGACTTCAGCCGGTCTTCGGCGAACCCGAGCCCGCGGTCGGCCGCATCGAACGCGACCCGGTTCGCCCGTTCCAGCCGGTCCGCCGCCAGCCAGACGCCGTAGCCCCCCGCCCCGCACGCGAGGAGTCCGAGGGAGCCGAACAGGACCGCGAGCAGGGACGCGAAACGACGCGGCGACATGGTCAGGCTTCCCGGTTCGAACTCGTGTCGAAACTCGCTCGGGTCGTACAACCTCAGCATACTCTTTTCGCAGGGTTCCCCCATGACGCCCAGCCTGCCCACGATTTATCTCGTCCGCCACGGGGAGACCGCGTGGTCCGTGTCCGGGCAGCACACCGGCCGGACGGACATCCCGCTCACGCCCGCCGGGGAAGCCGTCGCGAAGTTGCTGCCGGGCCGACTGGCGGGCGTGACGTTTTCGCACGTGCTGAGCAGTCCGCTCCTGCGGGCGAGGCGGACCGCGGAACTGGCCGGGTTTTCGCCCGCGATCGACGCGGACCTGCAAGAATGGGACTACGGGGATTTCGAGGGGAAGACGTCCGCCGAGATCCGGAAGGTTCACCCCGGCTGGCTGCTCTTCCGCGACGGCCCGCCCGGCGGCGAGTCGGTGGCCGAGATGACGGCCCGCGTCGACCGCGTCGTCGGCAAGCTCCGGGGGCTGAGCGGGAACGTGCTGGTGTTCGCCCACGGGCACTTCCTGCGGACGCTCGCGTGCCGGTGGGTGCGGCAGCCGGTCGGGTTCGCCCAGCACCTGCTCCTCGGGACCGCGGCCATCTGCAAGCTCGGGTTCGACCACCACAACCCGGACGAGCCCGCAATCGCGGCGTGGAACACCTGAAATGCGGAGTGCGGAATTCGGAATGCGGAATGACCAGCAAACATCACGGTACCCCTTACCGCTGACGACTGACGAGCGGCCCGTTCGGAATTCCGCTTTCCGAATTCCGCACTCCGAATTGGAAGATTCCGCATTCCCTGTTCTCCGTTCCGCATTGATTGATGGGTTCGGCCGCGTTCACAACAACCTCCGCGTCTCGGTGACGGACCGGTGCAACCTCCGCTGCACCTACTGCATGCCGGAAGACGTCACGTTCCGCGACCGCTCGGAACTGCTCACCTTCGAGGAAATCGCCCACTTCGTCCGCGTCGTCGCCCCGCTGGGCATCGACAAGGTCCGGCTTACCGGCGGGGAACCGCTCGTCCGGCGGGACTTGCACAAGCTCGTTCGGATGATCGTGGCCGTGCCCGGCATCCTCGACGTCGGGCTCACCACGAACGGCATTCTGCTCGCGCAGCAAGCGGCTGCCCTCTTCGACGCGGGGCTTCGCCGGCTGAACGTGTCGCTGGACACGCTCGACCCCGGACGCTTTCGCGAACTCACCCGGCGGGACGGCGTCGACGCCGTGACGGACGGCCTCCGCGCGGCGAAGCGGGCCGGGTTCACGGCCATCAAGGTGAACGCCGTCGCGATGCGCGGCTTCGCCGAGTACGACGCGGTTCCGCTGGCGAAGTTCTGCCGGGAACACGGCTTCGAGATGCGCTTCATCGAGTACATGCCGATCGGGGCGGACCCGTGGGAACGGGACAAGGTCGTCCCCGCGGCGGAACTGCTGGAGATGCTCGGGGGTGCGATTTCCCCGCTACAGCCGGTGGCGGACGCCGACCCGCGGGCCCCGGCGGCGGAGTTCGCCTACGCGGACGGCGGCGGCCGGGTGGGGATCATCGCGTCCGTGACGAAGCCGTTCTGCGGAACGTGCAACCGGGTCCGCCTGACGGCCGACGGCAAGCTGCGGAACTGCCTGTTCGCACTCGCGGAAACCGACGTGAAGGGCCTGATCCGAAGCGGCGACGACGCGGGCATTGCCGCCGCGTTGCGGGCCAGCGTCGCGGCGAAGTGGGCCGGCCACGGCTTCAACGCGGCGGACTACGTCAAGCCGACCCGCACGATGCACGCGATCGGCGGGTGAATCGGGTGGCAGTGGCGCGACCGACGCCGTCACTTGGGCGCGGCGGCGTCGCGGCCGACCGGCCGGGTGCCGGTAGCGGGGGTCTTCGTCAGCGGGTCGCCGAGGTCCTTGCGGACCGCATCGGCCAGGGCGGACAGCTGCTTCACCACGTCGGGGTGCTTCGCCGCCACGTCCGCCGTTTCGCCCGGATCGGCGGACAGGTCGAACAGGCTCAGCCCGATCGACTCGACCTTGTACCCGTGCCGGCTCGCGATGCCCTGGACCCCCGACTCCTCGATGGCGTCCGGCTTCATGTTCGCGTGGTTGGCCGGCTTGCCGTCCTTCCCCGGCGGGCCGTTCACGGTCAGGTACTCGTGGGGGAAGTGGAGTTTCCACTTCCCGGCCCGGACCGCGTGCAGGTCGTTCCCGGAGAAGTACGCGAACGACTCCCGACCCTTCGCCCCCTTCTCGCCGAGCACCAGCGGGGACAGGTCGACGCCGTCGATCTTGGCTTTCGGTAGGGCCGTGCCGGTCAACTTCGCCACGGTCGGCAGCACGTCCAGCCCGGTGAACAGGTCGTCGCACACCCGACCGGCCGGCACCTTCCCGGGCCAGCGGGCGAGGAACGGCACCCGCACCCCGCCCTCGAAGGCGGTCAACTTCCCCTCGCGGAACGGGGCCGCCGAGCCGGCATGCGTGCCGTAGCTCAGGAACGGGCCGTTGTCGGACAGGAACAGTACGAGCGTGTTGTCTTCCAGTCCGCACGCCTTCAGTTCCTTGAGCACCTCGCCGACGGACCAGTCGAGTTCCTCGACCACGTCGCCGTACCGCCCGCGCTTCGACTTCCCCTGGAACGCCTTGGACGCGAAGATCGGCACGTGCGGCATGACGTGCGGCAGGTACAGGAAGAACGGCTTCGCCTTGTTCGCCCGGATGAACGCCGTCGCCTTCTCGGTGAACCGGCGGGTGAACGCGGACTGGTCCGGGTCGGTCTCGGCGACGGTGTCGTTCTCGTAGAAGGGCAAGGCGGGGATGCCGCGGACGGTCGGGTGCAGGGGGCCGTTGTCGTTCGAGTACGGCAGCCCGGCCCACTCGTCGAAGCCGTTGCGGGTGGGGAAGAACTTGGGCCGGGTGCCGAGGTGCCACTTGCCGTAGCAGGCGGTGGCGTACCCCTTCGCCTTGAGCAGTTCGGGCAGCAGTTCCTCGTCCGGGTGGATGCCGGTGGTGCTGGTGTGGTTCAGCGCGCCGGCCATGCCGAGGCGGTTCGGGTAGCACCCGGAGAGCAGCGCCGCCCGCGACGCGGTACAGACCGCCTGCGCGACGCAAAAGCCGGTGAACCGCGTGCCGTCCTTCGCGAGCGAGTCGATGTGCGGGGTGCGGATGTCGGTCGCGCCGTAACACCCGGCGTCGGCGTAGCCCATGTCGTCGGCCACGATGACGACGAGGTTGGGCGTCTTCCCGTCCGCCGCCGCGGCAGGCGCGGCGAGTGCCAGCAGCCCCGCGCAACAAACCAGGGATCGGGCGTCGAACACGGCCATTCCTCGAAAGTGGTGCGGGAACTCGCGACGATCTCGCTTGTCTACGCCGGCCGCCGGGTCGTTCAACCGCCGCCCGGCCGCACGTCCGCTTCCCGGAGCATGACCCGCCGGACCGCGGTCGCGTGCCCGGTTGCGGGGTCGACGTCCACGACCGCGCCGCCGAGCCGCACGTCGCCGGTCGCCACGTCGAAGGCGGTCGGCTCGAACGTCAGGGACGTGTGCAGCACGCGGTCGACCCGCCGGCCGAGGACGCTGTCGTGCGGGCCGGTCATCCCCACGTCGCACACGAACGCGGTGCCGCCGGGGAAGACCTGCTCGTCCGCGGTCTGGACGTGGGTGTGCGTCCCGAGCACGGCGGACACCCGGCCCTTGAGGTGGTGCGCGAGCAGGTACTTGTCCGCCGTCGCCTCGGCGTGAACGTCCACGAGGACGACCTTCGCTTTGCCGGCCAGGGCAGCGAGCACCCGGTCGGCGGCCGCGAACGGGCAGTCGACGGCCCGCATGAACGTCCGCCCGAGCAGCGAGACGACGGCGACCGGCACCCCGTTCGCCGCGGTAAACAGCACGTACTCTTTCCCTGGTGCGGCGGCCGGAAAGTTCGCCGGCTTGCACGCGGGCTCGGCCGGGTCCGCGAGGACGGCGGCGATCTCGAACCGCTTGTAGGCGTGGTCCCCGAGCGTGACCGCGTCCACGCCGGCCGCCCGCACCGCCCGGTAGTCCCGCGGGGCCAGCCCGGACCCGCTCGTCCCGTTCTCCGCGTTCGCGACGACGGCGTCGAGCCGTTCCGTGGTGCGCAGGAACGGCACCGCCACTTTCAGGAAGGCGAGCCCCGGCGGGCCGACGACGTCGCCGATGAAGAGGAGGCGCATGGGGAGTCAGCCGAGGATGCGGGGCCGGGCCTCCTATCGTTCTAGGCGGCGCGTCGAACCGGGTACAATGAGTCCGCACCGGAGGGCGATCCCGTGTCCGACGAAGCCGCGTTCCTGGCCCACATCCGCGCGAACCCGGCCGACGCGCTGAGCCGGCTGGTGTACGCGGACTGGCTCGAAGAGCAGGGGGACGACGAGTCTGCGAGAAAGGCGGCGTTCCTGCGGGCGGAAGTGAGGTTTCACGACCCGGAACTACGAGTTACTCAAGCGACCGAGCTTCTCGCCGGGCAAAAACTCACTGAGAAACGAGAACTCATCCGGAAGATGCGGGCTCTTGCCGAGGAGCTACCCGCCGACTGGAAAATGGCGATTGCCAGAACGCCGGTGGAGAATTGTAGTACAGCCTGGGCGTTCATCTGCCCCCAGCGATGGCACGAGTTTCTACCCACTGCGGACGAAAAAGTCCGTCACTGCGAAACGTGTCAACAGGATGTCCATTACTGCACGTCGATCGAAGCCGCACGGGACCGAGCAAGCCAGGGTCAGTGTGTGACCCTGGACCTCGGCGTGCGTCGGGCGGTCAACGATCTGGGAACGGAATACATGTTGTCCGGTTTGTTTGACTTTCGTTCCCCACAAACTCCGAAGGAACAGCTTCGGCACGATGAACGGTCGGAGCGTGGCGGTGTTCTCCTCGTAAGCATTCTGGAAACCGAGCCGCTCGAAGACCCGGTTCCCCGATCCGATCACAAACCCTGGTGGAAGTTCTGGTAATCGCCACCAGTCGGCGACAAGCGCCGTCGCCCCTTCTGCGATTTCAAGAGCGGCGAACGGAAGGGAGCGGCTGGCTTCCTGCCCGGTCGGGCTGCCGTTTGTCCCAGGAAGCCAGCCGTTCCATTCCTTCCGTTCGCGGCTCTTGGCACACGACGCGATCACGGCAAGATCGCCGCGACGCCGACGTACATCCCGACGCCGAGGGTCGCGCCCCAGATGTCGATTTCCGGCGGGTACAGGAAGTACGGCACCGGGCTGCCGGGGAGGCACTTGCCGGCGCTGGCGTCGTACCGCTCGCAGAAGTTCGACCCGACGCGAGCCGGGTACCAGATCACGTCCTTGTAGAAGTGCAGCGTCGAGACGACCGGTTGCAGGACGCCCATGTCCCAGCCGTATCGCTCGGAGTTGACTTCCTCGAAGTACAGCCGGCGGTGGACGACGTAGGCCGGCTCGATGTGCTTCGCCAGGGCCGGGTACCCGTCGGTCTTCGGCGTGTAAACGGCGTCGTCCGGGGACAGTTTCGGCAGCGCCGGGAAGGCGAAGCCCTTCGTGTCCGGGGCGGGCTTGCCGGGCTGCTTCTGGGCGTCGGCCAGTTCGCGGACGATCCGCCTTTCGAGTTCGTCCGGGCTTTCCAGCTTGAAGATGAGGTTCCGGCCGGGCACCCCGACGTAGGGGTACGGGCCGTCGTCGTCTTTCTTCGGGTCCGCGGGCAACTCCGGGGCCTGCACCAGCGGCAGGGTTTCCTCCGGCGACTTCGTGCGGCTCGTGATTCGGCCCGGCGCGAGGGGTCTGGGGGCCGCGTTCGGCGTCCACTCGGGGGCCGGCGGCGTCACGACCGGCGGGAGTTCCCCGGCGGGTCGGATCGGGCCGCTCCACACCGAAACGGGGTCGCCGGCGGACGCGGTCGCGGCGAGGACGAGTGCGCCCACGACCCCGGCCGCGCGGCTAGTCGCCGCCGCCGTAGTCGACGGAACTGTAGTTCGGAGCTTCCTGAGTAATCGCGATGTCATGCGGGTGGTTCTCCTGCACCGAGGCACCGCTGATCTGGATGAACCGGGCCTTGGTGCGGAGTTCGTCCAGGTCTTTCGCCCCGACGTACCCCATCCCGGCCCGCAACCCCCCGACCAACTGGAACACGAACGGGGCGAGCGCCCCCTTGTACGGGACCCGCCCCTCGACCCCTTCCGGGACCAACTTGCCGTTCGCACGCGGACTGCCGCCGGACCGTTCGCCGGCCCGGTCGCCCTGGGCGTACCGGTCGGCGGACCCGGCCATCATGGCCCCGATCGACCCCATGCCGCGGTACGTCTTGAACGTCCGCCCGCGGTAGAGGATCGTCTGGCCGGGGCTCTCGGCGAGGCCCGCGAACAGGCCGCCGAGCATCACCGCGTGCGCCCCGCCGGCGAGCGCCTTGGTGATGTCCCCGGAGTACCGGATGCCGCCGTCGGCGATCAGCGACACCCCGGTCCCCTTCAGCCCCTTCGCGACGGACGCGATCGCCGTCATCTGCGGCACGCCCACGCCGGACACGACGCGGGTGGTGCAGATCGACCCCGGGCCGATCCCGGCCTTCACCCCGTCGGCCCCGGCGTCGGCCAGGGCCATCGCCCCGTCGGTCGTCGCCACGTTCCCGGCGATCAGGTCGATGTCGTACTTCTTCTTCAGCGCCCGCACCGTCTCGACGACGTTCCGGCTGTGCCCGTGCGCGGAGTCGACCGTCAGCACGTCCACCCCGGCCCGGATCAGCGAGTCGGCCCGCTCGAACTCGTTCACCCCGATCGCGGCCCCGACTCTTAGCCGACCGCGGGAATCTTTGCAAGCGTGCGGGAAGTTTTGGGCCTTGTCGATGTCCTTGATCGTGATCAACCCCTTCAGTCGGAATAAATCGTCCACCAGGAGCAGTTTCTCCACTTTATTTTTCGTCAGCATCCGCTCGGCCGCGTCGAGGGTCGTGTTTTCCGGGGCCGTCACGAGGTTGTTCTTCGTCATCACCTCGGACAGCTTCTGCTCGTTGTCCGTCAAGAACTTCAAGTCCCGGCGGGTGAGGATGCCTTTCAGGATCTTGTCGTCGCCGACGGTAATCGGGATGCCGCTCACGTGGTGCTGTTCCATCACCTCCCGGGCCTGGCCGACGGTCGCGTCCGGGTGCATCGTGACCGGGTCGGTGATGACGCCGTTCTCGCTCCGCTTGACCTTGTCCACCTCGCGGGTTTGGTCGGCGATCGAGAGGTTCTTGTGAATGATCCCGATGCCGCCCTCTTGCGCGAGCGCAATCGCGAGTTCGCTCTCCGTTACCGTGTCCATGGGCGACGACAGGATGGGTATGTTCAGGCGGATGCGGCGGGTCAGCGAGGTGCGGACGTCCACGTCCTTCGGGACGACCTCGCTGTACCCCGGTTCGAGCAGCACGTCGTCGAAGGTGATGCCCAGATACGCGATCCGTTCGTGCATGGCGTGGCTCCGGAAGGTGGCGGCGACTTCGGAAGATGGGGCATTATAGATGACCTGAAGCAAGATTGGCGACCTTCCCCGCGATCGCTTCCGCCTGTTCCGCGACGTCGTTCATCGCGACGCCGCGGTAGGCGTTCCCCGTGACGAACAGCCCCGGAAACTTCGCCACCGCCGCCTCGATGCGGTCGACCCGGGCCAGGTGCCCGACGTGGTACTGCGGGATCGCCCGCGGCCACCGGACGATGCGCACGAATGCCGGCGGTCCGGTCACGCCCATCGCGAGTTGCATTTCGGCGTGGCACTTCCGCACGAATTCGTCGTCCGGCAGGTCGTACACGTCCGGCCGACTGGCCCCGCCGCACAGGACGCGCCACAGGACAAAGCCGGGCGGGGCGCGGTCCGGAAAGATGGAACTGCACCACTGTACCCCGAGCACGTCCCGCTTCGTGTTTTGCGGGGCGATGTACCCGAACCCGTCCGAGGCGAGCGTTCCCGGCACGTCGGACGCGCGATACCCCAACGCGGCGACCGCGACCTTTGCGTAGGGAATTGCGGCCATGTCTGCCGCCAGAACCGGGTCGAGCGAGGCGACCGCGGCCGCCTGTTCCGGGGCGTGGCAGGTCAGCACGACGGCATCCGCGGCCCAGGAATCGCGACCCTCGCCGTGGACGAGCCACCCGCCGCCGGCCCGTTCGAGACGGGTGACACGAACGCCGGTGGTCACGGGCACCCGCTCCCGCAACGCGTCGACGACGACTTGCAACCCCTCGCGGAAGGACCACATCCGCTGCGGGGCCGGCTTTTCCCCCCGGCTCGCCGCGTCGCGCTTCTTCTGCCTCATCGACGCCAGGAAGCCGCGGAGTACGCTGCGGTGGGTGCGCTCGAACTCGGCGAGGCGGGGGAACGCGGCCGGCAGGCTCAGCTTCTCCGAGTCGGCCGCGTGGATGCCGGTGACCAGGGCGTCGACGAAGACGTCCGCTGCCTCCCGGCCGAACCGCCGGCGGGCGAACGCCGCCACGGACTCGTCCGCGGGTGTGTTCCCCGGCCGACGGCGGAACGGCTCGGCGAGCATTTCCAGCTTGCCGAGCGGCGACAGCAACGGCGTCGTGAGGATGCCCAGCGGGGAGCCGGGGAGTTTCCGCACCGCCCCGTTCGCGAACACGAACCGGTTCTTGCGGGAACCCTCGCTCGCCGGAATGAGCCGGTCGGCGAGCCCCAGGTC
>CAYUHJ010000023.1:41542-46211 GCA_964444365.1 uncultured Alcaligenaceae bacterium | reverse complement strand
GCTGCAAACAAGCCCTTTACACTTTTCGCCGGCTTCCATTCGGACATTCCGTCCTTCCAGACCAAACTGTCCAGTTTCAACTGGCCCGAGTCGGCCAACGCCTTCAGTTCGGCAGCCGTGACCGGACCGTGTCGCTGCCCGCCGTCCGAGTAGTGCCAGATGGCTTCCATGTGTGAACGCCTTGAGATGGAAGTTCAGGTTGGGATCGCAGGTTGCTCACTTCCCCGCACCGAGAACCACACCGACCGCGAGGTACGCGACCGTCCCGTCCTTCGATTTCCATTTCCCGACGACCGGCATGTCCTTGGTGATGCCCTCGACCTTCGCCGTCGTCACCTGGAGGAAGTCGCTGACGCTCGTCGCCGTTTCCTTGCCGGATTCGATCGTCACGAGGGTCGAGTCCTTCAGCGTCTCGACTCGCAGGACCTGGACGCCCTCTTTCTCGGCGACGACGGACGCCAGGGCTTTCGTTCGGCACACAACTTCGGCCCGCAGTCGCTCTTTCGCGCTGTCATTCTTCACGACCGTCGAGCCGACGGCCAGGATCATCCGCCGCCCGTCCGGGAGTCGGACGACCTTTGCCCCGGACACTTCCATCAACAGGACATTGGCGTACAAGACGGCGTCGAACTGCGGCTCGACCGAGATGTCTCGGAACGCTTTCGTCACCGCGGCGGGCGGTTTCACCGGATTCGATTCGGGCTCGCGGCGAGCAACCGCCGCCTTCATCGCATCGAACACCCGCGATTTCGCCGCGGCCACGCTTTCGCGGAGTTCCTTCGCTTCGATCCGGAGGAGGAGTTTTTCGTTCGCGATTTCGTCGTCAAGGGCGGCGAACGCGGCGTCGGCCCGTTCCTCGACGGCGGCGATTTCGCGGTCGAACGCGGCACCCTTCACAGTCTGGAGCCGACCGACATCGCCGAGGAGAAGTTCTGCGACCAGCGCGATCGTGCGTTCGAGGTCCACCTTCCGTGTGAAGAGCGCCGATGAGTAGGAAATCCTTTCGGCGGATCGCGGTGCAGGATTCGGTTGCCTCCCCGCCTCGACAACGGAGACACGATCCCGAGGCACCATCAGGGTCAGCGTGAATAACGCCCCATCCGTGCCGGGTTCGCCTACCACGACCCCCGAAACCGCGAGTTCGGCGGTATCCCTATCGCTCAGAAAGCGGGCCAACGCCTGGAGTGCGAACTGGCGGGCCTTCTCGCGGTTGAGCCGGGCATTCGTGGCGGCGTCGAACGACCTGACGGGAAGCATTCGCACCCTCAGCGACCAGTTCTCCCGGTCGCGGTCGATGTGAACCTCGACCTTCCGCGGCCCGCCCAGGACGACCTTCGTGGGCGGGTTGGGTGGTCCGGCTGCGAAAAGCGAACCGAGGACGATCAGGGCGAGCATCGGAGAACCAGGGTTCGAGCGGGGAAGGGTGAACACTCGGGGCCTTGCCGTTCCCTGAATCGAGGGTCAGCGCAAGAACTTTTTCAGGTCCGGGGACGTGACCGACTTGTCGTCGATCTTGTCGGGCCGCTTCGAGTCCGCCGGGTCGGTCGGCTTCTTGGCGGGCGTCTCGTCGCCGTCCGACTCGGCAATCCCCTTCACCTTGTCGGCGGTTTTGCGGTCCCAGCCCATGACGAGCGTGTACGTCCGGTCCTTGTCGCTCACCTCGACGTGCAGCACCTGGAGGCCGCGGACGAGACCGTTCGAGACGGACTCCATTTTCTTGGTCGACTTCTCCACCGCCTTGCCGGACTCCTTCCGCGCGGCGGCGTCGTTCTCCTCGTTCCCCTCCAAAAACAGAATCGTCTCGTCCTCGCTCGACTCGAACACCGCGACCTTCTCGCCGAGCCACTTCACGAACTGTGCGGAGCAGTCGAGACGGGCCTTGTCTCTCGCCACCTGCGTCCCCTTCCGGCATCGTCGTCAGCACAGACGACGGGAACATTAACAGCGAAAAAGGCAAGGACGGCGGCCAACAAAGATGGAGCGACGACCAGCCCGGAGTCAGTCGTCCTTGTACGGCTTGACGACCACCCTGCCGGTGGCCGACTTGACCCTCGCGAGTTCGGCGTCGGTCAGTCGAAACTTCGCGACATGCGGAATCGTGTCGGTCTGGTACGGTCGGGCGTCTTGTTGAAACACCGCGAACGGCGCGACCGCCAGCAGGGTGGGGAACCGGGCGTCGTGTTCGATGGCTCCCTGCCACCCGCCGACGAGCATCCAGGCATCGCAACGCGAATCGGTGCGGTGAACACGGTTCGCGGAGCGTTCGGGCCGGTCGCTGCGCCACCGGCCGCAGAGAGGGATTTCCTCGACCCCGACCGGCTTGCCGGCGGCGTCGGCGAGCACGACCTCGGCGACGTACTCGCCGGAGACGACACCGAGCGCGTCGCCCAGGGCGGCATCGATCTGGTAGCCGTTCCACCGCATTTTTGACCGCTTGGCGTCCGCGAAGGACATTACCCAGACGGTCGACACGTCGCCGAGTTTGCCGAGCAGCGCGTCGTCCGGTCGGTAAAAGTGGCCCGCGAAGTAGGTTTGCGGGAACGAGCGGACGGGGGCGGGGAAGTCGCGAAAGCCCGTGAACGGCGTGCCGGCCAGGAGCAGGGAGTCTTTCTTGGTCGCCACCTTGTCGAGAACCGCCTCAAAATCCTTGATCTTCTCGTAATACTTTTTCTCGTCCACGCTCACGGCGACCTGCGCGAGGAGAGTCCCTTCCTTGTCGAGCGCGGGTCGACCGACGACTTCCGCCCGCAGCATCTTCTCGAACCCGACCAGTTGCTTCTTGACGAGTTCCTTCGCGCTCTTGCGGGCCTCTTCCTTCGTCATCTTTTCTGCCGCGAGGGAAGCGCCATCCACCGCGGTCGTGATGATTTTTGCCTCTTTCAGCCGGGTCGCAACCTGACCCTGCTCGACGACCGCCCGGACCCGAACCCGGACCAGCCCGCCGTCCTTCTTCTCGGAAACCTTCTCGCACGACTTCACGAACCCGTTGCTGAACGCGATCACCTTGTCCGATATCAGGTCATCATTTTTGACCAGAGTCTCGGCATCTATCAGGACGCCGACGACCTGCCGCACGGCGTTGCGGATCGCATCTTTCGTCGCCTCATCGGGCGTCGTCCCGGCTCCTTCGGCGACGACGGTGACGGTGCCGGGGGGCTCCGCGGCGAGGACGAAGGGCAGCGTAACGGCCAGGCCGATCCCGACCAGGAGTGGAGTCTTCATGGCGGCTCTCGCGGGCGTGACGAGTTTGACACTCAATCGGTGTCTCGATTGTGGACTGACATCGAACTCGTGTCAAGGAGGCCCGCGCGTAATCTCGCGCGATGGCCACCAAGGCGCAGCACGACCCCGACTACCTCCCGCTGCCGCCGTTCCTGCGGACGCTTCGGGAAGACGCCGGGCTGACGCAGCGCGACGTGGGCCGCGAGCTCGGCAAGCCGCAGTCGTGGGTCCACAACTGCGAGATCGGCAACCGGCGGGTCGACCTGACCGAGTTCGTCAAGTGGGCGACCGCCTGCGGGGTCGATTCGCTGGAGGCGTTCCGACGGTTCTTGACCGTCGCGGGGACGGCGAAGACCGGGAAAAAGAAGCGGGGGACGGTTCCGGATAGCGAGTGAACGAAGCCAGCGGCGTAGTCGACCGGAATGGGGTCGGGGTGGTGGGTCGGCGTGTGGGCAGGGTGTGCAGCGTGTAGCAATGAGTTTTTTGTAACAGCAAGCCCGTTCGACCGGCTGCACAAACTATCTTTTCGTTTCTGCTCGGCGGGTCAAATCCCGCACAGGCCGTGGCACTCGCCGACGCCCAGCGGGTCGAGACTTGTCGGAAACCCCGGTTGACCGCACTCGATGGGTTTCGCAGAACGATAGAGACCCAAATCGGTTCGCGTCTCGCCTCAAGATCTCGACCTTGAAGAAAATTTCACGCCCACCGACCTTGCCGCCGTGTCAGGGTTTGGGATCATTTCCGGGAAGCCGAATTGCTCGGACGACTTCTCGGGGGTGCATCGATGAACCGCGTTGCCCGTTGGCTGCTCCGTTCACCGGTGACCCCGTCGAAGCCGCGAACCCTTCGGCGCACCCGGCTCGGGATGGAGCAACTCGAACCCCGCGAGGTGCCGGCGGCGGTACGGCCCGGCGTTTTCACCGAGAACGTCTTCCCCGGAAACGACGACGGCTCGGCCGGCCCGGCGAACCTCGGGTTCGGCGTTCACTTCGCGGGCGGCGATTACTCCCAGGTCTACGTCAACAACAACGGGAACGTCACCTTCGGTCAGCCCGTCGGAACGTTCACGCCCACGCCCATCGGGTCGGTCCCGGCCCCCATGCTCGCCCCGTTCTGGGCCGACGTGGACACCAGTGGGAGACCGGCGACGCGAGCGCCGGGGCGGGCGGCTACGGCGGGACGCCCGCTCGGGCCGGGTATTCGACCGGGCCGGGTGCCGGTTACGAGCTGCCGGGTTCGGGACTGTCCGGGGCGTTCCTGACCGGTGGCGCGTACTCCCTCGTCTCCGGGAGCATGAACAGCGGCGTGGCCGGGCGGTACACGTTCTGGTTCGGCGGCGTGCCGGCGAGTTCGGTCGGCGGCGTGCTGTGGGACGACGCGAACCGGAACGGAACCCGCGACGGCGGCGAAGGCGCAATCCGCCTCGAACGTCGCCGCGATGGCGTTG
>CAYUHJ010000023.1:29071-41532 GCA_964444365.1 uncultured Alcaligenaceae bacterium | reverse complement strand
CGTTGACGGCGGCGGGACAAGCGGATCGAACGGCCACCACGGCGATCGACGGGACGTACCGGTTCGACTCACTGTCACCCGGAGCCTATTCCGTGGTGGCGACCGCTCCGGGCGGGTTCGCCTTCACATTGCCGGCCGGTGGCGTTCGCGCGGTGTCGCTGACCTCCGGCCAGCCGGTGACGGACGCCGACTTCGGGCTGGTCCGAACAAACCGGCCGCCCGCCGCGGGTTCCGACTCCCTCACGACCCGGTTCAACGCGCCCGGCTCGGTCAACGTGCTGGCGAACGACACCGACCCGGACGGCGACTCTCTGACCGTCGCATCGTACACACAGCCGGCCAACGGGTCGGTCGCCGTCGATTCGTCCGGACTGGCGACCTACACCCCGACCGCCGGGTTCTTCGGCTCGGACTCGTTCACCTACACCGCGGCCGACGGTCAAGGCGGAACGGCGAGTGGCACCGTCTCGGTGACCGTGACGGCCCCCCTCGCGGTGACCGCAACCGGTCCTTCCGGGAACGTCGTCCGGGGGACGCCGTCTGACTTCTCGGCGACCGCTTCCGGAGGCGCGGGCAGCGGGTACTCGTACTCGTGGGACTTCGGCGACGGGCAAACCGGTTCCGGCGCGAACCCGTCCCACTTGTACGCGGCGGCGGGGAATTTCACGGCGACGGTGACCGCGAGTCTCGACGGCGAGACCGCATCGGCCACCGTGCCCGTTTACGTGGTCGAGCCGAACCGGGTGCCGCAGACGCAGTCCGACACCCTGTCGACCCGCGCCGGTCGGCCCGGCTCGGTCAACGTCCTGGCCAACGACTCCGATCCCGATGGCGACCCGCTCACCGCGACCGTCGCGACCCAGCCCGCGAACGGCTCGGTGGTCATTGATGCGTTCGGCGTCGCGACCTTTACGCCGAGCAGCGCCGCGTGGTTCGGGTCGGACTCGTTCACCTATCTGGCGAGCGACGGCAAGGGCGGGACGACATCCGGCAGCGTCAGCGTCACCGTGTCCGCCCCGCTCACGGTCACCGCATCGGGCACCAACACCGTTCCGCTCGGTCGGGCGTCCACGTTCTCGGCAACCGCCGCCGGCGGAGCGGGGAGCGGGTACACCTACTCGTGGGACTTCGGCGACGGCTCGACCGACACGGGAATCGCTCCCAGCCACACTTACGCCGCCAAGGGGACGTTCACCGCGACCGTGACGGCCACCGACGGCGTCGAGACGGCGACTTCGACGGTCTCGGTGTACGTCACCGACCCGTTGCCGAAGGTGACGATTGCCGCCGGGATCGCCGCGTCCGAAGTCGGCAACGACGCGAACGGGGTCGCGAACGGGACGTTCGTCCTCACCCGCGCCGGCGGGGACACGTCCAAAACCTTGAAGGTCACGGTCCAGTTCGAGACCGGTGGCGGGATCGCCGACCGGAACGCTGATTTCACTGCCCCTCTTCAGGTCACCTTTTCGGCGAACCAGCTGACGGCCACCCTCGTCGTCACTCCGAAAAAGGACAACCTCGTCGAGGGAGCGGAGTCCGTCCGCGCGACGGTCGTCGCGGGCGCGACCTACGATGTCGGCACCGTGGGCACCGCGAACCTGGCCCTGGCCGACGACCCGCCGGTGGTCTGGATCGGCAGCGGCCCGTTGACGGTCGCCGAGGGGCTGGGCGGCAGCGTCCACGTCAACCGCTCGGGCGGCGACCTGTCCCGCCCGCTGCCGGTCACCTTTGTCCGGGGGGCGGACTCGACGAACGACCCGCTCGCGGCGTGGGGGAAGGATTACACGCTGGCTTCGTCGGTGGGCAGTTTCGGGGCCCAATCCGGGCGGGTCACGTTCGCGGCCGGGGAGAACTCGGCCGACATCACCCTGTCGACGAAACAGCGCGAGTTGACCGGCCCGAACGACGTGCGGAAGGGGTTTGAACTCGCGGTCGCGCCCGGCGGGGCGGGGTACGTCGCGGGCAAGGCCGGCGGGCCGGCCGCCACCGACGTGCGGATCGACTCGCGGCCGTACCCGGTCAAGCAGTTTGCCACGACCACCGAAGGCCAGTCGGTCACCATCCCGCTCGCGTCGGTCGCGTCGCCGGGGGCCGACCTGTCGTACACGGTGTTCCGGGGGACGGACGCGGGGACGGTTTCCGTCGCGGGGTCGATGCTGACCTTCACGCCCGCGACCGGCTTTTCCGGGGAGGCGACGTTCTACGTCCAGCCGCACTCCGTCGTCCACGCGACGACCGGCAGCGTGGCGTTGGACGGGAACCTGTCGGTGATCCGCGTCCACGTCGAGCCGGCTCCGGTGGTCGACCCGGTGTTCGACCCGTTCCCGGCCCCGAACGAAGCCCCCGAGGTGTCGCTCGCGAACCTGCTGTGGGTCGTCCACGCCGGGCAGGAGTCCGGGTACTCGGCGACGGCCAGCGACCCCAACGGCGCGGCGGACATCCTCCTCCTCCCCCACCGCCGCTTCCCACCGTTCGAGCGAGTGCCACTCGCGTCACGGTTGGCTCCAGCGTGAATTTCAACCTGGTCGGCGGGGCACCGGGGATCGAGGCGGGCTGGGACTTCAACTTTGACGGGACGCACACCGATTCGACCTCCTACGGGCGGAAGGCCTCGCACACGTTCGTCGCGCCGGGGACGTACACCATCGCCGCCGAGGTGTACGACGCCGACGGCAACCCGCAGGTGCGGACGGCGACCGTCCAGGTGACTGACGTGCCGGCCCTGGTCGTCCTGCCCGGCGAGGACGCCTACTCCTACGAGGGCTACCCGGCGGACCTGGAGGCGGCGGGCTGGTGGGAGGGCATCCCGCCGTGGTTGAATTTGATCGACCAGTCGACGAACCGGCCGTCGGTGAGCCTGTCATCCTTGACGTGGAAGTTCGGCGACGGCACGGCCTCGTCCGGTCCCGGTCAGCCGTCGATCTCGCACCTGTACGAGCCGGGGCGGTACGTCGCCTCGTACACCCTCACGGATTCCGCGGGGAATACCGGGTCGGCCGTCCTCAACGTCCAGGTCGACGACCTGCCGCCCGAAGTCCGCGCGGGCGTCGATCTCGCCGCGAACACCGGGGACGCGGTGCAATTCTCCGGCACCGCGAGCGACTACTCCGGAATCGCGACGGTTCAGTGGGACTTCAGTTACGACGGCATCCAGTTCAAGGCCGACCCGACCGCAACCGGGAGCCTGACGCCGACGCACGTGTTCGTCGACCCCGGCACCTACTGGGTCGCCCTCCGCGCGGTCGACCGCAAGGGCAACGACAGCATCGACACGATCACCGTCACCGTCGGCGACCTCGCTCCCGCCGGGGAAGTGGTTCTCACGCCGGGCCAGACGCTGCGGGAAGGCTCGCCGGTTTCCTTCTCGGTGGCCGGGGTGCGCGACACCGATCCCACCGAGACTCCCGGCCTGTGGGCGGATTGGGAGGGGACGGGCGAGTACGCCATCGTCCCCCGGAGCCAGTGGAAGAACGTCCTCATCCGCGCCGACGGCTCTAAGTCGTTCACCTTCACCCACACCTACGACGACAACGGGCTGTACCCGGCCGGGTTCTCCTTCCTCGACCCCGCCGGGAACGAGACCGTCAGCGACGTGGCGGTCAACGTCGGCGGCGTCGGCCCGTCCACGACCTTCAAGTTGGTCGACCCGACGAAGACGGGGCGGCTGCTGCCCGGAACGCCCGTCACGCTGTCGTTCGGGACCGTCACCGACCCGTCGGGGGCCGACACGGAGGCCGGCTTCGAGTACCACTACTCGCTCGACGGCGGCGCGTTCGCGGGCTCGGACTCGCCCGACTACGTGCTCACCGACCTCGCGGCCGGGACGAGCCACACCGTCCGGGCCTACGTCACCGACCAGGACGGCGACCGCAGCGAAACCTTCACCGAGACGTTCCAGGTGCTCGGCGACCGGCTCGTCCGCGTCGCCGGCACCGGGGCCGTGCACCTGACGTGGACGAACCCGGACGGGGCGACGGAGTCGAAGGCGTACAACCCCGGCACGACGGTCCGGTTCGACAAGCAGATCACCGGACTGGCCGCGACCCTGCTGACGCCGCAGGCGACCTACGACCTGTCCTCCAACTTCGCCTTCGACCGGGTCGACGGGTCGAACACGCCGGCCGTCACGCTGACCGTCAACACGAACACGACCCGCAACCTCGACGCCTTCGTCGGCGACGGGCACGTCGGGCAGGTTCTGGTCGGGGACAGCGGCACGGTCACCGTCTCGGCCCGCGGCGACTTCGGCGGCATGTTCGGCGGGCCGAACTCTCGGATCGAGCGGCTCCAGTTCCGCAACCAGACCGGACCCATCGTGGCCGACCGGGCGAACCAGATCCTCGCGTCGGGGACGATCCGCGACATTTCGCTGAACGCCGGTGCCCGCGAAATCTCGGCCGACAAGATGGCCGGGGTCATCCGCACCCACCAGCAGCCGGATCGACCGGTCCCTCAGATCACCCTGACCTACAGCCAGGGCGGGTTCTCGGGGCAAATTTTTACGGGCAACCAGCACCGGATCACCGAGACGCTCGACCCGCTCGGCCGCGTCGCCACCCGCCAGGTGGGACTGGCCGCCGACAACCAGTACCTCGCGTACACCTACGGGGCCGACGGCAAGCCGGTCTCGATCTCGGACCGGTACGGCCCGTGGACGTTCGGCCGGGACGCCGCCGGGAACCCGGTCCTCACCGGTCGGCCGCCGTCCGCCCCGCCCGGCGCGTCCCCCGGCGACGCGGTGTCGACGCAGGCGATGGAATCGCTGACGGCCGACGAGGGCGGGTTCCTGTCCCGCGTGTGGGGCGGGGCGGTCAGCGTCGCGACCGACATCGGCAATGCGGCCGCGTACACCGTCACCTCGGTCGCCCGCGGCATCCAGATCGGTGCCCAGACGATCCAGGCGTTCGCCTACGAGCAGTGGAGCCGGGCGGGGGAGACGATCAGCTGGGCGGTGAACCAGGCGGGACAGGCGGCGCTCTACCTCGGCGATCAGGTGGTGGCCGCGTCGCAGGCGGTCGCCCAGAAGTTCGTCCAGCAACTCGGGGAACTCGGCCAGACGTTCACGACCCTGTGGACCAAACTGGAGGCGATGGTCGGCAACAACCTCGCCGCCGCCCAATCCCTGCTCACCGCGCTGGTGAACGACCCGGTCGGCGTCGCGACCGCGCTGGCGAGCAGCGTCGGCAAGGGCGTCCAGGACTTCTTCACCGGGCTCGCCGACACGCTGCCGAAGGAGGTGCTGAAGTGGGCCACCGGCGGCTTGTCCGACTTCCCGTCGCTGAACGGGATCGATGTCACGAGCGCCGCGAGCGTCGGCCCGTGGCTCCTGGAGGCGTTCCACCTAACGTGGGAAGACATCCAGGGCATCCTGGTGCAGAAGATGGGGGCAGGGAACATCGCCCTCATCAACCAGGCGTACACCGAGATCGAGAAGTTGCTGGCGGGCGGGACGGCCCAGGTGTTCGACTGGCTGGCGATGCAGAAGGAGGCGCTGACGCCCGCCCAACTCAAGGACGCGGCGATCAAGGCGGCGGTCGACTACGTCACCAACAGCGTCGTGCCGAAGGTGGTGGCGACCGTCGCGGCGAAGTTCGCGGTGCCGGCCGCCGGGGTGCTGTCCAGCGTGTACAAGACGGTGACGTGGGTCGTCGACAACTTGCAGAAGTTCCAGGGTCTGGGGGAACTCGTCGGCACCATCGCCGGCCGGATGGCGGACGTGGTGAACAACCGGACTGTGACGGTGAACATCGACAACACGCCGACGCAGATGCCGGCGGCCCAGGCGTTGGCCCGCGACGTGACGACGTTCCTGAACGGGTTGATCCCGGTCGGGCTGTCGTTCGGGGCGGCGCAACTGTCCATCGGCAGCCTGCCCCGCGACGTGGCGGACAAGATTCAGCAGATTCAAGCGTTGCCGCGGGCGCGGGTCGAGGCGGCCATCGGGAAGGTGGTCGACCGGGCGAAGGCGTTGTTCAAGAAGCCGGACAACGAGCCGGACAACGTGATCACCACGCTGCCACCGATGAAGGTGGCGGGCGTGGACGTGAAGTTGTGGGTGGCGAACGTGAACGGCAAAGCGGTCGTCATGCGGTCGGCGGGTGCGGCTCCCGCAGCCGAACTCGACTTGAAGCGGGACTTGCCGGCAAAACTGAACCCGCAGTTGCGGACGAACGTCGAGACTGCGTTGAAGAAGTTGGTGGACGACGCGAACGCCGCCATCACCGCGATGGCCGTTGCCACGAAGAACGCGCCGACGAAACCGGGCGTGGCCGCGAAGAACGTGTCGGTTGCGTTGAAGACGACGACCGAGTCGTTCCGAAAACTTGCTGAAGATTTGAAACTGGAAGTACAGTCACTCGTCGATGTCCGTGCGACATGCTTCTTCGATCTCGCGTGCTTTGCGGCGGGGACACCGCTGCGAACGCCCTGGGGGGCAATGAATATCGAAGACGTGCGGGCTGGCGACATCGTCCTGAGCCGCGACGAGAACGATCCGCACGGGTCCGTAGTCGGAAAGGTGGTGGAAGAAGTGTTCACACGGCTGGCATCCGTGTGGGAACTGCTGATCGGCGGGCGGGTGATTGGGACAAGCGGCGAGCACCCGTTCTATGCTTGGGAAAGCGGATGGGTAGCAGTTCGGGAGTTGAAGGCTGGTGACACATTGCTTTGTGAGGACGGCGTGTGGCGATGCGTCGATGGAGTCCGCGACACAGGTGAGTGGCAGACTGTATATAACCTACGGGTGGCGGATTATCACACTTACTTTGTCGGCACTGAAGAATGGGGCTTTAGCGTCTGGTCTCACAACGCCTATCGAGTTGAAGCCAACAGATTGGCGTATCGCTACCATTTTGCAGGTCACGCACAACATCTCGTGGACCGAGCAATCGAGTATCGAATTCAGCATGCGCCAGCAGGGGGGCAATTCCTAAGCGGGGGGCGAAACGTCGCTGTAATCGAGTATCGAACGGCGACAGGCGGCGTCGACTATATTGTTGCCGATTCCGATGCGGATTCCAGCCTGCACTCGGAGCCAATTGTGCTGACTTTGCTTCACAATATTGGCCGCACACCCAACGATATTATTGCATTCTACACAGAACGGTCGCCCTGTTCAGATTGCCAATCAATCTTGGCAGCATCAAACATTCCTGAATGCAAAGTATTCTGGTCATATGATTACAATGTTAATCGTCGGGGGATCGGGCCAGCGATCAACCGCACTCTAACAGATGTTATTGAGGGACAGTAATGCTCAAGGAACTTGCCAGGTCAAAAACCAAATATCCATGCACGGGCGTTCGAGGGAACTGTAATGGATCTTTACTAGCCGTTGCTCACAGTGCAGATAATGCTATCACAACATACAATCTGACCCGAGGAAATCTGGAAGTCGTTCGAGAGCGTGTTTTTGTGGACAATCGGACACAGTGGTCTCGGATCAATTTCCCACTTGTGGACATCGGCGGCTATATTCGGTCATCTTCTCCCGATGTTTCATTCCATTTACGGAATGAGCGGTATGCCATAGTCTCTCCTGAATCGGGTTGCATATTGATGAATCAACATGGAATCGAAACGCAGATCGGCATGCCTGGGCAGTATTGGCGCGCAACCATGCTGCCCGTTGATAGGCATGTCCTACTGGCTGGGCATACTATCATGTCCGGGAACTCACTTACAACGCGGAATATCGTGTATGACATTCATAGTGGATCTACGGTTTGTGAATCAAAGTATTTCGGCCAACGTCATTGCATACCGTTTTTTTCTTCAGAGCACATCATTTCAGTTCGAGACTCGCAAGGTGCGACGGAGATCTGCTTCTTCTCGGCAATAAATTACGACTTGTATTTACATCAAATCATTTCTTACACTCGACCCGATGGCTACTGTGTCAGTCGTTGCGGACGATTTCTTGCAATCATCGAATTCGATGAGTCGACGACTATTGAACTTATCGAATTGGTAGCCCCTCGTCAAGTTTTTCGGGTGAGTCAGCCCGGTCTCCCTACGAGGCCTCGTCAATTTCTCAATTGGGATACAATCGCGTTTAACAGCGATTCCGATCGGCTTTTTGTGCCCAACAGTAGTGGTGGCGTGTCGGTCTATTCGACTAACGACGGAAAACTGATTTCCACTTTTAATGCCCACACCTCAAGCATAGTCGGGCTTGCCGTACTAGATGGGGGAGCAGGTCTCATAACAGCGACAGAGACAGAACTTGCTGTATGGGGAGTGGAAACTGGTCGAGATAATTCGGCCATGCGACACCGCAACCAATTTACATGGTTGCGCTCGCGTACTTTGCCAACTTCAGACGATACCGATTTCCAAGTCATTGAATTTGAAGGGTAGAATCCATTACCTGCGACGAGGCTGGCGAACGCTAGTTGACCCGCCTCGCAGCATGCCGTATGCAATAATAGATCCAAGTGCCATTCCGAATTTTACCCCGCCCCCGTCAAGTGTCAGGACACGAATCCAGCACTTCGCGGGATAGAAGTCTTCAACTTTTATCCCGCGAATCTCCTCCTCCGTCAGCCCGATGTGATCGCGTAGCCGGGCCACAATCGTCTGCTCTGCGCAATGCGTCCGGTTGATTGCTGCGAAGAACGCCACAAACTCTCTCACAACGAACACCGACTTCGGCACATCCACGACCGCGCCCGGAAGTCGTTTTCGTCGTCGCGGCACCCGGCTCAAAAGTCGACAGAGATCGACCACCTCGTCCCAATCCTGCCACGCGATCCGGAACGCAAGGCGGATGCGGTTCGAGAACCGCCAATCCGCTACGCCTTTCGTTTCCAACGCGGCGAGCATCTCCATTGCCTCCGCACGGTTTTCCATGCACAGGCGGGCCGCAAGTCCTTCCCGCCTCCAGCCTCGGGCTCCTCGGAGTTGCACGACGAAATGTCCCAAGTGTGCCATGACCGATTCCCCCAGGAATAAAATCTCCCCCACGGAATCACACCGTGGACAGCCGGACGAACGAGCAAATCGGAGTTCCGCCGCTCTGCGAATAGATAAGGCATGGACACATTCGTACTATGGCTCGTTCTTGACGAGTCTGGTCGGCTCGACATTGGAGCGTTCAACGGCCTTTTTCGCGATCAACTCGACGAACTGATCCGAACCAGTCGCGATCCGGATCGCAAAGCCGCGCTGCTCGCACTACGAAGAACACACTGGATGGAGTTCATCCTGGCTTCGCTGCGGAACGCCGGAATCGACGACGAAGAAGAATCTGAGCGAGCCGCGGCCGAGATCGCGGAGCGCCTCTTGGTGATGCCGGGTCAGTTGTTTCGCGGGTTCGATCCGGCGAGGACTGGCTCGCTGTCGGCGAGATTCGCAACCGCAGTCCGCAACGCCATCGCGAACAGGTCGATGTGAACCCGCAAGCCCCGGACGAGACGACCGATACTTTCCGGTCGTTCTTGCGTCGAGAACTTGGAGACGATGCGGTCGAACTTGTCGACCGTCGCCTGGATGGGCAATCTCTGGCCTCGATTGCCAGAACGCCGACATTCGCTCGCGGTGGGCTTCCGGGCGTTCAGCGACTCTTGAGCCGGATTCAGGTCGCAACCCGCCGATACGCCCGGCAAACGGGGAATGACGAGTTGCGAAACCGGACCTGAAACCATCCAGGTAGCGCACACAAAACTTCCGAGGATCGCCGAGCGAAATGACCAGTGAAGATAGGGGCCGGACGGGGCTGTTGATGGGAAGTGAAGGGTAGATTTTTCAGGGTAGATCGGCGAATTTACCCCACGACCTACCCTTTTGACCCCTATAATTCAGCGGGAAATTGACTGGTAGTCAGGTGCAGCGCCTGGTTCGGCGTGCCTTTGGTCAGGGGGAGGGGCCGCTGGCGACGATCTCGCCGCGGAGGAAGTCGTCCAGGGCGGCCGCGTCCTCGGACCAGACGCCGGCGGCGCGGGCCGCGTCCAGCAGCCCGCGGGTGGCCGCGTGCAGCTCGGCCTCGACGTGCTCGGGCAGGCACAGCGCCTCCCGGACGACCGTCTTGGACTTGCCCTGCCAGGTGACGCAGCTCGCCTTCCACCACGGCCCCTTCGTCCGCCGCAGCCACACCTCGTTCGGGGTGTCGCAGAAGACCAGCCGGGCGAACCGCGACTCGTGGGCGATGAGCCGCCGCACCTCGTGGTGCCAGCGGAGCAGCAGGGGGCCGGCGAAGTCGCACCAGAACCCGGCGGGGAACGCGAACCCGCCGACGGAGATGCAGAGCGGGGTGTACAGCAGCCGCCGGTGGGCGAGCTGCGGGGGCGGGTTCTGCAGCATCTCTGGTAGCAAGGAGATGCTGATGGAAAATGGCTTGGGCATGACGCTCGCTCTGCAAAGTTGTCCGTGGGTATGGTCAATCCTCGTCGTCCTCGTCCTCCTCGTCGGTGAGCGTCAGTTGACTCAGGAACTCGGAGAACGAGTCCGCGACCGCGAACACGTCCGACGTTTCGTGGTCCCAGTACAGCACCTTGCCACGGTTGGCCGTTTCGACACCGAGCAAGATGAGGTTCCCTCCGATGGCTTGGGCGATCGGGATGTACCCCTTCGGAACACGGTTTTTGTAGTACCGTACACCATCCATCACGTCGAGCGCGTGTGCCGAACCGCTGTTCGGTTTGTAGAAGCCGAGGAACGCAGTCGGGCACGCATACTCATCAAAGTGTCCCGGCTCGGCGATCGGTGCCTCGAACGGCTTGCTGAACGTCGCGCCACCGTAGACAGCCAAGAACTCCCGGTAGTCGGACGGCAATTCCGACCCGATGGACCTTTCCAGTTCTTGAATTCGCGGCTCGGTGTCGCCACCCACCCGTTCACGGTCGTGGAGGATGGAGTAGGAGAGTTCACTCATACGGCTATCGAAGCGGGTCATCGGTTCTACCTCCACCGTTCGGGTTTCAGCTTGATCCCGGCGGCTTGCCGGAGAAGGTCCGCCCCGCCAGCGTGGGGGAGACTGTGGATGTCGGTCGGGACCATCGTCATCGATTTCATGTCGGTGGAGTGGTGCCACGTCAAGCCACCGTTCGGCTGCTCCTTCATCCAGTTGAGAACACCCGTCGCGTTCGGCTTCACCACCGTTTTACCGCGCGTGTACGCTTCGATGGGTATGCCCAACTGCTCTGCGAGTGCCGGATTCTCCATCATCTGCTGAGCGAGTGCTTTGGCGGCGGCTTTGTGGTCGCCAGAGCCAGGCTTGCCAGTCAACTCAGCTTCGACGCGGACCTTCGAGAACGGATCGAACTCGGGGTAGCGCCCCGTAAACTTGACCGGCTGATACTCCGGGTGCCCGGTCACCCGCGGGTCGGTTGAGTGCCAATACGACTCCCCCGGCACCCCGTCCGCGGGCGCACCTTTGGCGGTACTCTTACTCCAGTAGCCGTTCTCCGCCGGAATCTGCTTCTGTCGGGCCGGCCCTTTGTCGAGCGGCGGGTTGCTGTACGTCCCCTCCGCCCCGTTGTGGACGAGGACCGACAGCCCCTGGCCGACGTGGTAGTTGTGGAACTGCTCGACCTCGACGTTGTACAGGTCGATCAGCCCCAGCTTCCGCTCCCCGACCGACGTGACCGGCACGAACCGGCCGTCGTCCGTCTGGAGGATTTCGCCTACCTGAAGTTCGGCCGCCCCGACGTACCCACCGCGGCTCACCGAGTAGAACTTGTGGTCCGGGCTGCCGGTGACGGTATTCCCCGGCCACGACACATCGACCGTCTCGATCCCCCGGTGCTTGATCGTGCCGACCACCCGAGCGGCGTACAGGCCGGGGCCGACTTGGATGGGCGGGTCGGGCGGGTCGTAGAACCGGCGGACGGCCGAGAGAGTGCCGACCGACCCGTCGTGCAGGACGACCTGCATGCCCGGCTGGAGGTCGTCGTTGACGATGTCCCGGCCGTCGGCCAGTTGGTAGATGCGTCCGGCCGGGAGGACGCGGGTGACCTCGGCGACGCCGAACGGCTCGGGGTAGGTGTACTCGATCCCGATCTCGACCGGCAGCACCTCGGCCGTGGCCGGGTCGGGCGGCTCGGGGCCGTCGTACCGGGATTCGGGAGGCGGCGCGGAGGCGAACCGTGGAGGCGGTGCCTGCCGCGTGACCAGCGCCGGGCCGGACGATGCCGCCCGGATCGTGGGCGCAGACACCCCGCCGCCGCGGGCGAGGCAGCACTTCTTGTACTTCTTGCCGCTGCCGCACGGGCAGGGGTCGTTTCTTCCTACCCCCGGACGCTCCATGTGCGCCTCCTTCGCCGAACGACCCCGCTCAGCAGCGGCGGGGCCACGGGGCCAACATATCGGGAATCGCGTTCGTGCCCCGCCGTCTGCTGCAGCGACTGGTTCGGCACGCCGTCACGGGCCGCCGACCCCACCGGGCTGGCCACCCGGCACAGCGCCCCCGCCCGGCGGGAGACGCACCGCGACCTCCGCCCGGCGGGAGACGCACAGTGACAGCG
>CAYUHJ010000023.1:0-28971 GCA_964444365.1 uncultured Alcaligenaceae bacterium | reverse complement strand
CGACCCCACCCGGCGGGAGACGCACCGCGACCTCCGCCCGGCGGGAGACGCACCGTGACAGCGAACTGTCACTCTTCTCTGCGGCAGCCGAACGACCCAGCTCAGCAGCGGCGGGGCTACTGAGCCCACACGTCACGAAAAGCCGTCATGCCCCGCCGTCTGCTGCAGCGCCTGGTTCGGCGTGCCTTTGGGGCAGCGGGCACTTGAGGCTGCCGACCACCCGCTCGACCGCCTCTCGTTCCCGGCCGCACTCCAGGGCCGGGCAGTTGTAGGTGACGTGGAGGGCGATGGCACCCAGGCCGACAAACCACCGGACCCAGTGTTCCCGGTCGTCGAGCGACTCGCACCGCAGTCCGGCGAACTCGCCGGCCCGGACGGGACGCAGGCCACTCCCGTCGGCCGGTACGCCCCCGGCCATCTCCCGCAAGTCGGCGTCGGACACCGCGCCCCGCGGCTTGCGGAAGCTGCTGATCTGCAGCGCCCCCACTCCGTCCGGGCGGTAAATGGCCACGTTGCCGGGGCCGTGCTGCGCGCACCAGCCGGGCGGCAACTCGGCCCGCCAGTGCTGGGTGCCGCAGACCACGAACATCCGGTCGCCCTCTGCCGCCGAACGACCCCGCTCAGCAGCGGCGGGGGCTACTGAGCCTACACGTCTGGGAAAGCCGTCGTGCCCCCGCCGTCTGCTGCAGCGACTGGTTCGGCACGCCGTCACGAGCCACCGACCCCACCCGCCAACCGACCCCGCACGGCGACCCCACCCGGCGGGAGACGCACCGCGACCTCCGCCCGGCGGGAGACGCACAGTGACAGCGAACTGTCACTCTTCTCTGCGGCAGCCGAACGACCCAGCTCAGCGGCCCGCCCGGCTTTGCGGGCGGGTCCGCTGCAGCGCCTGGTTCGGCGCTACTCCCCCGCACTCCCGAACAGCTCGCGGGTGATCCGCTGGTACTCCTCGGCGGACAACTCGCCCGCCGCGAACCGCCGGGCCGCCTCGACGAGCTGGTCGAGCGGGAGCAGCCCGCCCACCGACCCCTCGATGGCGGCACGCAGCTTGGCGTCGTGGCCGGGGAGGAAGGTGCCGCCCTTCGTCGGCCGGCCGCAGCCGCACGCGCACAGTGGCATGGCTACCTCTTGACCCCGAGCAGGTTGCTGTACTTGAGCCCCTTGATCTGGCTGACGAACTGGGCGCGTACGCGGTCGTTGACGGAGTACGTGCCGGCGTCGGCGTACTTGCGGACCTCGTCCAGGTTGCCGACCACCACCTCGCCCATCTCCTCGTCCTTCTCCCACGCCTTGCCGTACTTGTCCTCCACCCCCTGCTTGGACATGGTGACCTTGACCACGCACTTCTTGGCGGCCGGGTGCGCCTTGGCCGCCTCCCACACCTGCTGGGCCATCTCGAACGCGGTGGTGTCCGACACGTCACCGATGGACGACGACCGGAGCGTGACCGGGAAGGTCACGGTGTCGCCCTCGGCCTTCACGTTCGCCGGCGGCCCGCCGGCACACGCGACAACCATCGCCACCCAAGCCGTCAGCATCGCCGCAGTCAAGAGCCGCCGTGTCCGCATGGGCTTGATCCTCCAAGCGGCTCTCCGCCGCCGAACTAGTCTCTAACCTGCGCCCGAGTTGGGTGCCGGCCGGTCCGCTACTCGCGGCGTGCGCCGCATCGTAGCGGACGGCCGAACAAGCGTCAACGAAAAAATGGCCCTGCGCGCCCGGGGCCGCGCCAGCCGGGCACCGGCACGGGGCGGGAGCTGCTGCGCCGCCGAACTTGGAATTAGACAGAACCCGTTTTCTGTCTAATTCTTCTTGAAGTTCTGCCTAGTGTCTGGTATCGTCCGCCGGTCGGGGGACTGCCCGACACCAGTATGTGCGTTCGCGTGCGCCATGTCAAACACGAATTCCGAAGTCCCGTCGCCGCGGTCGCCGCGGTTGCTCGATCAGGTGCGGGAGGCCACGCGGGTCCGGCACTTCAGCATCCGAACCGAACAGGCCTACGTCGACTGGGTCACGCGGTTCATCCTGTTTCACAACAAACGCCACCCCAAGGACATGGGCGCGGCCGAGGTGTCCGCGTTCCTCACCCACCTCGCGGTCGAACGGAAACTCGCGGCCAGCAGTCAGAATCAGGCCCTGGCGGCCATCCTGTTCCTCTACCAGCAGGTGCTCCGGGTCGAGTTGCCGCGGCTGGACTTCCTGCGGGCGAAGCGGCCGGAACGGCTGCCGGTCGTGTTCTCCGTCGCCGAGGTCCGCGACGTGTTAGACAGAATGGACGGCATCCATCAACTGCTGGCGGAACTGCTCTACGGCTCGGGGCTGCGGTTGCTGGAAGCGTGCCGGCTGCGGGTGAAGGACGTGGACTTCGACCGCAACCAGATGGTGGTCCGGGACGCCAAAGGGGGGCGGGACCGGGTCGTCCCGCTGCCGGGGCGGGTCCGGGGGCGGATGCAGGAGCAGGTCCGGAAGGTGGCGGCGATCCACGAGGCGGACCTGGCCGCCGGGCACGGCGAGGTCTGGCTGCCGTACGCGTTCGCGAAGAAGTGCCCGGCCGCCGCCCGGGAACTGGGGTGGCAATACCTGTTCCCGTCGGCCCGGCTGTCGAGCGACCCCCGCGCGGGGGAAGCGGTCCGGATGCGGCACCACCTCCACGCGAACGGGCTTCAGAAGGCCGTTCAACAGGCGGTGCGGTCCGCGGGGATCACGAAGCGGGCGAGCTGCCACACGTTCCGGCACAGCTTTGCGACGCACCTGCTGGAAGCGGGGTACGACATCCGGACGGTGCAGGAACTGCTGGGCCACGCGGACGTGAGCACGACGATGGTGTACACGCACGTCGTGAACCGCGGCCCCGGCGGGGTGCAGAGCCCGCTGGACCGGCTGTAGCGGCTCAGCCGAAGCCGGGGAAGTCGTCGTCGCGGGGCGGGTCGGGGCGGACGGGCTTCGCCCGGCGGGGTTTTGGGGCCTGCTCTTCCGGTTCGGCGGCCTTCGCCCCGTACTTCGCTTTCCCCTCGGGTGCCCCCTTCCCCTTCAGGATGACCAGCGCCCCAACGCCGGCCCCGCCGAGGAGGACCAGCGTCACGCCGAGGATCGCGCCGACCATCAGCCAGTCGGTCCCCTTCTCGGGTTCGGGTTTGGGCGGGGCGGCGGTCGCCTTCGGCTGGTTCGGCAGCCCCGGCGTCGGCGGCTTCGGGGCGGGCGGGTCGTTCGGGTAGGTGATCTTGTCCGCGCCGGTCAGCGTCTTCACCGTCTGGCTGTTCCGCGGGTTGAGGATTTCCAGCTTGCTGACGCCGAGCACCCCCTGGCCTTGCGGGGTGACCCGCTCGACGGTGAACGTCAGCTTCACGGCGAGCGTGCCGCGGGGGAGTTCGTCCTCGGCCTGGGTCGCCACGTCCTTCGAGGTGTAGAACGCGAGGTTGAGCGGCTTCGCCTCGTTCTCGTTGACGACCTTCACCTCGTAGCTCCGCCCGGCGAACCCGATGCCCTGGCAGTACGCGGTCAGGGTCAGCGTCTTCCCCTTGAACCGGTCGGGGAAGCGGTTGATCGTTTCGAGGGTCGGCTCCCCGGTGGGCGGGTCGACGGCGGGCTTGAAGGTCGTCACCGGCTTGCCGTCGTCGTCCACGAACTCGACCGTCTGCACGGACACGACCTGCTTGGACTTGTCCCGGCCGGCCGGCTTCCGGACGGTGCCGGAGACGCGGACCGCGAACGTGTCGCCGGGCGAGATGCCGAGGTCGTTCAACTGGAACGCGAGGTCCTTGGGCAGCTCGAACCGGACGCCGGAGGGGGACTTCCCGCCGGGGAACGACACGTCGAGGTCGTAGCCGTCGTCCCGGCCGGACAGGACGCAGGACGTGAGCGCGTCCACGGTGATGGCTTGGCCCAGGAACTTTTCCGGGGCGCGGTTCAGGTCGGACAGGTCGACGCTGCCCGGCGCGGGGGGCGGGAGCCGCAGCGCGGGGGGCGGGAGGAAGACGCCGTTCGGGGACGGGCTGGTGCCGGGCCGGTTCGCCGGGGCGGCGGCGGACACCTTCACGTCGACCGGCGGGGTGACGACCCGGCCGGTCGCGGTTTCGAGCTCGAACTGCGCCCACACGACCTTCTGCCCGTCCGCGACCGGGAGCGGGGCACTGGCCCCGAACTTCTCCATGACGAGCGGCAGCGGCTTCGCCCCGGCCAGGATCGGGGCGGTGGGGGTCGGCTTCTCCCGCGGCGGGTCTTCGCCGGGCAGGATGTGGGCGGTCGCCTTGGTGACGCCCTTCAGCGGGTCGACGATCAGCACCTTCATCGCGTGCGGGCCGTTCGGCGCGTCGGGGGGGACGACCCGCGCCAGTCCGACCCGGCCGCGCATCATCTCGGCGACGTCCTGCTGGGGGATGGCGAACCCGAGGCCGCTGGCCCGGATGGTGGACACCGCGACGCCGACGAGCTTGCCGTCCGCGGTGACGACCGGCCCGCCGGAGTTGCCGGGGTTGAGCGCGCCGTTGAGCTGGACCTTGCTCACCCGGCCGGTCGCGTCCTTCCGCATGCTGGACACGGTCGCCTGCCCGATGCTGATCTCCGGGTTCTTGTCCGTCACGCCGCCGATCCGCTCGCCGAACGGGAACCCGCAGACGTAGACGGCCGTGGTCTCGATGACGGTCGGCGGGTCTTTCAGGTCGATCGGCTCGGGAAGCTTCTTCACGCCCGTGACCTTGAGCACCGCCAGGTCCCGCTCCGGGTCGATCGCGACGACGGAGCCGACGGCGGTCCGCTCGCCGGTGTTGCCGCTGTCGAACACGACCTCGATCGCGGGCTTGACGCCCTTCTCCCCGCCGGCGGCGATCACGGCGAGGTCGATGACGTGGAAGTTGGTGACGACGTAGGCGGCGGTGCCGTCCACGCGGACGACGAACCCGGACCCGGTCCCGCCGAGAGGGCCGGCCGTCACCTTGATGAACGTGGCCGCGGCCTTCAGCCGGGCGACCTGTTCCGGGGTGAGGGACGTCTGGGCGGCGGCCCGCTCCGGGGCGAGCGCGACCAGGGCCAGGGCGATCAGCGGGAGGGCGGTGCGGGTCATGACGGGTCTCCCCCGGCGAGCGGCGCGGCGTCAGCCCGCCGTGTCACCCGCCGACGCGCGAGGCGTCCGGTTGTTTGAGCGTTAGATAGCGTAGCAGGGAAATCCGCCGGCGGCAAGAATGGTGAAGAGTTTCACCCCCGGCCGGTCGCCGCTTGCGGGCGAGCCGTCGGGAGGTAACATGGGGCGGCAGGCTGGCACGGTTCGGCGACTTTTTTCGCGAGACGCACCTCATGACCGCCACCCGCTTCCGGCCCCGCCTCGAAGCCCTCGACGACCGGGACGTGCCCGCCGGGGCCGTCCCGACCGACCCGGTCCCGTACACCCCGGACACGCCGTTCAAGCTGAACAACTACTACATCGACGTGCCGTCCAGCTACGACTCCTCGAACCAGACGCCGATCACGCTGTTCGTGTGGTCCCACGGGTGCGGCGGGTTCAGCCAGTTCGACATCTACGACTACAACTGGTCCCCCGGCAACACGCCGTACATCACGATCGCCCTGGACACCCGCGAGGGCGGGTGCTGGGACATGAACGCGGACCCCGCCGCGATCCTGGCGGCCATCGCGGACGTGAAGACGCACTTCAACATCGAAGCCACGCGGGTCATCCTCGGCGGGTACTCGTCCGGCGGCGACCTGTCGTACCGCGTGGCGTTCACCGCCTCCCAGCAGATCGCGGGCGTCCTGGCCGAGAACACGTCGCCGTTCCGCGACACCGGCCTGACCCCCGCTCAGGCGCTCGCCGCCCCGTTCAAGTTCAACGTGGTGCATCTGGCCCACCTTCAGGACACGACTTACCCGATCGACACGGTGCGGGCCGAAACCGACGCCGTGGCCAACGCCGGATTCCCGATCCAGCGGATCGAACGGGATGGCACACACTACGACTTCCCCGACGCATTCCTCGGGCCGCCGGTGAACGCAAACGTCCCCGGCACCGTGCGCGATGTTCAAACGTTGCTCCTCCCGCTCATCGACGCGGGCTGGACCTCGCCGGGGATCGTGGGCACACCCGGCGGCGGCGGGGGCGGTGGTGGCGGTGGTGGCGGCAGCAACCGGAACCCCGAGGCCGGCAGCGCCGCCGGCGGCAACCCCGGCGGGCCGAAGGCCGTCCTGTTCGG
This sequence comes from uncultured Alcaligenaceae bacterium, assembly GCA_964444365.1. Taxonomy (GTDB): domain Bacteria; phylum Planctomycetota; class Planctomycetia; order Gemmatales; family Gemmataceae; genus CAYUHJ01. The sequence goes on along the minus strand of CAYUHJ010000023.1, from coordinate 22,789 downwards.
CCGCGACGGCACTCCTCTGCGAACGGTCGCCTCGTTCGGCCCCGGCTTCGAGGGCGGGGTTCGGGTCGCCACCGGGGACGTGACCGGGGACGGCGTCCCGGACCTGATCGCCGGGGCCGGGCCGGGGGGCGGGCGGGTCGTCGTCATCGACGGCGCGACCGGGGGCACGCTGGCCACCCTCGACCCGTTCGGCGGGTTCACCGGCGGGGTGTTCGTCGCGGCCGGCGACTTGAACCGGGACGGAAAGGCGGACGTCGTCGTGACCCCGGACCGGGGCGGCGGGCCGTCCGTCGCGGTGTTCGACGGCGCGTCGGTCGCCGCGGGCGGGGCCGGCGAACTCGCCCGGTTCTTCGGCATCCAGGACGATTCCTTCCGGGGCGGGGCACGGGCGGCCGTCGGGGACGTGACCGGGGACGGCGTCCCGGACCTCGCGATCGCGGCCGGGTTCCTCGGCGGCCCGCGGGTCTCGGTCTGGGACGGCACGGCGGTCCTGGCCGGCCGGACCAGAGCGACCGACACCCCGCTCGCAAACTTCTTCGCGTTCGAGGACACGCTCCGCAACGGCTGCTTCGTCGCCGTCGGCGACCTGAACGGGGACGGGAAGGCGGAACTGGTGTTCGCCGGCGGGCCGGGCGGCGGGCCGCGGGTCCGACTGGCCGACGCCGCCACGGTGCTGGCCGCCGGCGGGTTCGGCACCCTCGACCGGCTCCCGGCCGCCGACCGCGGCACCTTCTTCGCCGGCAACCCGGACACCCGCGGCGGGGTGCGGATCGCCGTTCGCGACGCGAACGACGGGCCCACGCTCTTCGTCGGCAGCGGCGAAGGGCTCCCGAGCGAACGCCGCACCTACGCCGGCAGCCGCGTGGTCGGCCTCTTTTCCGGCACCGACGTGCCCGGCGACACGACCGCGGACCCGTTCGGCGCGGTCCTCGCGGACGGCGTCTTCGTCGGCTGAACCGCCGTCACTTCCCCTTCGCCCACTCGGCCCGCATGGACCGGACGGTCTTCGTCATCGCGGGGGGGAGCTTGGACCGCAGCAGGTTCGCGCCGTCGAACCACCCGGTCGGCTCCGTAAAGACGACGTGCTGTTCCACGAACACCGCCCCGGCCGGCTCCGCGAGCCTGGTGAGCTTCACGTACAGCCCGACGCCCGAGTAGGGAACAGGGTCGCCGAGCTTCACGCCGCCGTCGGCCTTTGCGATCGGCTGCCACACGTTCTCGAACCGCGGGTCGACTTCCACGGCGGCGACGAGGGAATCCGCGGACTTGCTCCAGACCGTGTGGCCGGTCACGGTCAGGCGGACCCTGTCGAGGAAGTCGAACTCGACCTGCCCGAAGTGCTCGCGCTTCGCGAACTCCGGGGGGATGGCGATCTTCCGCCTGGTCAGTTCCGCGGCGGGGATTTCCGTCGTCTTGCCGCCGGTGCCGCGGCCGGAGTTGAGCAGGCGGTCCAAAAACTTCTCGTCGTCCAGCGACGCGAAGTTGCCGTGGGCGACGAACCAGACGTCGACGCCGCGCACGGGGAGCTTGTCGCCGCCGGACTTCTCGTCGCGGATGACCATCTTGAACGGCGCGACGACGGAGTTCCGCGTGAACTCGTCGTAGGCGTAGTCGTTGCCGATGAGCTTCTCGATGACCGCCTTCTGCTTCGCCGCGTCGAGCCCGTCGGGCATCGTGGGCGGCGGCAGCTTGACCCGCGCGTCCCCGCCGACGGCCAGCCCCGGTTCGAGCAGTGCCTTGTAGAGCGGGTTCGCGGCGTCGGGCTCGGCCCCGGCGACGAGCAGTGCGAGGAAGAGTGACATCGAAGAATCCAAGAGAAGAGGTTCACCACAACGATCACACAAAGGGCGACGAAGAAGACCGTGCAAGAATTTTTGACAGGATTAACAGGATGATCAGGATCAGGATTTGGATTTGATCCGGTTGATCCTGTTAATCCTGTCAAAACTCTTCTCTGTGATCCTTGGTGGTACTTTGTGCCTTTGTGGTGAATTCTGAGTTCTATCGCAGTAACCCGCGCAGGCCCTGTTCCAGCTTGGACGCCTCGGCCGCGGTGAACTTGGACGCCGCCGCGAGCTTGAGCAGGTCCTTCGGCAGCGGGAGCTTCGCCGCGTGCTTCGGCATCCGGTCCACCGCGAAGCCCGCGTCCGTCGGGATGCCGAGGACGTTGAACTCCTTCGGGTCCGGGACGAGTTCGACCTCGTCCACCGTGTTGGCGGCCACCAGGAAGGCGGTCGGGTTCTGCGCCAGTTGCCCGCCCGGCCCGATCGGCCAGACGAGCGCGTCGAGCCGGCCCGTGACTTCGTCCACGAGGAAGACGTACCGGTAGCGGACGAGCGTGTTCTTCGGGCCCCACTTGAACCACACCGGCGTGTCGAGGACGCCCATCGACGGCCCCTTCACGACGAGCGTCGCCTGGGCCTGGGTGTCGTACCCCTTCTCCAGAATCGTGCGGGTGACGAAGCCCAGGTCCGCGCCGAACTTCTTGCCGGTGTCCGGGGTGATGACGGTGTCTTTGCCGTCGATCGAGGTGCCGAGCCCGAGGCCGACGGCGCGGAACCGGTACTTCGGCGGCGCGTCGGCGGACTTCGCCACGTCCACCGCGAGGACCGTCAGCATCCACCCGGACATGCGGGCGGCGAGGTCGTTGACCTTGTCCTTTTCCGACGGCCGAATTCGCGGCAGGCTCTTCAGCACGAGGTGCGACCACCCCTCGGGCGGGGTGTTCCCGACGACCGTGCCGGGGGCGATCAGGTCGGGCTTGGTCGCGGTGACGTCGTAGTCGGCCGCGAGGATCGGGGTCGGGGCCGGGACGGGCCAGACGGCCCACGCGGCGACGGCGAGCAGGGCCAGTGCGGGGAGCAGAAGCCGGCGGGTCATGCGGTTCCTCCGTGAAACGGGCCGACCGATCCTAGCCCGGACATTCTACGCCCCGCAAGCCGAGCGCGAGCGGCGTCAGTCCTTCGCCCGGAACGCCGGGTCGCGGACGAGGTCGTAGCTGAACGCGCCGAGCAGGTCGCCGCGGGAGCCGTCGTGGCACTTCAGGCACGCCTGGGCCATCCGAATCGCGCCGACCATCCGGACCTGGTTCGTGGTCGCGTCCACGACGACGGCGTCCTTGCCGGCCGCGAGTTGCTTCAACCCCTTGGATTCGAAGTCCGTCAGTTCGCGGGTCTTGGCGTTAGCCACGTCGGCCATCGTCGGCAGCTTCTTCGACTCGGTCACGTAGGCCACCGGGGAGTCGTGCATCAGGATGCCGACGAGTTCCACCTTCCGCACGGCCCACCGCTCGATGTCGGGATACCCGGTGACGTTGCCGTCCTTGTTCTTGATCGGGTTCTCCCGATCGACCCGCCGCCGGTAGTGCTCGTTCGGGGCGAACCGGAGCGCGTGCGGCAAGAACCCGGCCACTTCCTTCTTGTCCTTGACCAGCCCCCACGAGTCCGGGCGGGCGAACTCGTGCGCCGTCGCCGTGTGGAAGCTCGCGAGGGCGGCCCTCGCCGGGAGGGTCGGCCCGGCCTTGTCCGGGTTCGGGGTGAAGAAGTCGCCGTCGGCCGGCAGCTTCACCTCGTCGCCGCGGTCGGCCTCGGACCAGTCGCCGGGGTATTTTTCGGGCGCGTCAAGTCTCCCGAACGGCGTCACCATCCGCATGTAGCCGAAGCCGGGGTTGGTGACGAACTTCTCGACTTCCGCGGAATGGATTCGGGCGAGGGCCTGGGTCCGCTCGAAGTGGCCTTCGTGCTTGAGCCGCTCCTCGGCCTCGATCACCCCGCGGACCGCCGGCGGGATCGTGTTCGCGTCCGTCGTGCGGTAGACCGGCTCCCACTTCGCCACGTCCAGGGCCGCCGGGGCCAGCGTTTTGGCGATGCGCTTGCGGCCGTCCGGGTCGAACTTCAGCCGGTCTTCGAGCGACCGGAACGGGAACGCCCGGCGGAACTCGTCGCGGTTCTGCTCGGTGAGCTTGTTCCGGAGGTTCAGGAGCGGGTCGGCGTCCTCGTCGAACCGAGTCGGGTCGAGGTTGCCGGGCCGCTTCGGCCCGGGCTTGTCGCCGGCCGTCAAGACGCCGGCCAGGACGGTCCCGAGACCGACGGCCGCGAACAGGTAGGATCGGGTCAACATGGTCTTCGCCCTCCGGAAGTGGAACCGCCGCGATTCAGGTATACCCGATCCCGCGACGAACGGGGTAACGGCCGGGTAACGACCCGCCGGCCCGATACAACGCCTCTGTTCGTTCCTCCCCGGAGTCTGACGTCATGGCCGAAATCGAGATCCCGGACCCGCACGAGGTGAAGGAAAAGGCGGAGAACCCGTTCACCCGGCAGATCGCGCTGTTCGTCGCGGTGTACGCCGTCGGGCTGGCCGTCGCGTCGTTCGGCGGGCACAACGCGGCGAAGGAAATGATGATGGCCAAGCAGGAAGAAGCGAACCAGTGGAACCGCTACCAGTCCAAGTCCACCCGCGAGGCCCTGTACCGCAACGAGATCTGGAAGCTCGAAGAGGAGGAGAAGGCCGGGCCGCTGCCGCCGTTCAAGGCCGCCCTGCTGAAGAAGTACCGGGACGAAGAAAAGCGGATGAAAGAGGACAAGAAGGAGATCGAAGAAGGGGACAAGGGGGCGAGGCACTACCAGCACGTGGTCGCGTTGATGCAGCGGAAGGACCCGTACTTCGACTTCGCCGAGGTCGGGTTCCAGCTGGCGATCGTGATGGCGTCCGTCGCGATGCTGGCGGAGAAGAAGTGGGCGTTCTGGGTCAGCGTCGGGATCGGCATCGCGTCCCTGCTGCTGACGGTGAACGGCTTCTTTCTGCTCGCCGCCCTGCCCGGCTTCGAGGACGCGCCGCACTGAAGCGCGACACGGCCGCGGCCCCCGGTTCCGCCATAACCGGGGGTCCACGGCCGTGCGACACCAGTGAGATGGACCGGCGAGCGGGAACCTTTCAGAAAAATCCGGAACCCCCGCGACACCGGGTTCGTGGTACAATTCGACAATCCGCCGCCCGACCGCTCGCGTCGGAACCGTAGACCCCTGCTGCGTCCCCACCGGGAGCCGGCCATGTCCGCGCTGTCGTCGATCGAACGTTCCGTCGCCCGCGCCCGCCGCCGGCTGTTCGTCCAGTCGCTGGTGAACGCCCTGATCGTCGGGTGGGCCGTCGGCCTCGGCGTCGGGCTCGGGTGGCTGTTCGCGGAGCCGTGGGTGCTGGAGTCGCCGCCGGCGTGGTCGAAGTGGGCCGTCGTGGCCGGGGCCGCCGCACTCGGGACGGCCGCCGCCGTCTGGCGGGCAGTGCGGTCGACCCCGACGCGGGAAGCCACCGCCCTCGAAATCGACACGCTGTTCGGGCTGCGGGAACGGGTCACGACCGCGCTGACGCTCGCCGAGCGGGACGCCTCCACCCCCGCGGGGCAGGCGGTCGTTGCGGACGCCGCCGCGAAGATCGCCCCGCTGAAGGTGGCGGACCGGTTCCCGGTCCGGGTCCGCTGGCACGCCCTGACGGTGCCGGCACTGGCCGGGTGCCTCGTGGCCGCCGCGTTCCTCTACCACCCGGACCCCGCCCGCGTTCAAGCGGGCGAAGACGACCCCGCCGCCAAGAAGGCCAGCGACGCCGCGAAGATCGCCGCGAACCCCCAGAAGAAGGCCGTCCCGTTCTCGAAGCCCAAGGCCCCGGACGAACTCGACCGCGGGGCGAAGTCCGAGAAGATGAAGGACCTCGAAACCGAACTCGACAAGCTCGCCGAGAAGTGGGCCAAGGACCCGTTCGCCGACACGCCGGAGAAGCAGCGCGAGAAGGTGACGGAAGCCACCAAGATGGAAGAGAAGCTAAAAGAGTTCAGCCGCGAGAAGCTCGAAAAGCTCTCGCAGATGGAAAAGCAACTCGCGCAGCTCGACAAGCTGACCAAGGACAAGGATTTTTCCGACGGCCCCGCCAAGGGGCTGAACGACGCCCTCGCCAAGAGCGACCTCAAGAAGGCGAAGGACGAGGTGGACGAGCTTCGCAAGAAGGCGAAGAACAAGGACCTCGACAAGAAGGACCAGGAAAAGCTGGCCAGGCAACTCGACAAGATGAAGGACGAGGTCGAAAAGCTGTCCCGCAACAAGGAGCGGGAAGAGGAACTGAAAAAACTCATCGACAAGGCGAAGCAGGAAGGCCGCGACGCCGAGTCCCTCGAACGGGAACTCGAAAAGACGCAGTCCGAAACGAAGGAATCGTCCGAGGCGCTCCAGGACCTCGCCCAGTCGTTGAAGCGCGCCCAGCAGGCCGCCGAGAAGGGCGACCTCGACGAACTGTCCCGCGAACTCGAAAAGGTCGGCGACCGGATCAAGGAGACTGAAGGGGAGCTCAAGGACCTCGAGGACGCCCAAGAGTACCTGCAACGGCTGAAGGCCGAGAAGGAAAAGGCCTGCAAGGCGTGCGAAGGGCCGGGGCAAGGGAAGGGCAAGGGCAAGGGGGACACCGACCAGCCCAACGACGGCGGCGTCGGCGAGGGCAAGCGGCCCATCAACGAGGACGCCAAAACCTCGTCCCAGGACGAGCGGATCAAGGGCCTGTTCGACCCCACCGGGAAGAAGTCTTACGGCGGCGCGACCCGCGGCCCGGCGTTCAACAAGAAGACGACCGCCGAGTTCGGCAAGGAGATCCGCGAGGCCGTGCAAGAAGCCCCCGTCGCCGCCGACTCCCAGCGGCTGCCGCGCGACGCTCGGGACGCCGTGAAGGAATACTTCCAGAGCCTCGGCGGGCAGAACCCCGGCGGGAACAAGTGACCGAGGTCCGTCCGAAACGGCACGACCCCAGGGGCCGCCCCCTGGGGTCGTGCCGTTTCGGACCGGGCGAATCGGTGGTAAACTGTCGTGCGAACCCCTGACGGAGACGGCCATGTCCGCGACCGCGATTGCCCCCGAACGGAAGCTCCTGACGCCGGAAGACCTGCTCCGCCTGCCCGACGGCGGGGCCGGGTACGAACTCCTCGACGGCCACCTGAAGGAGACGAGCGTGGGAACCGAATCGAGTCGGATCGGCGGCGAAATCTACTACGCGCTCCGGGCCTACATCCGCGAGACGGACGCCGGCTGGGCCTTCCCCGCGGACACGCCGTTCCGCTGCTTCGCCGACGCCCCCGGCCGGGTCCGCAAGCCGGACGCGGCGTACATCTCCCTCGCCCGGATGCCGGTCGAAACCTACGTGGACGAAGGCTATTGCACCGTCGTCCCCGACCTCGTCGCGGAGGTGATCTCGCCGACCGACTTCTTCACGGACGTCGCCGTGAAGCGGGACCAGTGGCTGTCCGCCGGCGTGCGAACCGTGTGGGTCGTCGAGCCCGAAACCCGAACCATCTACGCCCACCGCCCCGACGGCGTGGCGTTCCTGCGGTCGACCGACACCCTCAGCGCCGACGGCATCCTGCCGGGCTTCGCCGTCCCGATCGCGGACCTGTTCCGCAAACCGGGGGAAGGCGCGGGGAAGTGAGTCGGCCGCGTACTCGCCTGATCCGTTCACATCGTGAGGGAGTGAATGAAGGCCGTGGTCTACCGGTGGAATCGAGCAGAGGGTTACAAGAGCTGGCGGCCCCGCTCGCTCACGGACATGCGAGGTGCGGTTTTTCCTGACGAATATCAGCAACTTCTCACATTGGACGCCGACTCGGTCGAGCACGCGATAGACCTTTACTCAAGCAAGTTGGGTGACATCATCTTTTTGGGCGAAGGCGAATCGCTGATGGCCTACGTCGCAGCGCCGTTCGGATACGAGTTGGTGAAGTTCGGCCGCGAGTGGCGTTCGCCGGAATCGTGATTAGTGTTCAGGCAGCACAAGTTCGTCGCGTATTCATCCCACTGCGAAGGGCTGGGGGCGTGGACATCACCGTGCGGGTGCTCGGGCTGGGGGACGGGGCGGTGCTGGCGGCCGTGGCGGACGACGTGTTCGACGGGCCGGTCGATGCGCGGTGGGCGGCGGAGTTCCTGGCCGACCCGCGGCATCATCTGGCCGTCGCCATCGCAGACGGGGTCGTCGTCGGGATGGCGTCCGGGGTCCACTACGTCCACCCGGACAAGCCGCCCGAACTGTGGGTGAACGAGGTCGGGGTGGCTCCGGCGTTCCAGAACCGGGGCGTCGGCCGGCGGCTGTTGCGGGCGCTGTTCGCGCGGGGCCGGGAGGTCGGGTGCGTGGCCGGGTGGGTCGGGACGGAGGTCGACAACGCGGCCGCCCGCCGGCTGTACCGCGCCGTCGGCGGGGCCGAGGACCCGGACCCGTTCGTGATGGTGTCCTTCGATCTGGCCGAGTCCGGCAAGCCGCCCGGCCACTGACCTGCCCCGTTCGCGGGCGTCCGATTGGGCTTTCCCCCGCCACGGGGCACGGGTATACGCGGCCGATCTGTGCCCGAATACCTGCGTGTCGACCCGTGCCGCCCGGCCCCGCCGGGCGGGGAGGGGATGGGAATGCGTCCGCGCCGCGTGTGGCTCTGCCTGCTGGGTCTGATTCCCGCGGTCGCCGTCGCGCAGCCGCCGGCGTCGGCTCCGCCCGCCGGTCCGGAGTCGGTCGCGGACCGCTTGCGGGCGCTGGAAGAGTCGAACCGGAAGCAGGCCGAGGAACTGGAGCGGCTGCGGACCCGGCTGCCGGACGTGCCGCCCGACCCCGACCCGGCGGCCGCCCCGAACGAGGGCATCTCGCGGATCGACAGCCCGTCGCCGGTCCCGGACTACACGGAAGGGCTGTTCGCCCCGTTCACGCCGCCGCCCGGCTACCCGGACGGGGCCGCCAAGCCGAAGGGCCGATACCCCCTGCGGGCGAGCTTCGGGCCGGGGTTCCGCCTCGAAAGCGAGGACGAGCGGTTCCAGCTCCAGATCCACTACGAGTCCCAGATCGACAGCCGGGTGTGGGCGCAGGACAACCAGCTGCCGGCGAACAGCGGGTTCTTCCTGCCCCGGCAGCGGATCTTCTTCAACGGCCACATCACCAAGCCGATCGAGTACGAGCTGTCGATCAACCGCGGGGTGAACAACATCAACATCCTGAACGCCTACCTGAACTTCCACTTCGACGACCGGCTCGAGGTGCGGGTCGGCCGGTTCTTCACCCCGCTGACCTACGACCAGTTCGCGGTGTCGAACTACTGGCTGCTCACCCCGGAGCGGTCGCTGTTCACGACGAACCTGAGCCTGAACCGGCAGATCGGGGCGATGGCGTGGGGGTACCTGCTGGACAAGCGGGTCGACTACGCGGTCGGGGTGTTCAACGGCGGGCGGAACTCGTTCGAGAGCCAGAACAACGGGGTGGACGTGGTCGGGTACGTGAACGCCCGGCCGTTCCAGGAGTCCGGGACGCTGCGGTTCGCCCGGTTCCTGAACGTGGGGACGTCGGTCGCCTACGGCCGGCAGGACCAGAACCCGTCCCCGGCCACGCTCCGGATCGGGGCCGGGTCGCCGGACACGAACACCCCGAGCATCGCGACCGTCCCGTTCCTGATCTTCAACCCCGGCACCGTCGAGCGGGGGGACCGGGTCATCGGGTCGGTCCACTCGGCGTACTTCTACAACAGCCTGTCGGTCATCGGCGAGTGGCAGTACGGGTACGGCGGGTACGCCTCGGCGGCGAACCCGAACGAGGTCCGGGTGCCGTTCGGCGGCTTCTTCGTCGCGGCCGGCTACTTCCTGACCGGGGAGCACGTCGAGCGGCGGACGCGGGTCAAGCCGCTGCGGTCGCTCGTGCCCGTGGACAAGGACGACGAGCGCGGGTTCGGGGCGTGGGAACTCGCGGGGCGGGTCAGCCAGCTGACCGCCGGGGAGTCCGTGTTCGCCGGCGGGTTCGCGAACCCGGCCCTGTGGTCGAACAAGGCGACGACGGTGGAACTCGGCCTGAACTGGTACCTGAACGAGTACACGAAAATCTCGACGTTCTGGCTCCACGGCGAGTTTGGCAGCCCGGTGCAGTACCGGCCGGGGGACTTTCAGAAGTCGACGGACCTGTTCTGGACGCGGTGCCAGCTCTACTTCTAATCCACGCATTTGAGCGTCGGCTTTCCCGACAGGCGGCGAATTCTTTCCCGGTTTACCCCTTTCGCGCGTTGTCGCACCCCGCTTCCGGACTAACATATCCGAAACAACAGTCGCATCGTCACTTGATGAGCATGTTCCGTAACATGTTCCCTCGGATCGTGTTACCCATCCGCCCGGAGACCCCGTCATGACTGGACGTTCGACCCCCCGCCTCGGCGGCCTGCTCGTCGCGGCGGCACTCGGCTTCCCGGCCCTGTTCGCGGCCGCCGACGAGCCGAAGGCCAAGAAGCCGATCACCGAAGAGGAAGTGAACGCGGCCCAGCAGGCGTGGTGCGACGGGCTCGTCAAGATCGGCAAGGTGTACGCCGAGGGCGGGGACTACAAGGCGACCGCGTCCAAGATCATCGACGACGCCTACGACTACGAGGGGGGCAAGGTGTTCTTCAAGCCGACGCTCGCGTCCGGCAAGGACACGTTCCGCCCGACCAAGGCCGGGGCCCTGGCGTACTTCGTGGGCGGCGACCCGGCCTTCCCGAACGACACCGGGTTCGCCCTGAAGAAGTGGGTGAAGGTCCGGTACGACAACAACGCCGCCGAGAACGGCGTTCAGATCCACGGCGACATCGCCATCACGATGGGCAACGTCTACCTGACGAACAGCAAGGGGGACGAGGTGATGGTCGACAAGACCTTCGCCTTCCGCCGGTGCGCGGACGGGAAGCTGCGGCTGATCGTCCACAAGTCCGCGCTGCCGTTCGAGCCGGCGAAGTAACCCGGCCGCTTCCCTCCCGGTTCCGCGAAGCCTCCTCCCGTCAGTGGGGATTTGTGAGCACCACCGCACCGGCGGCCACGCCCGTGGCCGTTCCCCTGCCCGTCCTCGTCGTGTTCCGCGGCATCGGGCAGGTCATGTTCCAGGAGAGCGCCCTCACCGGGGCCCTGTTCGTCCTGGGGATTGCCCTGAGCATCCCGGTCCTGGCGGCGGGGATCGTCGTCGGGGCGGCCATCGGCACCGCGGTCGCCTGGTTCGCGAAGTTCGACAAGGGCGAAGTTCTCGCCGGGATTCACGGCTTCAACCCGGCCCTCGTCGGCATCGGCACGCTGTTCTTCTTCGAGCCCGGCGTCGGCTCGATCTCCCTGCTGGTCGTCGGGAGCGTCCTCGCGACCTTCCTGACGCGGCTCGTGCGGACGCACGTCCCGTTCCCGACGTACACGGCCCCGTTCATCGTCGTGACGTGGGGCGTCTTCTTCCTCGGCCCGGTGATCGGGGCGGTGCCGATCGGCGGGGACTACCCGACGCTCGTGCCGAACCCGCCGTTCGGGGCTTTCGTCGAAGCGGTCGCCCACGGGGTCGGGCAGGTGATGTTCCAGGCGAGCATCTGGACCGGCGTCCTGTTCGTGGTCGGCATCGCGGTGAACGACCGGCCGCACGCGATCTGGGTCGTGGTCGGGTCGGTCGTCGGGATGCTGGTGGCGAACTACCACGTCGCCGCCGGGATGCAGGCCATCGACCCCGAGAAGCTGATCCCGCGGTCGCAGGCGGACACCGTCACCCTCGGGCTGTTCGGGTACAACGCGACGCTGGTGGCGGTCGCCCTGTTCCTGAACCGCCGGTCGCTCGTCGCCCCGCTGGTGGGCGTGTTCCTGTCGGTCCCCCTGACCGAGCTGGTCCCCCGGCTGGGGCTGCCCGCCCTGACCGCGCCGTTCGTGTTGGCCGCGTGGATCGTGTTGGGGCTCGAACGCCTGGAATCCCGGCTGTTCGGCCCGTCCCCGTCCAAGTAGCGGGCGAGTCGGTCTCCCCCTGCCGAACGTTCACCCCCGGAGTCTGGACCATGATGCTGTCCCCGCAAGAGCGCGACAAACTGCTGATCTACACCGCGGCGCTGGTCGCCAAGGACCGCAAGGCCCGCGGGCTGAAGCTGAACGTCCCGGAGGCGACCGCCCTCATCACCGCCCAGCTCATGGAGTGGGCGCGGGAGGGGAAGACCGTCGCCGAGATCATGAGCCAGGGCCGCGAGATCCTGAAGAAGGCCGACGTGATGGACGGCGTGCCCGAGATGATCTCGATGATCCAGGTCGAGCCGACGTTCCCGGACGGCAGCAAGCTCGTCACCGTCCACGACCCGATCCGCTGACCGCGGCCGCCGCCGCTTCCACCCCCACACACGGAGTACGAACATGGTGCCGGGCGAATACTTCTTCGACGGGCCGGACCTGGAACTGAACCCCGGCCGGCCCGCGGTCACGATCACCGTCAACAACACCGGCGACCGGCCGATCCAGATCGGGGCGCACTACCACTTCTTCGAGACGAACAAGGCCCTCGTGTTCGACCGGACGAAAGCCTACGGGATGCGGCTCGACCTGCCGAGCGGGACGTCCGTCCGGTTCGAGCCGGGCGACACGAAGGAAGTGACGCTGGTCCCGTACGGCGGCCGGCGGGTCGTGTACGGGTTCAACGACCTGGTCGACGGCCGCCTCGACGACCCGTACACCCGCGAGGTCAGCATCAAGCGGTGCATCGAACAGGGCTACGGCCACAAGCCGGCCGACGAGAAGAAGAAGTAACCCCCGGCGGCCCCGCCCGCCACCCCCCCCAAAACACCACCGGCCGAGGCACCACCCGATGAGCGTGAACATTTCCCGGAAGGCCTACGCGAAGAAGTACGGGCCGACCAAGGGCGACCGCATCCGCCTCGCGGACACGGAACTCGTCATCGAGATCGAAGAGCACTACGGCGACTACGGCGAGGAGTCGATCTTCGGCGGCGGCAAGTCCATCCGCGACGGCCAGGACCAGTGCGCCCTCGAAGAGCCGATGAGCCCCAAGCACTGCGACCTCGTCATCACGAACGCGATCATCATCGACCACTGGGGCATCGTGAAGGGGGACATCGGCATCCGCGAGGGGCGGATCGTCGCCGTCGGGAAGTCCGGGAACCCGCTGACGCAGTGCGGCATCGACCCGCGGATCGTCATCGGCCCGGCCACGGACGTGATCGCCGGCGAGGGGAAGATCGTCACCGCCGGCGGGATCGACACCCACATCCACTTCATCTGCCCGCAGCAGATCGACGTGGCCCTCGCCAGCGGGGTCACGACGCTGATCGGCGGCGGGACGGGTTCGTCCACCGGCACCTGGGCGACGACCTGCACGCCCGGCCCGTGGAACGTCATGCGGATGCTCCAGGCGTTCGAGGGGCTGCCGATCAACGTCGGCGTGATGGGCAAGGGGAACAGCGCCCTCGGCAAGCCGCTCGTGGACATGATCGACGCCGGGGCCTGTGCGCTGAAGCTGCACGAGGACTGGGGCACGACGCCGTCCGTGATCGACACCAGCCTGACGGTCGCGGACGAGTACGACATCCAGATCGCGATCCACACGGACACGCTGAACGAGTCCGGGTTCCTGGACGACACGATCGCGGCGTTCAAGGGCCGGACGATCCACAGCTTCCACACGGAAGGGGCCGGCGGCGGCCACGCCCCGGACATCATGAAGATCGCCGGGGAGCCGAACGTCCTGCCGGCGAGCACGAACCCGACCCGGCCGTTCACCGTCAACACGATCGACGAACACCTCGACATGCTGATGGTCTGCCACCACCTGTCGCGGAACATCCCCGAAGACGTGGCGTTCGCCGAGAGCCGCATCCGGGCCGAGACGATCGGCGCGGAAGACGTGTTCCACGACCGCGGCATCATCAGCATCATGAGTTCGGACTCGCAGGCGATGGGCCGGATCGGGGAGGCGATCCTGCGGACGTGGCAGACCGCCCACAAGATGAAGGTCCAGTTCGGCCCCGCGGCCGGCGACTCGTCGCGGAACGACAACGAGCGGGTCAAGCGGTACGTGGCCAAGTACACGATCAACCCGGCGATCGCCCACGGGATCGCGGACCACGTCGGCAGCATCGAGGCCGGCAAGCTCGCGGACCTCGTGATCTACGAGCCGGCGTACTTCGGGGTGAAGCCGTTCCTCGTCGTCAAGGGCGGGATCATCGTGAACGCCCAGATGGGCGACCCGAACGCGAGCATCGCGACCCCGCAGCCGGTCCACATGCGGCCGCAGTTCGCCGCCTTCGGCGGGGCCCTGGCCGGGTCGTGCATCACGTTCCTGTCGCAGTCCGCGGTCGACAAGAAGGTCGCCGAGCGGTACGGCCTCCGCCGCGAGATCCAGGCGGTCAAGGGCTGCCGGAAGATCGGCAAGAAGGACATGAAGCGGAACGAGGCGACCCCGAAGATCAAGATCGACCCGGAAACCTATCAGGTGACGGTCGACGGCCAGCGGGTGTACAGCGAGCCGGTCAAGACCCTGCCGATGACCCAGCGGTACTTCCTGTTCTAACGGTCCTGTGGGTCACACGCTCCGCGTGTGACCTCTCTCTTCACCGGGCAACGACAGGTCGGCCCCCCCCGGATCGGCCGGCGTTTGAACTCCCCATGAACGTCCGCTTGCTGCAAATCTCGGACTCCGCGCTCCCCATCAGTGGCTACACCCACTCGTGGGGGCTCGAGGCGGCCATCGCGAAGGGGCTGGTCAACGGCCCCGAGACGCTGGAGAACTGGACGTCCCGCTGGCTCCGCACCTGCCTGGCCCCGCTCGACGGGGTGCTCGCGGCGGCGGCGTGCCGGGCGCACCGGGCCGGCACGCCGGACGACATCGCGGGCCTGAATCACCTGGCGGACGTGTCGATCCTGCCGCCGTCGATCCGGACCGCCAGCCGGGAGATGGGCGAGCAGCTGGTCGAACTCGGCCAGACGTGGTCGTGGTCCGCGGCGGGGCTGCAACCCTACGCGGGGGTGACCGGGTGGCACCACTCGGTCGCGTTCGGGCTGCTCGGGGCCGTCGCCGGGGCCGAACCCGCGGAGGTGCTGACGGCGTACCTGCACCAGGCCGCGATCGGGATGATCGCGGCCGGCGTCCGGGCGATCCCGGTCGGCCACACGCACGGCCAGCAGGTGCTCGCGTACCTGCACGACGACATTCACGCGCTGGCCGCGGACACCGTCGCCCGCCCGGTCGAGGCGGCCGGTGCCGGCTGCCCCTTTTACGAGGTCCTTTGCGATGAGCAAACTCTTCTGTATGCCCGAATGTTCCGTTCCTGAGCCGACCGACGGCTCGCTCGGCACGCCGTCCCGCCGGCAGCGGCCCCGGACCCGCGTCGCCTTCCACCGCGACCCGCACGGCCACGCCCACACGCACGACCACACCGGTCACGCCGGCCCCGCCCGGTACGCGGGGTCGAAGCGGAAGGTGTTCACGCTCGGCATCGCCGGCCCGGTCGGGTCGGGGAAGACGGCCCTCGTCGAGACGCTGTGCAAGGAGCTGTGGCCCGAGATCAACCTCGCGGTCATCACCAACGACATCTACACGCACGAGGACGCCGAGTTCCTGTCCCGGCGGGAAGCCCTTCCGCTGGAGCGGATCGTCGGCGTGCAGACCGGCGGGTGCCCGCACACGGCCATCCGCGACGACGCCAGCGCGAACCTCAGCGCGGTCGGCAACTTCCAGCGGCAGATCCCGCAACTGCAGATGGTCATCGTCGAGTCCGGCGGCGACAACCTGACGGCGGTCTTCTCCCGGGAACTCGCGGACAAGTTCATCTTCGTCATCGACGTGGCCGAGGGGGACAAGATCCCCCGCAAGGGAGGGCCGGGGATTTGCAACAGCGACTTGCTCATGATCAACAAGATCGACCTCGCCCCGCACGTCGGCGCGGACCTGGACGTGATGAGGCGGGACAGTTTGAAGATGCGGGGCGAGCGGCCCTTCGTGATGGTCAGCCTGCGGCAGAAGCAGGGCATCCAGGAGGTGGTCGCGTGGGTCCGGGAGCAGCTGGCATCACACGTGCCGAGTTCGTAACGCCCCCCGAGTTCCGCGGCCTGGAGGCGACCGGCGACCCGGCCGCCCGCGTCGGCGGGGCCCGGATCGAACTCGTCCGCGACGGCGACGTGACCCGGGTCGGGACGCTGTACCAGCAGATCCCGCTCCGGGTGCTCCCGTCGTTCGACTTCGACCGCGAGCCCGCCTCGCTGCTGTACCTCATCACCCTGACCACCGGGCTGATGGACGGGGACGGGCACCTGTACGAGGTCGTCGCCCGGACCGGCACCCGCGCCGTCGTCACGGGCCAGGCCGCGTCGCGGGTCCACCCCGCGGGGCAGAGTTTCGCCGCCCAGAACTGGGCCGTGACGGTCGAGGACGACGCGGTCCTGGTCGTGCTGCCGGGGCCGACGATCCCGTACCACGGGAGCCGCTTCTACCAGCGCGGCCGGGTGAACCTCGCGCCCACCGCGAAGATGATCTGGGGGGACATCTGGCTCGCCGGCCGGTACGACCGCGGCGTCCTGTCCGAGCGGTTCCGGTTCGACCGGATCGTCCAGGACTTCGAAGCCCGGCGGGACGGGCACCTCGTCTACCGCGACCGGTTCCGGTGGGACGGCCCGTGGGACGCCGCGACCGCCGCGTGGTACTTCGGCGGCGAACTCGCGGCCGCAAGCCTGTTCGTCGCCGGGCCGCTGCCCGAATCGCTCGCGGCGGCGGAGCCGGGCACCCGGCGGGCGGTGTTCCGCCTGGGCGAAGGCGCGAGCTGCGTCCGCTGGGTCGGCCACCCCGGCCCGGTCACGACCGACCTCGTCCGGACCGCGATGCGCGTCGCCGGCGAGTGGACCGGCGGGCCGGCCGCCCGGCCGTGGCTGCTCGACTCGACCGACCTCTCGTCCAACCACTGGTTCTCCAAACCCGTCGGGCAGCCCGGGTGACCGCCCGCCGTCCCTTCCGGAGCCCCCCATGACGACCCGTCGCGAGTTCATCCGGTCCCTCCCGGCGGCGGGGACCGCGTTCGCCGTCACCGGCGGCCTGCTCGACGATTCCCCCGCCCGCGGGGAGGAGCCCGCCCCGACGCCCGCCCCGGTGCCGGGCCACTTCCACCCCAAGGGGAAGGCCCCGTCGAAGTTCACGGCCGAGGTCCTGAAGAAGGCGAAGGAGGCGCTGCCGCTCGCGGACCGGCGCGACCTCGACGAGCAGAAGAAGGGCTTCCTCGCCCCGATGAAGCCGCTCAAGATCCCCGCCGACGCCGGGCACACGGCCTGGGACATGGCCCGGTTCCAGTTCCTGGAGAAGCAGGCCGAGTTCGACAGCGTCCACCCGTCGCTGCTCCGCCAGTCCGTGTTGAACAACAACTACGGGCTGTACGAGGTCGTCCCCGGCATCTATCAGGTGCGGGGCTTCGACCTCGCGAACATCACGTTCATCCGGGGCAAGACCGGCTGGATCGTGTACGACGTGATGGTCAGCGCGGAGACGGCCCGCGCCGCGTGGGCCCTGTTCCAGGAGCACGTCGGGGCCAAGCTGCCCGTCTCCGCGGTGATCTATTCGCACTCGCACGTCGACCACTGGGGCGGGGTCCGCGGGGTCGTCGACGAGAAGGACGTCCGGGCCGGCAAGGTTCCGGTCATCGCCCCGCGGGACTTTTTGGACCACACCATCTCGGAGAACGTGTACGCCGGCAACGTCATGAACCGGCGGCTGTTCTACCAGTACGGGATGCTGCTCCCCGCCAGCCCCTACGGGTTCGTCGGCCAGGGGCTCGGGCAGGCGGGCTCGGCCGGCGCGACCGGGCTCATCGCCCCGACCCGGATCGTCGAGAAGGACGTCGAGGAGTTCGAGGTGGACGGCGTGAAGATGGTCTTCCAGAACACGCCGGGGACCGAGGCCCCGTCCGAGATGAACACCTACCTCCCCGGCCTGAAGGCCCTGTGGATGGCCGAGAACGTGACGGCCACGCTGCACAACATCTACACCCTCCGCGGGGCCCCGGTCCGCGACCCGCTGCGGTGGTCGAAGTACATCGCGGAGGCCCTGCACCGGTTCGGCGTCGAGGCCGAGGTGATGTTCGCGTCCCACCACTGGCCGCGGTGGGGCAACGCCCGGATTCAGGAAGTGCTCCGCGCCCAGCGGGACCTGTACGCGAACATGAACAACCAGGTACTCCACCTGGCGAACCGGGGCGTGACGATCAACGAGATCCACAACGTCTACCGGCTGCCGAAGAGCCTGCTCGCCCAGTGGCACTGCCGCGGGTACCACGGGTCCCCGGAGCACAACAGCCGGGGCGTCGTCCAGCGGTACCTCGGGTTCTGGGACTGCAACCCGACGACGCTGATCCCCGCCCCGCAGCACGAGTCCGCGAAACTGTTCGTGGAGATGATGGGCGGGTCCGAGAAGATCCTGGCGAAGGCGCGGGCCCTGCACGACGCGGGGGACTACCGGCTCGCCCAGGAGCCGCTGAACAAGCTCGTCCAGGCCGAGCCGCAGAACCAGCCGGCGAAGGACCTGCTGGCGGACGTGCTCGAGCAGATCGGCTACCAGCAGGAGAACCCGGGGCTGCGGAACAGCTTCCTCGCGGCCGCCTACGAACTCCGCGCCGGCATCCCCGCGGGCGCGACGGCCAGCTCCAGCAGCCCGGACGTGATCCGCGCGATGTCCACCGAGATGTTCCTCAACTTCCTCGCCATCCGGATGGACAGCCGCAAGGCCGATGGGCTGCGGTTCACCATCAACCTCGTCACCCCGGACACCGGCGACAAGTTCCTGATCGAGCTGGAGAACGCGACCCTCACCAACATCAAGGGGTTCGTCGCCGCCCAGCCGGACCTCGCCCTCACGATCAACCGGGCCGACCTGGAACAGACGATGACGGGGGCGAAGACCCTCGACGCCCAGATCAAGGACGGCACCGCGAAGGTCGCCGGGGACGTGACCGTCCTGGCCAAGCTCGCGGCCACGTTCGTCGAGTTCGACCCGCGGTTCGAGATCATGCCGGGCACGAAGGCGAAGGCCGACCCGGTCGCCAAGGCCAAGGACTACGAGGCGGTTCCCCGCCCGGCGATCGCGGAGTGAGGAGCCGACCGCGATCGACAACGTGTTTTCCGTCGGCACTTTTTGATTTGTGGCACCGGCCTCTGGCCGGTGGAGCCGGCACCGGCCAGAGGCCGGTGCCACAAGAGAGCGTCATCTCTGACAAGATACGCTGTCGATATCGACACTCAAGTCAATGCCCGCGGCCGTCGAACCCCGGTGGGGTTCGACGGCCGCGGGCGCTTCGGTCGCCGACCCCGGATCAGAACTTGATCAGGAAGCTCATCGCCCCCGTCAGCTGGTTGCGGTCGGTCCGGGTCCCGTTGTTGCCGTAGGCGGGTGCGCCGGCGAAGTCGCCGCGGATTTCCGGGCGGAGCTCCAGCCACGCGTTCGGGTGCCAGTTCAGGCCGAGCGTCACCTCGGAGTAGTCGGTGTCGGTCCCGGTCCGGGTGCCCCGGACGTCGCGGAACCACTCGCCGCGGGCGAGCACGTCCCACTCGCAGTTCAGGTGGTAGATGCCGACCGTGTAGATGCCGAACCACGACCCCGTTCCGACGGCGGTGTTCGTGTCCCACCCGAAGTTGGACTGCACGACCTGGGTGAACTTCTCGCTCCAGTTCTGCTGGACCCGCAGCTCGAACATGCTGACGAAGTCCCCGTTCAGCCCGGGCGCGGCGAAGATCGCGTCCGGCCCGAGGTGCGTCGACGCGGTCAAGCGGGTCCGCTTCTCGGTCGTCAGCCAGTAGTTGACCTGGCCGATGTAGCAGATCGAGTTGCTGCTCCGCTTGGTGAAGAACGTGTTCGCCCCGAACGTCATCCCGCTCCACACGTCCAGCTGGTCGTTGACGACGAGCTGGGCGAGGGCCCCGGTGAACGCGCCGTCCTGCGAGTAAAAGAACTGGTAGTCGCTGGAGTAAAACGGCCGGTACGGGGCCAGGAACCCGTTCCACCCGATGATGGAGTTCATCCGCCCGACCTTCAGGTTCACGCCGCCGTCGGTCAGGATGGGCAGGTGGGCCGACACGTACAGGTCGCGGAAGTCCTGGCCGAACCGGGCGTTCCCGGGCGGGTCGTCGATCCCGCCCAGCGGCTGGCCGAGGGCCGCGTCCGCCCCGGCGAAGTACCGGATGTTGAAGCCCCAGTCGAGCTGGTCCTGCTTCAACGGCTTCTGGACCACGAGGCCGATCTGGTTGACGATGAACTCGTTCCCGTACAGGTTCTGCCGGGGCTGGACCGACAGCGGGCCGGTGCCGGTGGATGACCCGGTGTACCCGCCTTCGAGCCAACCGAACGTGCGGATGGTGCCGTTGGCGATGGCGGGCACGCCGGACAGCAGCGTCTTCAGGAAGCCGACGTCGTCCACGGCGGTGGGGCCGTAGCCGCGGGCGGACGGGGCGGCGGTGTCTTCGGCGATTTCCGCGGGCAGCGAGTGCGACTCCAGCCCGGACCGGCGGGCGGGGGCCTCCTCGGGGACGGCGTCGGGGACCGGAATCGGCAGGCCGGCGGCCGGGGCCGTCACCGGCGGCAGGACCGGGGCCGTCGGGAGCGGCCGGGGGGCGTCCTGAGCGCCGGCGGTCAGCCCCCAGCCGAGCAGGACGGCGAGGCCCCCCGCCGTGGCGAACGTGCGTGCCATGTGGTGCGAACTCCTTTTCGTGCGACCGAGGCGCGGGCGTTCCTGGCCCGGCCCGTCGGCAGGACAATCGCCGACGGGAATGGCATCGAACGCCGCGGGGAATCAACTCGACGGCGGCCGCGGCCCGAACGGGAAGATTCGCACCGATCCGGACTGAGGCGCGAGAAAGTCCGGACGCAGGAGCGGTAGCGATTGTTCCGCCTCGCCGGCCTGGGGAAGTGGTGGCGAACGAGCCGGGCCGGTCGTGCGGGTTAATCCCACGCGTAGGGGTCGCGGCGATACCACTGCACGACCCAGACGACCCCGAGCCCGATTCCCACGCCGGCCCAGTCCAGGAGGACGTCTCGGACGGACCCGTGCCGGCCGTTCACGAACGTCTGCCCGACTTCCGTGGCGACCCCGTGCAGCGCCAGCAGTGCCACCGCCAGCCAGAAGTACAGCCGGGGGACCGGCAGCAGCGCCGCCAGCCCGGTGAGGAAGGCGTACCCGACGACGTGCAGCCCCTTCGCCAGCCAGAACTTCCACTCGTTCGGGATGAGGGCGGACACCTCCGGGGGGACGGGGTTCTCCGCGAGGAGCTCCCACGTCCAGGCGGCGAGGAAGAACGCGAACGCGGCGAACGGCAGCACTGCCCGCCACTTCGATCGGACGGGGACGCGACGGCGGACGCGGACTCTCGGGGACACGGTCGACCCTCGGCGGCGGGACGCGGTCCGGGACAGGATAGCGGCCGGGCCACCCGCCGGCCGGGGCTTTCCCCGGTTCCCGCGGCTGGTATCCTCACGGTATCGCCGAAATCCCACCCGGAGCCCCTCATGTCCCGCCTGGCCCTGGCCCTGCTGGTCGCCGCCGCCGCGACCCGGCCCGCCCCCGCCGCCGTCGACGCCGAAGACCTGGCCCGCTTCCTGCCGGACCAGTTCAACACGGTCGCCGTGCTGAACGTCCGGGCGATGCTCGCGTCCCCCCGGGCCGAGCGGGAGGGCTGGGGGAAGGCCGACGCGAAGGAGTTTCTCGCCGGGGCGATCCCCGTCCACCCGTCGGTCCAGCGGATCATGCTCGCCACCGAGATCACCCCGACCCGCCCCGGCTTCGGCCCGACCGTGGCCGTCGTCCCGCTGCGGGAGGCGGTCGACCTCGAACGGCTCGCGAAGCTGCACGGCGGCGAAGTCACCACCATCGGCGAGGACGAGGTCGTCGCCTGCCCGGACGACGTCAACTACCTGTTCCCGCTCGCGGACAACGTCGTCGGGGCGATGCGGACCGACCACAAGCCGGACGTCGGGAAGTGGATCCGGCACGCGAAGGACTCCCGGCGGTCGCCGCTGAGCGTGTACATGAACCAGAGCATCTTCCGGTCCGGCCGCACCAACCACGTGTTCGTCGGGATCGACACCGCGGACCTGATCGGGGAGAAGAAGGCGCGGGCGCTGGTCGCGCTGAGCCCGTCGCTGAAGGACAACCCGGACGCGGCCGCCATCCAGACGTTCCTGACGGGCCTGCGCGGCGTGCGGTTCACCGCGAACATCCGCAACGACGGCATCGACGCCCGCATCCTGTTCGACGGCCGCGCCGAGCCCCGGTTCAAGCCGGAGGCGTTCAAGAACCTGGTCGTCGAGGTGCTGGAGCGGAACGGCGCGATGCTCGAGGACGTGGTCGGGTCCACCCCGACGGTCGAGGCCCGGTCCGTGATTCTGACGTTCAAGATCGGCGACGCGGACCTGTCGAAGGTGCTGTCGATCTTCAGCATCCCGCTGCACAGCATCGGGGACGACGTGCCGGTCGTGCCGAACCAGATCAGCCCGGACGCGACGCGGCGGTACTTCCGGGCGGTGAACCAGCAGACCGAGAACCTCCGCCGGCGGGGGGTCAACCTGGACGACCTCGGCCGCACCGCCCTCTGGCACGAGACGGCCGCGAACCGGATCGAGTCGATGTCCGTGCTGAACGTCGACCCGGCCGTCGTCGACTTCGGCCGCGGCACGGCGGCCCGGCTGCACGTGATGGCGGCGTCCCTCGCCGGGCTGCCGCTGAAGGGGCAGGAGCTCGACAACAAGGTGTACGCCGTCGTCAGCCCGCACATGCACGGGATGGGCTGGGGCTGGGGCGGGTTCGGCACCGGGCAGATGGTCACCCAGACGAACGCCGGGGAAATCTTCCTGAAGAAGCAGCGGCTCATCAAGGACGACACCGACTCCCGCAACCGCCTGTGGAAGCAGATCGACGACGAGCGGGCCAGGGTCCGGGCCGCGATGCGGGAGAAGTACTCCGGCGACTTCGGCCCGTGACGGGCGTCCGCGGGTGACGCCCCCCGAC
>CAYUHJ010000022.1:18081-47009 GCA_964444365.1 uncultured Alcaligenaceae bacterium | reverse complement strand
GCCCCGGTGGTCGTGATCTTCGAGGCGAAGCGGGACAACATCGCCGAGGGGTACGGCCAGTGCATCGCGGCGATGATCGGGGCGCAGCGGTTCAAGCAGCGCGCCGGCAACGCGGTCGGGACGATCTACGGGTGCGTGACCACGGGGATCAACTGGAAGTTCCTCCGCCTCGTGGGCGCATTCCAACAGTTCATGGCTCCTCACCCACGGCCCCCGTTCGAGGACTTGGTGGCTTTCGCCGTAGATGGGTGGATTCCTGAATCCATGCACTTCCTTATGGGTCCGGAACTCGGCCACCATCATCAAGCGATGCAAAACTTCTGGAAGAGTTGGGACGAAGGAGAGGATGGTTACCTCGCTCTCCTCGGCCGGCCCATGCGACGTGAGGAGAAATACTGGTTGATTCAGCACTGGTTGCGACGAGTCGCGATCGGTCGTGACCAGTTTTATGTTGGCAAACAACTCGCCAAGGAAGAATGGTTGGTCAGCCCGGAATCCTACTTCGATCGCAAATGGTGCGATGGATGTTGGGGACGACTTCGGGTCTTCTCTGACGGGTCGGCAGATGCCTGGATACCGGGTACTGGTTTGCTGGGCTACGAGAACGAGGAATACGCGCGGCGAGACCTGAACCAATCAAAATTCTTCCGATTAGAAGAGGTTCGCGAGCGTCCTTACTCTGGCCGCCTGCCCGAGCCACCTCCGCCACCAGTCTCAGAAGCAGAAGACCCGAGGCAACCATTTCTCTACGAGGGCCAGTCTTGACTCAAACGATGAACCGATGAGGGGACCAAGATCCCATCATCGGTTCACTCCAACTTCGCAGCCCAGTGCCCCGGTCAGAACTGCCGCAGGAACCGGAGGTCGTTCTGCCAGAACAGGCGGATGTCGTCGATCGCGTGCTTGAGCATCAGCATCCGCTGCGGACCCATGCCGAAGGCGAACCCGGTCACCTTGTCCGGGTCGTACCCGCCGTGGCGCAAGACCGTCGGGTGAACCATCCCCGCCCCGAGGATTTCGAGCCAGCCGGTGCCCTTCGTCAGCCGGTCGCGGTTCGGGTCGTCGGCCGGCCAGTCGATGTCCACTTCAATGCTCGGCTCCGTGAACGGGAAGTAGCTGCTCCGGATGCGGACCTGCCGGTCCGGGCCGAACATCCGCCGGGCGAACGCGGTCAGCGTCCCCTTCAGGTCGGCCATCGTGACGCCCTCGCCGATGACGAGTCCTTCCACCTGGAGGAACTGGATTTCGCTGCGGGTGCTGATCGCCTCGTTCCGGTAGCACATCCCCGGCAGGATCACCCGCACCGGGTTCGGCGCGAACTCCCGCATGACGTGGATCTGCCCCGGCGACGTGTGCGTGCGGAGGATGGTTCCCGGCTGGTTCGTGAAGAACGTGTCCCACATGTCCCGCGCCGGGTGGTGCGGCGGCATGTTCAGGAACTCGAAGTTGTACTCGTCCGTCTCGACTTCCCGGGAGCGGTAGACCTGAAAGCCCATGTCCGTGAGGATCGCGAAAATCTGGCGGAGGCTCTGCGTCGCGGGGTGGATGCGGCCGCGGGACCGCCGCCGGCCGGGGAGCGTCACGTCGAGCGGGTTCGCCGACAGGCTGGCGAGGAGAGACGCTTCCTTCGCGGCGGCGTGGGCCGTTTCGTAGGCGGATTCGAGGGCGACCTTGACCCGGTTGACTTCCTTCCCGTAGGCCGCCCGCTGGTCCTTGGCGATGACTTTCAGTTGCCCGAGGGCGGCGGTCATCCGGCCGCTGTCGCCGAAGTACCGCGTCTTCCAGCCGGCGAGGGCGGGTTCGTCGGCGGCGGTCTGAAGCTCGGCGAGAGCCGTCTGTTCCAGGTCGGCGAGGGAGTCGAGGGACATCGGCGGGGTCCGGGTCGCGGGGTCGGGCGGCTACCCGGAGAGGATACGCCGGGTGCCGGGGAACGGACACCGCGCGGCCCGGCGGAGGTTCGGGGCATCGCGTGGCGGGTGAAATCGGGGTAGACTGGCGGGACACCCTGGGAGAAGCCCGCCATGCCCACCCGTCGCCAGTTCCTGGCCGCCTCGGCGGCCGCGTCCGCGCTCGGCGGCCCGGTCCGACTCGCCGCCGCCGACCCCGCCCCGCCGGTCGTGGACACGCACCTCCACTGCTTCGCCGGGAAAGATGCGGCCCGGTTCCCGTACCACAAGGACGCCCCCTACACGCCGCCCGACCCGGCCACCCCGGAACACCTGCTGAAGTGCATGGCCGACGGCGGGGTCGACTTCGCCGTCGTGGTTCACCCGGAACCGTACCAGTACAGACGGTGAAAGTATCACCATCCGCTTTTGCGTCCCCATCTACACTTCACCGAACCATACCCCTACGGTCTAGACTATTCTTACTATCTAATTTTTCTTTGACCTTCAGACATCTCATGCTAGAGTTCCTTCACAACCCGAGTGAATTCCGCTCGGGGAACTCGAAGGAGTCTCACCCATGTCTGCTGACCCCACCGTCCCCGTTCCCGCTGTTGTTGCCCTCTCCGTTGACCCCCAGACCGCCAAGCAATGGATTAGCGAACTCCGTCCGCTCTACGCCGAGTGCGTCTCCGGCGTCGAAAGGTCGCTCGCTCTCGGGCAGAAACTTGATGGCATCTACATGACGCTGAAAGCCAAGTTCCGAGGTCGGTCGAAGCGGTTGCTTGAAGAACTGTTGAAGCAAGCGAAGGCGGAAGGGCTTCACAGGATCGGAACGTATCAAGGCGCGAACCGCTACATCCGCTTTGCCCAAGGATGGGACGCACTCAAGCCGTCGTTCGACAAAGGGCTGATCGCCACGATGGAAGACGGGCTGGAGTTGCTGAAGCAGCCCCGAGAAGCGGGTGAGGGTGAGAAGGGCAAACAGCAACCCGCCAAGTCCCGGCTTGCCTCTCGTGCGGCGGACTCTGCCCGGTATCTGCTCCGTCAGGAGATCGACCTCCGCCAGTTGTTGCCGATTCTCGACGCCCTGACGCGGACGCAATTCGCCGAGTTGAAGAATGCAAAGGAATGCTTGAAGGAACTGATCAACGAGTTGCAGCGCGAAGAAGCACGGGTGCAGAAGGAAGCCAAGCGGCGTCTCAACGAGATGAAGACTCTCTCGGTGCGACCCGTCCCGACCGTCCCGTCGACGCCGATGAAGTCAAAGTCGTAACTGTCTCTTTTTTTTCGACTGACCCATCAACAATGGTGGGTCAGTTTTCGCCAACAGATTTTGTTAATACGCGATTCTGCGATCCCGCACGAATGTCGTTGCGGGTGGAGTACGGCATTCAGTCAAACAACGAATACTTACATGATTTTTAACACCAGCATTCTTTGCGAGGCTAATCATGAACCGTTTGAATGACTACCTCCAGCACTGGCGGGACCGCCGGCTCGATAGCCCCATTCCTGGCGACCTGCTTTACTTCGTGGCAACCGTTCATCGCTACCCAATGATTCCGCGAACGCCCGCTCGTTGGGGGCTGCGCTGCCCGACGAACGTCATCGTCCAACCGCAGACCAGGGGGCGACGATGACCTTCTCCGACCTCATGGAAGCCGCCGTCCTTCGCTGGTGTGTCAAGACCCGACCCGCAGCAAATGGGGTCGGGTGGTGTGGGGGAGCGCGGGCGGCAAGACGCAGTTCGAGACGATCAATCGCCGGCGGAGGTTTTACCGGCAGTGGAAGAACGCCGGGGCAAGGTACGACCCGGCGAGTGGTCGCGTGCGGGTGGAGAACTATCGAGGCAAACTCGTCGGCGAACCGTTGCTGTCGACCCTAGCGACGTTCGTCCGCCGCGACGAACTCGTTGCGTTCCTGGCAAAAATCCACACTTCGACCATGACGGGCGAGGTCGGATCGTGGACGTGCGACACCGCCAGCAACTACGACATTTTCACGCTGTCGGACTGGTTTCAGGATCACCAGCCGGAAGGATTGGTTCATCTGGTGATCCGGGCGTGGTACGACTACCAGACGACAGTCGTGGATGCCGAGTGAAAGTCTGCTTCGGCGATGAGCCATCCAAGGATTCGGATGGCTCACTTGTGAAAGTCGCCTTTCACTCTCAACTGGCCACAAGAGTGCAGACCGCTATACGCCGGATGAAGAAGCGATAACCGAGCCGCGCGAGGTTCGGACGGCTCAGTTGTGTAAGTCGGAATCACGGTGTCGGCACGCACACGCCGCACACGAGAGTGTGTACCCTCGTCGTCACCAGCCGAATCCGCCGCCAGACCTTTTGCCACTCTTGGTAGTAGCAGGACACAGGTTGCCGTCGGGGGTAAATCCTTCGGAATTCTGCGACAATCGTGTCCGGGGACGTTGTCGCATCTTGCGAGCAGTCGTCGACTCCGGTTGTCCTGATTCCCCGTCGTCGGTGACATACCACATCCCCTTTCCGAGCAGGTCTTTCGATCGCATTTGTCCTCCGTTTGAACTCTCCAATCCAACCCGACAGTGTGCCAGCAAGTGCTGAGAATCTAAACGAGTCGATCAACTCGATTTTTTGGAGACAGGGCAAGATTTTTTTGATCCGGATGGCTCACTTGTGAAAGTCGCCTTTCACTCCCGTCTCCAATCTGGCCACACGAGGACGAACCGCTACGAAAACCTGCACAAACTATTTTTCGCTGCTGAACCCGATCCCCCCATGCCACTCATCGACGACCTCGAACGGCGAATCCACGACCTACACGGCAGTCTCTCCTTTCGTCCGACGCTCGACCGCGCGGCAGCCATTGGCGAACTGCTCGCCGAGGCGAAGCGTGAGGTCGGACACGGGAATTTTTTGGAGTGGTGTCGTCGGCTTCCATTCTCCCCGCGAACGTGCCGCACCTACATCCAGATCGCGAATTGGCAGGCAACCGCCGGTTTGACCTCTGCCAGCGACAACAATCTAACAATCGACCGGTTCCTCCGCGTGTTGCGGATCGCCGACCGCCGGCACGTCGATCCGCCGCCGGATTATGCTTGCCCGACGCCGGATGGGATTGAGATCAAGTGCGCAGACAACCGGAAGTTCGGGTTTCCGAAGTCGATTCCGACGATTGTGACAGACAGCCCCTGGTCCGACCGCGACGGCGCACGCGACCACTTCGACTGGCTCGGGGCTTTCGCGTTCGATCACCTCGAACCCGGTGGCTTGTTGGTCGCCCAATGCGGTACGGCAACCCTGCCCGACCGTCTCGACCGTCTGCGGAGGGCAGGGCTGACCTACGTGTGGACTCTCGCCATCGTTTACCCACGAGGCTGGAGTTCGTTCGCGACTTTCGGGGGCATCTCAACCGCGTGGCGTCCGGTTCTGGTGTTCTCGAAGGGAAAGCGGCGGAAGATTTCGGGCATCAGCGACGTGAGCATGATGCCGAGCGACAAGCCGGGCGATACGCACCCTTGGGAGCAGCCGGTTCACCCCTGGCTGACGTGGCTGGAGCGTTTGACGCCAGCCGGCTCCCTGGTCGTCGACCCGTTTTGCGGGAGTGGCAACATCGCTAGGGCGTGCGTGCGGACCGGTCGACGGTTTCTCGGCGTGGAGATCGACGCCGGACACGTTCGCAGGGCGAAGCAGCGCGTTGCCGACGAAGTCGAGTCGATGCAGGCGAAAAAGACCTGCACAAATTAAGTTTTGGGTTCGCCCGAGATCGGCGTTGCGATGTCTGCGTCATTAACGCAGGGCGATGTCATAATATTCCGTCGAGTCCTGTGCTGACTCGCGAATGTCATCCCGCACTTTCCACTCTGTTACTCGATGGCAACCCCTCCGTCTCTAAGTCCTTGACGGTACCCATCCAGTCTGCCTTCTGAAACCTGACGTGCATAACTATCGGGCAAAGTGAGAGGCTTGCCGCTTTCCAGGCTTTCTTTCAGGTCACGATTTGTCTTCTCCATGATGTCTCTATAGGCTTTTTTTGCACAGGATGCTCGGTCGACTTGTATTGCGACGCATGCCTAGTCCCAAGTCCATACAACTGCCTGTAAGCATTTTCGTATGCGGCACTCTTTCCGATGTCTTTGCTGGGGTCGATCTTATTGGAGTCCGATCGCTTGTGATCGTTTGCTGATGAATTCCGCTCGATATCGTTTTCCGTCGGACGCATTTCACTCGCTAGCGATGGATCGCGTCGCCCAATGATCGAAACGACGGCACACCCGCCGCAACAGAAAACAAACAACCCGCCGAACCCCGCACCGATGGCGAGGATGACTTTGCGAGTCGACGACGAAGATGACGGCTTGTGTTCCAAGGGTCGATCTTCGGGTTTCGAGGGTCGATCTTCGGGTTGGGGCTTTGCTGCGAACAGACCCTTGACGTTCTTCGCCGGCTTCCATTCGGACATCCCGTCCTTCCACACCAGACTGTCCGGAGTCAGCCGGCCCGAGTCAGCCATCGCCTTCAGTTCGGCAGCCGTGACCGGGCCGTGTCTTTGCCCGCCGTCCGAGTAGTGCCAGATGGCTACCATGATTGAACGCCTTGAGATGTAACTTCAGGTTGGGATCGCAGGCTGCTCACTTCTCCGCACCGAGAACCACACCGACCGCGAGGTACGCGACCGTGCCGTCTTTCGACTTCCACCGCCCGACGACCGGCATGTCCTTCGCGATGCCTTCCACTTTTGCCGTCGTCGTCTGGAGGAAGTCGCTGACACTCTTTGCCGTTTCCTTGCCGGAATCGATCGTCACGACTGTCGTTTCCTTCAGCGTCTCGACTCGCACGACCTGGACGCCCTCCTTCTCGGCGACGAGGCTGGCAAGGGCTTTCGTTCGGCAAACGACCTCGGCGCGAAGGCGTTCTTTCGGCGTGTCGACCTTCAGCACAGTCGAGCCGACCGCGAGGATCATCCGCCCGCCGTCGGGAAGCCGGACGACCTTCGCACCGGTTGTTTCCATCAGCAGCACGTTTGCGAACAGAACGCTATCGAACGGCGGGTCGACCACGATGTCGCGGAATGCCTTCGTGACGGCTGGGGGTGGCTCGGCGGGTTTCGACGGCTTGTCATGGCGGGCGACGGCCCCACGCAGGGCGTCGAACACACGTGCCTTCTGCTTTGCCGCCACCTCGCGGAGTTCGTTCGCTTCGAGTTTGAGCAGTAATTTTTCGCCGTCAATTTCTTTGGTGATCACCGCAAACGCCGCGTCCACTCGTTCTTCCAGGTCGGCAATCCCGTTGTCGAATGACTCACCCTTGGCGTGAGCCAGTCGTTCGAGGTCGGCGAGCAGGAAGTCCGAGACGAAAGTGATCGTGCGTTCCAGATCAGATTTTCGAGTGAACAACGTCGACGTGAACGCGATACGTTCAGTTGTCTTCGGAGGATGCTGCTCCTTCTCGACGATTGTGACGCGGTCACACGGGACGGTCAGTTCGAGGGTGTCGAACTGACCGTCCGTGCCGGTCTTCACCACCTCGACGCCCGACACCGCGAGTTCGCCCGTGTCCTTCCCGACCAGGAATCGCGTCAACGCCTGCAACGCATAGGATCGGGCTTTTTCGCGGTTGAGCCGTGAATTTGTCACGGCGTCGAACGACTTCACCGCGACCATCCGCACTTTGACGCTCCACCCGTCGCCCTGCCGGTCGACCGTCGCCTCGACCTTCCGTGGTCCGCCGAGGACGACTTTCGCGGGTGGCGGTTCGGCAAGTGCGAGACTCGCGAGGACGACGAAGGCGGACACGGGCGACTCCGGGGAGGCGTTTCAGGGGAGGAACTTCTTGGCGTCGGGCGACGTGACCGACCTGTCCTCGATTTGATCCGGCTTCTTCGACCTGGGCGTCTTCGCCGGCTCGTCGGGCTTCCCGTCGTCTGCTTCGGCAATCCCCTTGACCTTCGCGGCGGTCTTGGCGTCCCAGCCCATGACAATCGTGAATGTCTTGTCGTCGCCGCTCACTTCGGTGTGCAACACCTGGAGACCGCGCACCAACCCCTGCGATATCGATTGCATTTTCTTCGTCGTCTTCTCGACCGCCTTGCCCGATTCTTTCAACGCCTTCTCGTCGTTCGCTTCATGGCCTTCGAGGAACAGAATCGTTTCGTCCTCGCTGCTCTCGAAGACCGAGACGTTTTCGTTCAGCCACTTTGTGTACTGCACCGAGGCGTCGAGCCGTGCCTTGTCGCGGGCGACTTGAAGCCCTTTCGATTTTCCGAGTACCGTGCTGATCCGGGCTTGCCCCACGACAACACACGAAACAATCCGTCCCTGTTTGTCCGTCTTGATCGCGTGGACGCCCGGCCCGAGGGTGGCGATCTTCGCCATCGCCTTCTTGGTGTCGTCGGCGCGGGCAGGAAGCGCGGTCACGAGCAACGCACACGCGGCAGTCAGAATCGGGCGAAACATGGCACACCTGGGAAAGAGGAAAAATCACTCGTCCTTGTAGGGCTTGACCACGATGCGGCACGTCGCGGACTTCAAACGTGCGAGTTCGGTGTCGGTGAGGCGAAATTTTGCGAGATACGGAAGCCGGTCGGCTTGGCGGCACACTTGATCGTCCTGTTTGAAGATCGCAAACGGGGCGGTCGCGATGACGACCGGAAGTCGCGGGTCGTACTCGCCCAACCCCTGCCACGCGCTGACTAGAAGCCAGCCGTCGAAGTCCCGCACGTTGGTCCTGTGTATGCGACTGGACGACCGGCGTGGCTCCCATTCACCACGGGAGTAGAGTGGCATTTCCTCGACGCCGACGGTCTTGCCGTTCGCGTCGGTCAACGTCACTTCCACCGTGTAGTCGCCCTCGAGCGGCTTCACCGCGTCGGCAAGCGATGCGTCCACGCGATAGACGTTCCAGCGCAGTTTCGTCCGCTTCGCGTCCGCGAAGTTCATGACCCAAACCGTCGCCGCTTCGAGATCGGCTTCCGGCTTGTACCCGTGATGACCGAAGTAAAACTCACGCCCCAGCGACCGGACGGGGAATTCCTTGCTGCCGAAGCCCGGTTGGGGAGACACCAGAACGGAGTCCTTCTTCGCCGCGACCTTGTCCAGCACCGCCTCCAAGTCCTTGACCTTCGCGAAATACCGTTCCTCGTCGACCCCGACGGCGACCTGGGCGACGAGCGTGCCTTCCTTGTCCAGCGCGGGGCGTCCGACCACCTCGGCTTTCAGCAATTTCTCGAACCCGACGAGTTGCTTGGCGATCAGTCCCTTGGCGTTCTTTTTCGCATCTTCTTTCGTCATTTTCTCCGCCGCGAGTGACGAGCCGTCCACGGCGGTCGTGATAACCTTCGCTTCCTTGAGCCGACTCGCGACCCGTCCCTTTTCCACCACCGCCCGGACCCGAACCCGGATCAGCCCGCCGTCCTTCTTCTCGCTCAATTTCTCGTACTTGGTGACGAACCCGTTGCTCGCTGCGATCACCTTGTCGGAAATCAAATCATCGTTCTTGACCAGCGTTTCCGAGTCGATCAGCACGCCAACAACTTGCCGAACGGCATTCCGAATGGCGTCACGGGTCGCCTCGTCGGGCGTTGATCCCGCTCCGTCGGCGACAACGGTGACGGTTTCCGGTGCGTCGGCGGCGTGAAGTGTCGAAAGGGTGAGAGCGAGTCCGAGCGCGAACCAGGGACGAGGCGACTTCATGGGCGAACTCCAGGCTGACACTCAAATGGTGTCGCCATTCTGGCTTGATCCGGAACTCGTGTCAAGGACGTGCCGGCTTAATCTCGCCCGATGGCGACGAAGGCGCAGCACGACCCCGGCTACCTGCCGCTCCCCGAATTCTTGAAGGAATTGCGGGAAGCGGCGGGGCTGACGCAACGCGACATCGCCACGAAACTCGGCAAGCCGCAGAGCTGGGTCCACAACTGCGAAACGGGAAATCGGCGGGTCGACGTGGGCGAATTCGCGAGATGGGCGGTCGCGTGCGGGGTCGATCCGAGCGAGGCGTTTCGTCGATTTTTGGATGTTGCGCCGGTTTCTCCAGCCGGGTCGAAGAAGCCGCCACGACCGAAGGAGTGAAAGGCGACTTTCAACGGGTCGGCGTAGTTGCTCGGAGACTGGTGCAGGAGGTGGGGCGGGTTTCCTGCGCGATCTGCACTGGTTCGCAATGAGGTTTTTGTGACAAGAAATGGCTCGGCTGACCTGCACAAATTACCTTTCTCATCTGGCTGCACACACTACTTTTTGCCTCAATTCCCACACATCCCGTGGCACTCGCCCTGTGTCATCGGGTCGAGCCGATTCGGGGCAATCGCGTCCAGGTCGATCACGTCCAGCGGAACGCACGAACGGTGCAGGAACAGTTCCTGACGGAAGC
Source organism: uncultured Alcaligenaceae bacterium (assembly GCA_964444365.1). Taxonomy (GTDB): domain Bacteria; phylum Planctomycetota; class Planctomycetia; order Gemmatales; family Gemmataceae; genus CAYUHJ01. The sequence goes on along the minus strand of CAYUHJ010000022.1, from coordinate 36,776 downwards.
CCCGGCGACACGCGCTGGCGTCGTCCCGCAACGCCCGGTCGACCTCGACCGCCCGCTCCCAACCCGCCGCGTCCGTGGCCTTCAGGTGTCGCCACGATTGGTTCGTGCGGTACGGACAAAACACGCAGCTCGACTTCGGCACCTCGTCGGGCAGTTTCGTCCGGAGGTAGTCGAGGCAGTCGGCACGACTCCAGCCCAAGTCGATCAAGGGGTAGACGGGTGTCGTGTGCCGCACACCGGCGAAGTGCTTCCTGCCCCGCTCGGCGCGGGCGGCTTCGTCGGTGCTGATCCCGAAGTACTGGAAGACGTGAACGTCCTTGGGAACGCGCTGCCGCGGCTTCAGCCCGAGCCGTTCGCGGCGGATCGCCCGGTTCACCACTTCGATCTTGTACTCTTTCGTACACTGCCGGCGCACGATCCCGACCTTCCCGCTCGCGTCCTTCGTGAACGCCGGGATCGACGCGAACCGACCGCCCGTCGAATTCCGCCCGCGAACCAGGTCGTCGCCGAGCCGCCCGGCCGACCGCACCCAGATTTCAGGCTCGCCGAGGGACCGCAGGCGTTCGAGGTGTCGGTAGACGGCTTCTGGCTCGTCGCCGGTGTCGGCGAAGATCGCGATGTCGAATCGCAACTTGGCGTCGGGTTCGCGGGCGAGGAAGAACAGGGCGGTACTCTGGACGCCGGCACCCAGGTTGAGGACGTGGAGCTCGTTCACGCCCTATGTAGGCGCGACGCATCGGGAATGTTGTGGGGAAGGTGATGAGCGCAAATTGGCAGTTCGCGACCACTATCACGCAAGGACGATAAACAGTCTGTCTGTGAAAGTCGGCTTTCCCGACCCGAACAAAAGGTCAAAATGAGCGGCTACGCCGCTTGACTCCCGACCGTTCGGATGGGACAAGTAGGTGAAATTTGTTTATGTCGTTCGGGGCACCCTTTCCGGGCAGCGCGAAAAATTCACTTGCCTTTTGCCCCGACCGTCAGCAACATTGCCCACACATTCGGCACCACCCGACCCTCACCCGGAGTCCCCCATGACTTCCCGCCCCCGGTACGCCCGCACCTGGAACCGCGTCGCCGACCTGTTCCGCCTGCGCGACTACCGCCGGCGAGAGGCCGGGCGGGGGTGCCGGCGGTCCGCCTCCCGGTCGCCCTGTTCGACACCGGCACGGCGGCGGACGGCGCGCTGCTGGGCGACAGCGCGACCGACCCGCACTACCGGCTGATCGACGCCGACGGCGCGGGGCTGATGCCGGGGGCGGCGCGCACCGTCGTCGCCGACGGGTTCCCCATCGGTCCGTGGGTCGGCAACGATGCGTCCTCGCGGTGGGTCGTGCCGGCCGCGACTGACGGCGACGGGAACGCCGCGGCCGGCGTCTTCGTCTACCGGACGACCTTCGACCTGTCCCAGATCGACCCCGCGTCCGCGACCGTGTCGGGTCGGTGGGCGGCCGACGACTACGCCGAAATTTACCTCAACGGGGTGGCGACCGGCGTCACCGTCACGGCGGGCACCTTCGGCTCGTTGACGGCCTTTACGCTGACGAGCGGCTTCCGGCCCGGCCGCAACGACCTCGACTTCGTCGTGCAGAACGCGGGCGGGCCGACGGGGCTGCGGGTGGACGGGCTGACCGGCTCGGGCTTGCCGGCGGTCCGGGTCGCCGTCCCGCGGGTCGCCTTCAACACCGGGGTCGACGCGCTCGGGCAGCCGCTGCCCGACTCGTCCGTGCCGAAGGTCACGGGGCTGAACTCGTCCGGGGCCGGGCTGTCCGACCTCGCCGGCGACGGCAACTTCGCGGTGACTTCCGCCCCGAGCGGGTACACAGGTGGAACGAAAGTTCGGAAGGCGGTCGGTGGCTTCCCGATTCCACCTTGGGCGGGAGACACGAGCGGTTCGTCGTGGCTGATACCGGCTGCGGCCGACTCCCAAGGCAACGCACCGCCGGGCGTCTACTCGTTCACCACCACCGTAACCGTGACCGACCCGACGAATCTGGTGCTGTCAGGGTTGTGGGCGGCAGACAACTCGGCCCGGATTTATGTGAACGGCAACGACACCGGAGTGACTTTTGCCGGTCCAGAAGCGTTCGGCAGTCTTGTCCCGTTCACCCTGAGCGGCTCTTATCTCGCAGTCGGCACGAACACCATCGAATTCCGGGTGACGAACGCCGGGACGAGCGACAACCCGGTCGGCTTGCGCGTCGAGTGGGACGCGGTGGCGACCAGGATCGACCCCCACTACACGGTCGTCGCCTCGACGGTTCCGGGCATGGTCGGGCCGACGAAGGTCGTGCCGGGGAATGCCTACCCGCTCCCGCCGTGGGTGGCGAACGACTCGAACTCGCGCTGGATCGCGCCGCTGGCTGCCGACGCGGACGGTTCGGCCGCACCGGGGACGTACACCTTCCAAACCACGATCGACCTGACGGGCTACGTCGCATCCACGGCCGTGTTGAGCGGGCGGTGGTCGGCGGACAACGAGGGCGTGAACGTCTACCTGAACGGGACCGCGTTGAACCTGCACCGCCCCGGCCCGAACCCCGGCTCGGGAGTGGAAGGGTTCCGAGCCTACTCGGACTTCACCATCGCCGGCGGCTGGCAGGCTGGGGTCAACACGCTGACTTTCGTAATTCGCAACGACCCGCTCGCCTCGGGGAGCACGACGCCGAACCCGGTCGGGCTGCGGGTGGACGACACGCAGCTGTACGCGGTCAAGAACCCGCCGGTCAAAAAGAGCGTCCTCGACATCCAGACGGATTTCAGCACGTGCCCGCCGCTGCTCAAGGTGTCGCGGGGAACGCCGACGAACCCGGACGCGGACTCCCTGGCCCCGGTGCGGTACGCCGACGGCGTCGCGACCGTCGTGTCGAACGACCTGTCGTCCCCGTCCTTCCCCGCCCTGGGCGCGAGCCGCACCTGGACGAACCGGCCCGAGTACGCGCTCGGCGGCTCGACGTTCGGGAACAACTGGGTCGTCGCCCAAGCCCCCCGGCTGACCGTCGCGACCGACGGGTCGCGGGTGTGGGCGGTGTTCGACGGGACGACCGCGCTCGGGTTCGACCGCCGTCCGGACGGGTCGTACTCGGCGGTCGCCGGACGCACGGAAACGCTTACCGCCGACCCATATGCCGGGACGTTCACCCTGATCGACTCGACCGGTCAGGTCTTCACCTTCCACGATTTTTCGACCGCGCTGGCGTCCGGCTTGCGCGGTCGCGTGACGGCGGTCGACCACCCCGGCGGCGGCACGACGACCTACGCCTACGATTCCGCCGGCGTGTTGCTGTCGCTCACCCGCACCGGCGTCGTGAACGGGCTGCCGACCGCCGACCGGATAACCTATGCCTACCTGTCGGGCGGGGTGAATGCTGGCAAGGCCAGTTCCGCGACACTTCAAGAATCGGTCAACGGCGGGTCGTGGGTGACGGTCGGCTCGGTGGCGTACACCTACTACGACGGGGTCGAGGCGAACGGCAACCTCGGCGACCTGAAACGCGCGGTCGTCACCGATTCCGTCGGCGCGGAAGTCACCACCGACTACTACCGGTACTACGTCGCGAGCGAAGCCAACGGGTACGAGGGCGGGCTGAAGTACCTGATCGAAGGCTCGCTGTACGACCAGTTCGTCGCGGCGGTCGGCGACCCGGACGCGGCGACCGACGCGCAACTGGCGCAATATGCCGGGATGTATTTTGAATTCGACAGTTCCCAGCGCGTCACCCGCGAGATCGTGTCGGCGGCGGGCTGCTCCGTCTGTTCGAGCGGGCAGGGGGAGTTCGCCTTCGCCTACGCGACCAACCCGTCCGCCGGCTCGTCACCCGGCTACAACGTCTGGGTTCAGAAGACCACCGAGACGCTGCCCGACGGCAACGAGAACATTGTTTACACGAATATCCTCGGTCAGGTCTTGGTCTCGGTTCGCGTCGAAACGGGCAGCGGACTCGAATGGGTCACCGGCTACCGGTACGACTCGGCGGGCCGGGTGCTGGCAATGTACGCACCGTCGGCGGTGAGTGGGTACAGCGAGTCGTTGCCCGATCTGCTGGATTACCATGCGGCGAACAGCCCGTACATTCGCGACGCGGCGGGGTTGGTGACCCTGTACGACTACGCGGGATTGACCACCGCCACCCCAACCCAGGACGGGTCGGCAGCGGGGTACCAGAACGGTTGGTCGATCCAACGCGGCGAGTTCGGGACGCCGATCCCGCAAGAGTCCATGACCTACGTGTCGCGGACGGCCAATGGCTTGACGACGTACCACGTCGCGACCGACACGGTGTTCGCCAACGACGACCGGACCGGGGCGCGGACCACGTCTTACGCCTACGACTGGTACGCCGACTCCCAGCAGGCGTATTCCGTCACGACCACGATGCCGACCGTGTCGACCGCCCAAAATGGGTCGGGCGTGGCCGCGACTTCGACGGTGGCCTTCGACACCGACGGGCGGGTCGTCTGGTCGAAGGATGCCGGCGGGTTCCTGACCTACAACCAGTACGACCAGGCGACGGGATCATTGCTCAAGACGATTGCCGACGTGGACACGACCCAGACGAGCACCTTTGCGAATCTGCCGTCGGGGTGGGTGACGCCAGTGGGTGGCGGGTTGCACCTGACGCGAACCTACGAATATGACACCGAGGGACGAACGACGAAGTCGGTGGATGCGAAGGGGAACGTCACGTACACGGTGTATCTGGACGCGGGTCGAGAAGTGCGGACCTACGCGGGATGGGACGCCGCCACCAACAAACCGACAGGGCCGACGCAGGTGTCGAAGCGGGACGTCGACGGCCGGTTCGTGGATTCGCTGACCATGTCCGCGGCCCCGACGATTGATGGCAGTGGCCGACCGACCGGGGCGGAGGCGATCGCCAACATCGAGAGTTGGACCCGCACCCAACTGAATTCGGCCGGCCAAGCCGTCGCCACCGACACCTACTTCGACCTGACGAGCATCACCTATTCCGTCGCGACGCCGACGGTGGGTGTGGCCAACACCAACTTCTATCGCACTACCCAGGATTATGACAAGCAAGGTCGGCCGAACAAGTCGGTGTCGGCGGCGGGGACGATTTACCGCACCGAGTACGACGGGCAGGGGCGAGTGGTGTCGGAGTGGGTCGGCACCGACGACACGCCGACGGCGGGGTTCTGGTCGGTGACCAACCTCGCCGGCACGGACATGGTCAAGGTCCGCGAGTACCAGTACGACGGCGGCGGGGTCGGCGATTCCAACCTGACGAAAGTGACCGAGTTCCCCGGCGGCGGGGCGGCGGACCGGGTGACGCAGTCGTTCTTCGACTGGCGGAACCGCACGGTGGCCACGAAGTCCGGCGTGGAGGCGACCGAGTCGGCGAGCGTCAACCGGCCGATCTCGTACTCCGAGTACAACAACCTCGGCGAATTACTGTCGAGTGAGACCTATGACGGCGACGGCGTCAACATCGTCGATGCCAACAATGATGGCGTGCCGGACCGTCCCTCTTCTTCCTTGTTGCGGTCGAAGTCGACGGCCGAGTACGACCCCTGGGGCCGGGCGTTCCGCTCGACGGTCTGGTCGGTCGACCCCTCGACCGGCGCGGTGTCGTCGACGGGTCTGGTGTCGCAGTCGTGGTTCGATTCGCGTGGAAACACCGTCAAATCGAGTTCGCCCGGCGGGCTGGTGTCGAAGGCACAGTTCGACGGCGTCGGGCGGACGACGGTCTCCTTCGTCACCGACGGCGGCGGCGACACGGCCTACGCGGACGCCTTCACGGTGACCGGTGACATCGTGCTGTCACAGGGAGAATATACATACGATGCGAACTCGAATGGGATTCTCACGACGAGCCGGGAACGGTTCCACACCGCGACCGGGACGGGGGCGCTCGGCACGCCGACCACCGGCGTCAACGCCCGTGTCAGTTACAGCACGGCGTATTACGACAAGGCGGACCGGACCACCGATGTGGTGAACGTGGGCACCAACGGCGGCACCGCGTACACCCGGCCCGGCACGGTGCCGGCCCGGTCCGACACGGTGCTGGTCACGAGCTATCTCTACGACACTGCGGGCCGGTTGAAGGACGTGACCGACCCCCGCGGGTTGACATCGCGAACAGAATATGACCTGATGGGCCGCACCGCGAAGTCGATCCAGAACTACGTCGACGGGGTCGTTTCCGACGCCGACGACAAGACGACCGTGTACGGCTACGGCCCGGCCGGGATGAACTCCCTCACCTCGCTCGTCACCGGCGGCGGCGGGCAGACGACCGAGTCCGTGTACGGGGTTTCGCCCGCGACGGGTTCGACCATCACCTCGAACGACATCGTCGGCGCGACGAGGTGGCCCGACCCGACCACCGGCGCGGCGAGCAGCAGCGAACAGGAAACGACCGCCGTCAACGCGCTGGGCCAAACCCTCACCGCGACCGACCGCAACGGGAACGTCCACACGCTGACCTACGACGTGCTGGGTCGGGTCGTCAGCGATGCCGTCACGACCCTGGGGACTGGCGTCGATGGGGCAGTCCGGCGAGTCGACTACGCTTACGACTCGCAAGGCAACCAGTTCCTCGTGACGAGTTACGACGCGGCGTCCGGCGGCACCATCGTCAACCAGGTGAAGCGCGAGTTCAACGGCCTCGGGCAACTCACCGCGGTCTGGCAGTCGCACGCCGGGGCGGTGACGGGCTCGTCGCCGAAGGTGGGGTACACCTACACCGAGATGGCCGGCGGCGCGAACCACTCGCGACTGACGGGCATGACCTACCCGAGCGGGTATTCGGTGGGCGTCAACTACGCCAGCGGGCTGGACAGCACCATCTCGCGGATGACCTCGTTCACGGACGCGAGCGGGACGCTGGTGGCGTACTCGTACCTGGGGCTGGGCACGGTGGTCGTCGAGGACCGCCCGCAGCCCGACTTCGCCCTGTCGCACGTGCTGCGGGTGCCGGAAGCGTTGGGCGACGCCGGGGACGTTTACACCGGGCTCGACCGGTTCGGTCGGGTCGTGCGCATGCGGTGGCTGACGGGGTCGGGGGCGGTCGCCGACGGGGAGGCGTACACCCACGACCGCGACGGCAACCGGCTGACGGCGGCGAACCTCGTCAACGCGGCGTTCGACGAGACGTACACCTACGACGCGCTGAACCAGTTGCTGTCGTTCGCGCGGGGTTCGCGGTCGCAGGTGTGGGACTACGACGCGCAGGGGAACTTCGAGAGCATCACCACGAACGGCGTGACCGAGACGCGGACGCACAACCGGCAGAACGAAGTGACCGGCGTGGGGGCGAGTTCGCTGACGTTCGACGCGAACGGCAACATGACGACCGACGAGACGGGTCGGCAGTTCGTCTACGACGCCTGGAACCGGCTGGTCGTCGTGAAGGATTCCGGCGGTGCAACCCTGAAAACCTTCGGGTACGATGGTCAGGGGTGGCGGGTGACGGAGACGGTCGGCACGACGACCCGCGACCTGTACTACTCGGCGGGGTGGCAGGTGGCCGAGGAGACCGTCACGACCGGCAGCACGACGAAGTTGAACGCCCGGTACGTCTGGGGTGGCGGGTACGTCGATGACCTCGTCTACCGCCAACGGGACACCGACAACGACGGTGTCCTCGACGAGCGGCTGTGGGCGACGCATGACGCCAACTTCAACATCACGGCGCTGGTGAACGACCTCGGCACGGTGGTCGAGCGGTACGCCTACGACGCCTACGGCGTGCGAACGGTGCTGGACGCAAGTTGGAACGTGTTGTCGGGGAGTGCGTTTGGGTTCGTCCACGGCTTCCAGGGGTTGAGGTTCGATGAAGTGGCGGGGTTGTCGGACTCGAGGAACAGGTGGTATTCGCCGACGCTGGGGCGGTTCGTGACGAATGATCCGATTCGGTACGAGGCGGGGGACGTGAACCTGTATCGGTTCGTCGGGAACTCGCCGGGGATGGGGGTTGATCCTTTTGGCCTGGCTGGTCCACTACTTCCCATCCTAGGTTTGATTGCTGTTGGTGGTGCTTTGGGAGGCATGTCAGGTCACGATGTGCCGCCCCCACCCGCACCAGAGAAATGGGAACAGCGAGTCCTGGGCAATTCAAATTTTGCAAAGTTGATCTTGCATGACGAAGACAATCGTGTTTCCAAGCACAAGTTGAGCGATTCATTGCTAAAAGACGCTAACGAAGCGGCACATATGATCACAACTGTAAATCATTTACTGGCAAACCACTTGGATTGCGTTTTGTCAGCCCTGAATTCATTGCAGGCTCAACTCGGTGTATTCTTTAAAAACACCGATTACTACAAAAAACAATTTCAACAAGCGGCTAATCATCTTTTGACTGCTGGCAATGAGGTCAACATTCGACTTGACTATAACGAAAAAGGGCTTGACAGCAGTATGAAAGGCGACACTCCAGCATACATGACAACCGACCTTCTTGGCTACAACTATGATAATTCATTGTATTTGACCAAAACGTATTTTAAGCAAAAAGATCCACTAGAGCCATTTTACCACGAAATGGGACGACTGTATGGCAATCAACGGGCTACGGATAACTCCAATAAGCCGGGCGATGTGTATGTTTGGGACAGGATAGTTCGCATCGTATACGGTCGCCGGGACGAAATCCTAGAATGCGGCAAGTCTAGCAATACATGTCCACCAAAATCATAGACACGTTAGAGATCATGGAAATCGGAACTCGTGAGTGGTGAGCCATGATAAGAAGTTTCGTAGTTTATTGTGTTTCATTATTGGTTTTTGTAGCCTTTTTTGGCTGCCAGGTTAGCGACAAATACAGTGCTCAGCATGCAACGATTTCCAAACTGGACGACCTGGGCAAGATTGCCCAAGCAATGCCTCGTTCTGAACTTTTGCGAGTTTCCTCGCTAGACGATTTGGTCAATCCAATGATTTCTCAGGGTAGTATATCGAGATTCGACAAAGATTATATGATGTCAGATGGATGGAATGCAAGGTTTGATTTCCACATTGACAAGTATCCCAATGACACTGCACGCATTACGATAAGTTCGACCGGTCACTTTCCACCGAAACTCGGCAAAGCCGTACTTCATATTGATGTATCGCCAGTTGTGGCAGTTACTCGTGAGTGGAAGTAAGCCGCAAGGTTCGTGGTAGTGTTCATCTATACGATTTTATAACTACATTAAGCAAACGGAAAAATTAACTTTCTTACTCTTAGTCCGCCGGCATCAAATTACGGCGGACTGGCACTGGTGTTCAGCAACTGCCCATCATCGCTACTTCGGAAAGCCTACCCACAACTTCCCTCCGAAACTCCACATCCCATGTCCTGCGAGCAAATCTCCTTACCGCTTGTCGAACCTGACTGAACATCCGACGAACACCCGCAATCCCCATTGCCTTGAACGATGGCGTGGCAGCGATCTGGCTCAGCGATTGCCCATCGAGCCGGAGATCCAACAACTCGACGGCAAGTTCCCCGAGTTCTTGGCGAATGAACTTCCTGAACAGCTCCAACACTTCATCATCGGGTTCAGGTCGAGCCAGCACCGCATCAGCGTCGCGGCTGTTCAAGCGTTTCTGACGCCGTCGATCCCGCACGACATTTCTAACAGCGTTCTGAACCGCCATTACCCATCGAGCGGGCATCGGTCCTGAACTTTCGGGATCATAGCCGTTGAAGAGTTTCCTAGGTGTGATGAGCAGGTATTCGGCGATTTGGGCAGCATGGGCTTCGCGTTCATCACGGTGGGTGATTCCAGCGTTGCGGAGTGCAGTCAGAAGGTATCCCATCCAGTTTGTATGTCGCATCGCTTCCAGTGCGGATCGTCGCCTTGGTTCGTGAACTCGGGTTAGCAGGTCTTCGAGTTGTTGGCGAAACAGGTCGTTGAAACCTTGGATGTCAAGTTTGCCTGATTCGTCGAGTAGAAGCCAGAACGCGAAGTTTCCCATGCGGTAGATAGGCGTGTCTGTACTCTGAAAGTCCCCTTTCACATTTTGCGACTTGTCTAAAAAATCTAACTCTGATCGACTATATACTTTGGAGCCAAGCAGGGACGCCGAAATTTACCACGTACTCAACCTCGCCCCTCGGCGTGCGTCCTTGCTTGGCAGCTGGACGACAGGAGGGGCGAGGTCGTTTCGTTTTAGGCTCAAGGAGGAGCAATGTTGGTCGAAGTTGAACACGCCTGCGGGCATAGCGCACTACACGAGTGTGCGAAGCGATGGCTGCCAATTTATCTCGCGAAGAAGGCGTGCAAGTCCTGTCAACAGGTAGCGGATGCTCGATCTGCCGCGAACCTGGGACTGCCGGAACTGGACGGCTCACCTAGTCAAGTCGGTTGGGCGAACTCTGTTCGAGTGAAATTCGCAACGCAAGCAACCGACGCCGAGCGATCGCGGCTGCATCAGGTCACTTCGGCGAAGTGGTGGATCGACCACCGCGACGACAGCCTCGAAAGCGTGCTGGCAGACATCAAGAATGGGGCAATTCCGATTCGCGAAGAGTCTGTTCACGATCTCGTGCAATCGTGGGATGCTGTTGGTCCAAGCACGCTGACTGGCCACACTTTTGGCACGGATCGAAGGGGGATCGTTGAGTGATTACCTCATCACGGCGGGCTGGGTCTCGCGGGCGGATCGACTCGCCGACTGGACGCTCGCGAACTGGGCAACTCGAACGGACGCCTTCGGCGGGTACAACTCGGACGGGATTTTCACCTCGAAGAACCCGCTGACTCATCACGAGCTCGCCCGTCATTACCGGGGCGAGAAGCCGATCGGTCTCCACGACTGTTACCCGCGCGGGCAAGGCAACCGGATCACCATCGACATCGACGCCCACAATGCGGGCGACGACCCGGTGAAAAATTGGGAATATGCCCGACGGGTGATGGACTTCTCCCACCGATGGGGAATGCGTCCGCTCGTCGAGGACTCGGACGGGCGCGGCGGGTTCAAGGTTCGATACTGGCTCACCACCGCGCATGTCTGCGGCGCGCTCCTCGGTGTCGGTCGGTGGGTGATCGACGAATGCGGACTGCCTCCGAAGACCGAGGTCTTCCCCAAACAGGAAAGCCCAGCCGAGTACGGATCGTGGGTGCGGCTCCCCGGCCGGCATCAAAGGCACCCCCATTGGTCGCGGTTCTTCGACGACGGGAGGTGGCTGTCGGGCGGCGAGGCGGCGGAATTCTTGCTGTCGCGGACGCCACAAGCCAGCGGGTTTCCGGGGGTGGCATGGGGGTATCGCCGGGCGGCTGATGTCGTCCGCAGGGAGCGAATCGAGCGGTCGAGACTCGTGAACATCGCCAAGAGCCTTGTTCCGCGAATCGGTGGCGATGAGAAACGACCGTCGGAACTGTTCGACGAGCAGTTCACCTGGGAAGAAGTCCTCGAACCTCACGGCTGGACGCTGCGGCACTATCGCGGTCAGGTGGGACACTGGTCGCGGCCCGGTGTGAGTCACGTGTCGGCGACGACCGACCACATCCCCGGCAAACTCCGTGTGTTTACATCCGAGGGTTTCCCCCTCGAAGAAGGCAAAACCTACTCGAAATTCGGTGCGTATGCGGCGCTGAATCACCAGGGCGACTGGACAGCAGCGGCGAAAAATTTCATGAACTCGGGCAATGCCCGGAAGGAACGCGGTGAATGATACGAAGGTCAGTCGGTTTGAAGTTTTGGCTCGCGACTACGTTCTCGACAGGTGTGAAGCGCATGCCCGCCCGATGTACCACGGTGGCATCTACTACGAGTGGGACGGTCGGTGTTATCGGGAGGTCGCCGACCTCGACATGAGCGTGCGGACTTGGTTGCGGACAAAGGGGCAACCCCAGGATAACCGCACGCTGGCGAACACCATTCCCATCGTGAAGAACCTGGGGTTCGTCCCAGATCTGGCGGATGTCGCACTTCCCACGTGGCAACCCCACGACGCCTTGCCCGACCCGTTGCCCGATCCGAAAAATGTCGTTGCGTTTCACAACGGTCTGCTCGACATCAGCGACCAAGAGCAGGGATTGATTCCTCAAACCCCGCTTTGGCTCAGCACGAGTTGTTTGCCGTTCGTCTTCGACCCAGGTGCGACCTGTCCCCGGTGGCTGGATTTCCTTGCCAAAGTGTACGAAGCCGACGCGGGCAGAATCGGATTGCTTCAGGAGTGGGCGGGGTATCTCCTCACCACGGACACCAGCCAACAAAAAATGTTGCTGATGCTCGGAATGCCGAGGAGCGGGAAGGGGACGATTCACCGCGTTCTCGGCGACCTCGTGGGCGACGGAGCGACCGGATACCGCCTGCCCCTGTTGGCCAGTTCGTTCGGGCTGTCGCCCCTGCTCGGCAAGACGGCGGCGTTTGTCCCGGAGGTGGAAATGAGCGGCAGGACCGACAAAGCCGAGATCACCGAGGTGTTGAAGTCGGTCGTCGGCGAGGACTCGATGGCGATCAATCGCAAAGGATTGCCGATCATCACGGCGAAACTCGGCGTGCGGTTCTCCATCGCCTGCAACACGATCCCGACGCTGTGGGACGCGAGTTCGGCACTCGGGCGGCGGATGCTCGTGATCGAACACCGCGTGTCGTTCGCGGGCCGGGAGAACACCAATCTCTCGGAACAACTTCGAGAAGAACTGCCGGGCATCGCGACCTGGGCGTTGGCAGGGCTTCAGCGGCTGAAGACGCAAGGAAAGTTCTCCAAGGGTGCTGACGCCGAGCTCGAACGGCGGATGGCACTCCAATCCGCGCCGCTTCAAGTGTTCGTCGCGGAGCGGTGTGTGGTCAGCCGTGGGGCGGACAGCGGGCTTCCTGGGCTGACGCTGACATCCGAAGCGGTCGAGGTGCGGAAGGATCGACTGTTCGAGGCATACGATGGCTGGTGTCTCGAACACGACGTTGCCGACCGCACGAACCCCGTGTGGTTCGCCCGCGACCTGCGGGCCGTCCTGCCGAAGATCGACCCGAACCAGAAGTCGGGCGGTCATCGGGTGTTTCGCGGCATCGCGCTGAGGGTTGCCGAGTGAGGCGGCTTACCCGGAAAAATACCCGGAATTTCTGCCCCGATTTTCCGGGTAATCCGCCGCGAAGCCGCCGAGGTTTCCGGGTAGACAGGGGTGGTTTCCGGGTAAATTCCGGGTATTTGCCGCCTTACCCGGAAACGAATAGGCTGGAAAATGCAATCTTTGGCGAGGTCTTTCCGGGTATTCCAGGTATTTACACTAAAATTGTTCCTTAAGAAAACACTGTATTACGGGGTAGAGTGGGAATTTACCTGGATACCTGGAAAGGACTCCCCCTTCGGGGGCATATTCCAGGCGAATGTTGTGTGTAATGACACAAGCCCATTCTCTTCCGACGGCGGCACGCCGGCGCACAACGGGAGGGGGGTAAGGAGTGAAAGACGACTTTCACTACCGAGCAGCTCACACGATTCCAATTCCCGACTTCAGCAGATCACTTTCCAACCTTCCTGGCGATCTGCCTCACTCTGCCTGCCGTCAGGGGCTTGCCGCTCGCACTGACGAACAACTTCTCGCCCGAGAAATTCGCTGCATGGAAGTCGATTATTGCAGAGAAGACTCTCCCGAAGATCACCTCGCCGCCGTCCGCCGTGGCAATCCTGAGCCGATTTTTTCTCGGCTCGAAATCTGACCGGGCGAGCCGGCAGAGTTCTTCTGGGTAAACGCCGGTGTAGGCGACAAGTCTTGCGATCAACGCTTGGGCCGTGTCGTGTGTTCGCGTGAAGTCTGCGAAGAGCCGGACAAACTCGCGGATGGCAACAACCCGGCTCGGTGCAGGATCGCGGAGTGCCACCGGCTTTCTTCGACGGGGAACGCGGGCGAGGAACTTCAGGATGTCGGTGATTTCGTCCCAATCCTGATGAGCCACACGAAGAAGTTCGCGAATCGCGTCGATAAAGTTCGGCTCGGCTTCGCCCGTTGCCTCGAACGACTCCAGGTCTGTCGCGTTCGCGATGTCTAGCCGTCGTGCCAAGGAATCAAGAGTGAGATGGCGGGCCTCGCGAAGCCGCGATGCGAACGTGCCGAGGTGAATCATGACTGCGCCCCGTGTGGAATCCTGCCGAGTGATTCACACCGGGAAAGGGGCGATGGTCGCTCAAAAATTCAACATTCCGCACGCAGTCTTGAGATTCGTTGGCGGACTCACCGACATCGTGACCGACACGCCAGCGACGGCGGAAGACCCGTAGACCTGGATTTTCTCAAGGAAGTGAATGGCGCGCCGGAAGACTCGTTGAAGGTGTTGAAGAGTAGTTTTCGAGTGCATCAGCGATTGTTGTCTTGCCAGCACCCGAAGGACCAGTCACGAAGAGGATCGGTTTCATGATTGAGTACATTTCCATTGACTTGGAAGATTCTGCTTCAACTCCTTTGATTACTTCCCTTTCAATTCGAGGTATTCTCTGCCCCGTTTCGATATGCCCGCTGAAGTTAGTTCCACATTGGCGATGTCCAAAAACCCTTTATCCCTGCAAGTATTCACCACACTCTGAATGCTTAGTTTGACTGGTTCGCCATACCATTTCTTGGCAAATTCAAGTGGATTGAGGAGTTCTCCCCAGCTTTCGGCGTCCCTAACCGCGACGAGAAATTCAATGATTGCATTCTCAGATGGCATCTGTATCCCCCATTGTTAATCCATGTAGTTTCCAGACCCGTATACCGACATCCCATTCATGTCGATGACGATATCGGAGAGCGATGCCGCAACTCTGCGCCCGGTCGCCAGAATCAATTCTCCCCCTGCACCAGCGGGGATTGTTCCATTTCCTTTGATTGCTGTGCATTTCATGTTGAAACAACAAAACTGCCTATCGTCGTTGAAGATAACATCAACAACATGAATCTCGCCTGCCAATTCTCCATCGTTAATGATCCATCTGCCAGTCGTGCGAAAGTCTGGGCAATTCATTGCATCCCCTTGAGCGTTGGAGAAAGTTCCCGTGCCGTCCCCCTCAACGGCACGGGTAAGCCGCTCCCGTCCAAGCGACCTAGCGGAAGTCTAATCAACACGCTCCGAGGTGCAAACAAAAAATCCCCGACAGCTAGACGGGGGTGAGACGATGAGAAAAAGGCGGTGTTCACTTCCCGACCGAAGTTCGTCCGACTATCATGGCGTCACACCCCTAACCGTAGGATACGCTCATGGCACGCCGACGAACTGAACCGACCGACGAAATGACGCCGGTTATTGTTTACCTCCGCAAAAGTCATGGCAGCGATACCAAGCAAGAGGAGAGCATTCCCCGCCAGCGTGCGGAAGTCTTCAAGTTCTGCGAGGGGAAGCGATACCAAGTCATCGCGGAATACTCGGATCACGCTTCCGGCAGCAAGGATCAAGAGAAGCGGGTGGAGTTCCGCCGAATGCTCGTGGACATCGCGGCGGGAACCCCGGCGAAAGTCGTCGTGTGCTGGAATCGAGCAAGGTTCGGGCGACTCGACGCCTACGACGGGGCAGACCCGGTCAAAATCCTTCGCTCGAATGGCTTGATTCTGGACACCGTGAAGGAAGGGGAATTCGACTTCAAAGAGACGGGCGGACGGTGGAAGGACTTCGCCTTCTCCGAGGCAGCGAAGGAATACGCAATCTCTATCTCGGCTGACAGTCTCTCCGGTCGGCTAGCGGCTCTGCGTGCGGGCTACTGGTGCAATGGAGCAGTCCCCTACGGCTACGATCGGCAATATGTCGACAGCACTGGCGAAGTAGTGGCGGTTGTTCCCCGCCGTATCCCGACCACTCGCCCCGCCCGGTCGAAACTCAAACTCGCCGAGAACACTGCCGAAGCGAACATTGTCCGCGAACTCTTCGCCCAATTCGCCGATGGGGATACTTCACTCCTTGCTCTGGCAAGTAATCTCACCAAGCGAAAGATTCCATCCCCCGACACACTTCAGAAGAAATCACAGCGAACGGCATCCGGGAATGAAGGATGGAACAGCGACACAATCAAAGCGATTTTGAAGAATCGGGCATACCTCGGAATCGGCTCGATTGGACGGGGCAGGAAGCGTGAAGTTTTCAACAAAGCCGAATTCCTCGAAGTCCCCGGGGTATGTCCCGCACTCATCACCCCCGAGTTGTTCGCCCGGGTTCAAGCCAAGTTCGGACGAAACGCCGAAGCAAAGAGAAACATTCAGCCAGCGAAAGCCGGCTTACTCTCCGGATTCGTTTACTGCGGACACTGTCGCTTCCGGTGCGGCAAGCGGGAAGATGGTGACCCCGATTTGCGACCAGCAAATATGCCCGTCCTGAACCGATACATCTGCTCCAGTCCCGGCAAGCGTCCTCACCTCGGTTGCCGACAATGGAGCGTCCGCGAAGACGCGCTACTGCCTCTCGTCCTCGATGGACTCATCAAGAACATTGACGCCCAAATGTTGGTTCTGAAGGAAGCCCGTCCCGCAGACCAAAAGGTGACCGACCGCGAAATCATCCAGACGCAGCACGACCGACTAAAGCAAGACATCGACAAGGCAACCCGCAACTATCTCAAAGCCCCGGATCACCTCTTAGGAACGTTGTCCGAGCATATCACCGAGATGAAAAAAGAAGTGCTAGAGTTAGAGCGTCGCCTTCAACTCGAAGACGCCATGAAACCAAACGGCGCACTCGCTGGGTTATCTGAGACCTGGGATAAATTCAAAAAACAGTTTTCTCATCTGATGAACAGTGACGACAAGGGCGATGATGAACTCAAACGATTTAAGAAAAATAATATTGATGGTCAAATTGAATATCTTCAGGACTTCGTAAAAGATGGGCAACCGTTCCGGGCAATGCTCGATGCCCTCGGAGTGCGGATCTGGGTCTACTGGAAGGGAGAAAAGGGCTATTTCCCCGAGATTGCAAGGGTTGAACTCGAAGTAGAGTTCTCCGGAGCAACTATTGAGACTTCACCCATCCGTACCAGGACGACCACCGGTATCTGGAGCACTGCCTGGCGGTCGGCAAGGGCAAGCTGAAGGGGGTGGCCCTCGTGTTCGCCGGGCGGGACGGGTTCGAGAAGCACCTGCGGACGCTGGCGAAGGCCGCGCCGCTCGTGGCGACGCGGGTTCACGCGTACAACCCGGACCGACTCCCGCCGTTCGACCGGCCGGAACTGAAGGCGCTGTGGAAAGCCGCCGGCGACCTCGGCCTCGCGGTGCAACTGCACTTCGAGCCGCGGTACGCGCCTGGGTTCGAGCCGCTGGTCCGCGAGTTCCCGTCCGTTCGCGTCCTCGTCGACCACCTCGGCCGGCCGTTCCAGGGGACGGAGAAGGAACACGCCGTCGTCCTCCGCTGGGCGAAGTACGACCACGTCGTGATGAAACTGTCGGCCGTTCCGGACAAGGGCACCTACCCCCACCGCGACCCGGCGAAGGCGGTGAAGGAACTGGCCGACGCGTTCGGCCCGGACCGGCTGATGGCCGGCGGCGGGTTCGGCCCGAAGGCCACGGGGGCGACCTACCGCGCGGAGCGCGAACGTGTCGCCGGGATGCTCGCCCACTTGTCGGCGGCCGACCGCGCCAAGGTGTTCGGCGGGACGGCGGCCAAGCTCTTCGGCTTCGGGGCCGCGTGACGCGGTTCCCGCTGTGCCGGGATCACGCTGTCCATCGTCTTCCTCCCGCGATACGATCCACTTGCCGCCGGTATTCTCCCACCTTTCGAGACCCCTCGCCATGCCCCGCCTGATTCTGCCCGCCCTCCTGGCGTTCGCCGCCGCCGCCCCGGCCGCCGATCCGAAGGCCGACCCCAAGCCGAGCGGGGCCACGCCGGAACAGATCAAGGAACTCGGGTTCGACCCCTACGACCAGTCGAAGGTGTCGCTGGAGGTCGAGCCGCCCGCGGACTTCAAGGGGAAGAAAGTGGTCCTCGTCGCGGGCTCCAAGTCGCACGGCCCCGGCGACCACGAGTTCTTCGCCGGCACCGCGATCCTGTGCAACCTCCTCAAGCAGAACGGCGTCTGGCCGGTCATGGCCCGCGACGGCTGGCCGAAGAACGAAAAAATCTTCGACGGGGCGGCCGCCATCCTCTTCTACATGGACGGCCGCGGCGGCCACCCGGTCGTCAAGAACGACCGGCTCAAGCTGCTCGGCGGGTACATGGACAAGGGCGTCGGCTGGCTGAACCTGCACTACGCCGTCGACTACGAGCCGAAGCACGGCGAGACGGTCGTCAACTGGATGGGCGGGTTCTACGACCCCCGCACGTCCATCAACCCGCACTGGGACGCGGACATTCGCTCGCTGCCGAAGCACCCCATCGCGAACGGGGTGAAGCCCTGGCAGATCAAGGACGAGTGGTACTACAACATGCACTGGGTCGGGGACGTGACCGACGTGAAGGACGCGAAGAACGTCACGCCGATCCTGCAGGCGATCCCGCCGGACGACACCCGCCGCACCGCCGACGCGAAGAAGTACCCCGGCCGGCTCGAAACGATGGCGTGGGCCTACGACCGCAAGGACGGCGGCCGCGGGTTCGGCTTCACCGGCGGGCACAACCACAAGAACTGGGGGGACGAGAACTTCCGCCGCACCGTCGTGAACGCGATCCTGTGGGCGGCGAAGGAAGAGGTCCCGGCCGGCGGCGCGAAGGTCGAACTCGACCCGCTCGACCTGAACCGGAACCTCGACAAGAAGAATGCTCCGTTCGTGAAGATCGTGCCGCCGTCCCCGGCGAAGTGACCTCCGGCGAGCGGCGGGGCGTCAGCCCGCCGTGG
>CAYUHJ010000022.1:7750-18071 GCA_964444365.1 uncultured Alcaligenaceae bacterium | reverse complement strand
AGTCGCAATCACGGCGGGCTGACGCCCCGCCGCTCGCCAAGTGCCCCGCCGCTCGCCCGGTCACGGGGCCGCCAGCAGTTCGTCCGTGACCTCGCGGGCGCTGTCTTCCAGGATGTCGCGGTACATGCGGTCCGGGTCGTTGAAGAACGCGACCGCGACCTTCCCGTCGAGCCGGATCGTCCCCATCAGGTTCGTCGCCTTGTCCTCGTCCCACAGGGATTCGGCGTAGACCAGCCGCCGGCCCTCGCCGCGGACGCCGAGCAGCCGGGCGAAGTACTGCGTCGCCGCGTTCGACACCCGCGGCGTCTGGCCGCCCTGGACCACGACCACCAGCGCGTCCCACTCCGCGGGCGTGAACCCGGCCTTCCACTTCATCATCTGGGCGTGCGTGCCGCGGAGCTGTGCCCGGCACGCCTGGGCCGCGTTCGCCATCACGTCCGGCCGGGACGAGCGGCAGTAGCTCGTCAGGTCCGCCGCGGACACCGTGCCGTCCTTGAGCACGCGGTCGAGGAAGTCGAGGTTCCGGGCGGTGATCTTTTTCTGCCGGGCGGCCGTCTCCGCGTCGAACCCGCACTTCTCCAGGGCGTCCCCGGCCGCGGAGATCAGCTTGCGGTACTCCTTCAACCGGGCGACGGATTCGTCCGCCAGCGGCTTGTCGGTCTGGCGCGTCAGGAACGTGAACAGCCCGAGCGAGGCGTGGGAGTACGACTTGAGCGAGTGGTATTCCGGCGGGATGACCGTCACGGCCTTGCGTTCGCCCTTCCACTTCAAAACGAGTTCGTCCCCGGACTGGAACACCAGCGGCGTCGCGGCGGCGACCTCCGCCTCGCGGCCGACCCGGTACAGCGCCCGCGACTCCGCGTTGAGCTTCGCGAGTTCCTCCGGCACCTTCGGCCCGGCCGGGCGGTCCTCCTTCTTCGGCTCCGCGGCGGCGTGCGAACCGACCGCACATGCAAGGACGGCGAACGTGACGAGTCGAACGCGGGTCATGGGGTGCTCCGGGAAGGTGCTGCTTTCGTATGGACCTGCGCCGCTCCACGGAAAGGGCCGACGGCAACCTGCCTTGAGCTTCGGCCCCCGGTTCGGGCAGAATACCCGGATGCAATCCGTCGCCAGCGTGCTCGGCCCCGGCGGGCAAGTCGCTCAGAATTGGCCGTCGTTCGAGTCCCGCCCGCAGCAGGTGGCGATGGCCGAGGCCGTCGCCGCCGCCATTGCGGGGGGGAAGAAGCTGCTCGTCGAGGCCGGCACCGGCGTCGGCAAAAGTTTCGCCTATCTCGTCCCCGCGGTCATGGCGCTGGCGAAGGACAAGAACCTCCGCGTCGTCGTGTCCACGCACACCATCGGGTTGCAGGAGCAGCTTCTCAAGAAGGACATCCCGTTCCTGCAGTCCGTGCTGCCGTTCGAGTTCCGCCCGGTACTGGTGAAGGGCCGCGGGAACTACGTCAGCTTGCGACGGTTGCGCGGGGCCCAGGCCAAGATGGGGGCGCTGCTCCACGACGCGACCGCGGCCCAACAACTCGTGCAGATCGGCCGGTGGTCCCGCCAGACGACCGACGGCACCCGCGGCGACCTGCCCTTCCAGCCCGCCCCGAACGTCTGGGACCTCGTCGAGTCCGACAGCGGCAACTGCCTCGGCCGGAAGTGCCCGCACTACGCGGACTGCTTCTACTTCAAGGCCCGCAAAGCCGCTTACGGCGGGAACCTGCTGATCGTCAACCACGCCCTCTTCTTCAGCGACCTCGCGTTGCGGAAGGTCGGGGCCGGGCTGTTGCCGGATTATCACGCAGTGATCTTCGACGAAGCCCACACCCTCGAAGACGTGGCGGCGGACCACCTCGGGCTGTCCGTCACGCAGGGGGGCGTCGAGTACCTGCTGAACCAGATCCTCGCCCCGCGGACGATGAAGGGCGTCCTCGCGATGCACGGCGACGGGGCCGACTTCGCCCGAGTGGAAGCTGCCCGGCAGGCGACCGAACGCTTCTTCGCGTCGGTCCACGCCTGGCACGCCTCGCAGTCCCGCGGCACCGGCCGGGTGCGGAAGCCGGGCGTCGTCCCGGACGTGCTTTCCGAGGATTTGACGAAGCTGGCAAGCACGCTCACGACCATCGCGGCGGGGCTCGAAACCGAGGAAGAGCGCATCGAACTGACGAGCCGGGCGGATCGGCTTCAGGCCATTGCCCTGGCCGTGAAGCAGTGGCTCGCCCAGGAGCTCGGCGGGCAGGTCTACTGGGTCGAAGTCCGCACCGGCCGCGTTCCGAGGGTGGCGCTGGCGAGCGCCCCGATCGAGGTCGGCCCGGCGTTGAAGGCGCAACTCTACGACAAGATTCCCGCGGTGGTCCTCACGAGCGCGACGCTCAGCACCGGCGGCGACGGCGGGTTCGAGCACTGCCGGCACCGGCTCGGCCTCGACGGCGCGGACACGTGTCAGCTCGGCAGCCCGTTCAACTACCGCGAGCAGGCGGAACTGCATCTCTTCCGGACCATGCCCGACCCGTCCGCGAACCCGCCGGCGTTCGAGTCGGCGGTCTACGAGAAGATCCCCGAGTACGTCGCGAAGACGGCGGGGCGGGCGTTCGTTCTCTTCACCAGCTACCAGTTCATGCAGAAGGCCGCCGAGCGGTTGCGCGGCTGGTTCGCGGCCCACGGCTACTCGTTCTTCTGCCAGGGGGACGGCCAGCCCGCGGCGAAGATGCTGGAAGCGTACCGCACCGCAACGAGGCCCGTCCTGTTCGGCGTCGACACCTTCTGGCAGGGGGTCGACGTCCGCGGCGAGGCGCTGTCGAACGTCATCATCCCGAAGCTGCCGTTCGCCGTGCCCGACCGGCCCCTGACGGAAGCCCGCCTGGAGGCGATCGAAGCGGCGGGCGGGAACCCGTTCATGGACTACTCCGTCCCGCAGGCGGTCATCAAACTGAAACAGGGCGTCGGCCGGTTGATTCGGACTTCGACCGACACGGGGATGATCGTCATCCTCGACCCCCGCGTGCTGACGAAGCCTTACGGCAAGGTGTTCCTCGACGCGCTGCCGGACTGCAAGCGGTTCGTGGACGGCGAAGCCGTCGCCCCCCGAGCCGGGAAGCGCGTGCGGGCGTGACTTCCTGGTCTTTCTCTCCACCGCTTCGGAGGGGTCTGCGAGTTCAAAGGCAACCCCTCCCCCGGCCCCTCCCCGAAGCGGAGAGGGGAGGAAGAGAAGAGGGTTTCGCTCCCCCTCTCCGCTTCGGGGAGGGGGTGGGGGGAGGGGTTGAATCCCCTGCCCTGAAGCGACCCTCACCCTCCCCCCTCCCAGGGGGAGGGAACCAGAACTGGAAGCGATCCGCACAGCGCGAACGACCGTTTCCCCTCGGAGTGGCTCGATGCCCGAACCCGTCGTGATCGCCACGTGGCTGTTCGGCCGCGTCGCCGCCGAAGTCGCGCTGCCGCTGCTCGCCGGCGGTTCGCCCGCGCTGGATGCGGTCATCGCCGGGGCGCAGGCGGTGGAAGACGACCCGAGCGTGCGGTCCGTCGGGTTCGGGAGTTTGCCCGACCGGTTGGGCCGGCTGACGCTCGACGCGGCCGTCATGGACGGGACGACGCTCCGGTGCGGCGCGGTGGCGGCGGTCGAGCACATCCGCCACGCGGCCGCCCTCGCCCGCCGGGTGATGGACCGGACGAAGCACGTCCTGCTCGTCGGCGAGGGGGCGAAGTGGTTCGCGATCCGGCAGGGGTTTCCGCTGGAAATGCCGTACACGGCGGAAGCCATCTCCGAGTGGGTCGGGAAGCAGAAGGACGGCGGGCCGGTCGACGTCCCCACCGGGCCGGACGACATCTACCTCGTCGACGAGAACAACCACGACACGGTGACGGTCCTCGGCCGCGACGCCGGCGGGCACCTCGGCGGGGCGTGTACCACGTCCGGGCTCGCGTTCAAACTCCCCGGCCGCGTTGGAGACTCGCCGGTGATCGGTGCGGGGTTGTACGTCGACGACGAGGCCGGGGCCGCCGGCGCGACGGGCGTGGGCGAGGAAGTGATTCGCACCGGCGGGAGTCTGTTCATCGTCGAGCAAATGCGAAGCGGGGCGACGCCGCAAGCCGCGTGCGAGGCGGCGTGCCGCCGGGTCCACGCCGCCGCGAAGCGCCGGGGGGCCGCGGCGGGGCACGTCGCGTTCATCGCCCTGAGCCCCGCCGGCGAGGTCGGCTCGGCGTGTACGGCGGGCACGAACTTCCGGTATGCCGTCGGCCGCCGCGGCGCGGTAGAATTGCAGACGGCCGCGGAAGTGTAACAATTCCGCCGGCCCGGCCAACGCCCCTCCCCGGTGGGCCGTTCTGTTCCCGGACGGGCCGCCCTCGCCGGCCCGGTACGCCCTCGGAGAGCACGAATGTTCCGGTTCACGGCCCTCGCGTTCGGGTGGTCGGTCGCGTGCGGACTGGTTCTGAGCGGACCCGCCGCGGCCGACATGATCGGCCCGAAGAAGGGGTTCCCCCCGAACAAGGGCGGGTTCCCGACGATTCCCACCATTCCGAACGTCCCCTCGCAGCCGCAGTTCTTGCTCATCCCGGTGGACCACGTCTTCACGACGGACAAGGAGTACCCGGACTATTCCTTCTTCAAGGTGGTGAACGACGGGGCGCTGGAGGTCGAGTTCACCCCGAAGGTGTCGATCCAGTTCCGCGCCGCGAAGCTGCCGGCCCAGGTGAGCCGGCTGGAGATCGTCGCGATTCCGCGGGACGCCAAGTCGAAGTACAAGACGGAAAAGGAACTGCTCGCGGCGGTGGTCGGCCGCAAGATCCCCGGCCGCGTCGCCACCAAGGGCACCTACCCGCAGTCGACCATCGTCCAGTTCGGCGACCCCCGGCCGAGCGTGCTCGTCGAACACGCGGTCGACAACATCGACCCCAAGAAGGGGTGGGTGATTCTGGAAGCCGGCAAGAAGAAGTGCGGCCCCGACGCGGACGAGGAAGCGGAAACGCCGGACGTCGGGGCGGTCGCGCCGGCGGCGGACGCCCCGGCCGGGCGGGGGTGGGTGGCCGGGCTCGCGCTGTTCGCCGGGCTCGTCACCGGCGGGCTGTGGCTGGCCCGCCGCGAGCCGCCGACCGCGAAGGCGTGACGGGTGGTCGACTACCTGAAACTGATGGCCGTGGGGTACGCCCTCACGGTCCTGGTCGAAACCGCGGTGCTCTGGGTCGGGCTGTCGGCCCGGCACGCGCCGCGGGTCCGCCTGTTCGCCGGCCTCTGGCTCACCGCCTGCACCTACCCCGTCGTCTGGCTCGTCCTGCCCGCCTTCTTCGCCGACCGCACGCTGTACCTGATCGTCGCGGAGACGTTCGCCCCCGTGGCGGAGTGCGTCATTTTCTGGGCCGCGTTCGTTCGGGGACAGCCCGCGAACCGCGCCGCCACGGTGCGCGATCTGGTCGCAATCACCCTGGCGAATCTCGCGTCTTTCGGGGTTGGGGAACTGCTGAAGGAACTGGAATGGTGGACGGCCTGATGCCGAAAGGCGTCGATGGTCGGCCTCCCCTCTCCCCGCCGGGGAGAGGGGTCGGGGGTGAGGGGAAGCCGTCACCCCTCCGCAGTCGCCGGTCGGGATGGAAGGTTCACCCCTCACCCCCGGCCCCTCTCCCCGGCGGGGAGAGGGGGGGCAAGAATACGGAATCGACGCGATTCGGCCTGACGGCGGGCCGACGCAACTCCGCCGGACTTCCTAAGATACCGAGGTGCAACGGCGACGCGGTCCGATTGCAGGGGGTTGCCACCCCGTCACCCCGTCGCCCCGTCACGCCACACCCCTCCGCAGGCCCACGATGTTCGCACGCCGGGACTACGTCCGAGACTTCATGATGATCCCCCCCGGCACCGGCGAGGCGTCCGTCGCGAACGCGATCGTCGAGATCCCCAAGGGCCGGCGGACGAAGTTCGAGATCGACAAGGCGACCGGCATGATCAAGATGGACCGCTACCTGTACAGCTCGTCCGTCTACCCCGGCGACTACGGGTTCATCCCGCAAACCCTGGCGGAAGACGGCGACCCGTCCGACATCCTGGTCATGGTGAACGAGCCGACGTTCTCCGGGTGCCTGATCGAGGCCCGCGTGGTCGGCATCTTCAAGATGAAGGACAAGGGCCAGAACGACTTCAAGCTCCTGGCCGTCCCGAACAAGGACCCGCTGTTCGACTCGATGAAGCGGCTCGAGGACGTGCCCAAGCACTTCCTCCGGGAAGTCGAGCACTTCTTCAGCACGTACAAGCAGTTGGAAGGCGCGACGGTCGAGGCGCTCGGGTGGGCGTCCCACGAAGAAGGGGCCGTCGAAGTGCGGGCGTCGATCAACCGCTTCCGGCAAACGCTGGGGAACTTTTGAACGAGATGGCACAAGCAAGACCCTCGCTGGCGCGTCGGGTTTGTGTCTTATGACGAGACGGAAGACCCTCGCCGGCGCGTCGGGGGCTCGTGATAGCGAGCCCGACGCGCCGGCGAGGGTCTTCTGTAGGAGCGGTTGGTTACTTGTCCCCGTAGGCCGGGTACTTGTAGGCGGACTTCGTCGGGGCCGCGGCCGGGCGGGTGTACTTGATCGAGAGCGTGCCGTCGGCGGCCGGTTCGATGCGGGGCGGGACCGGGTCGGCCCGGTCGGGGACGGGTTGCGGGGCGGGGATCGGCCGGGACGGGCCGCCGTCGTACCGGAAGGTGTCCGTCCGCGGGTTCGCGGGAACCGCTTCCCGCGTCTGGTTCAGGTTCACGGTCGGGGCCGTGCCGCCGGACACCGGGAAGAACCCGTAGTAGGCCGGGGCCGTGTAGTAGTACGTCGGCCAGCAGGTCGGGGCCGAGTAGTACGAGACCGCGAATCCGGGCCGGTAGAAGCTGGCGTACCCGTACCCCCAGGCCGGCCGGGCGAACCCGTTCCAGCCCCAGGTGTTCCAGCCCCAGCCGCCGTTCCAGCCCCACCCGCGGTTCCACGCCCAGGCGTTGCCGCCCCAGCCGCCGCCCCACCCCCACCCCCAGCCGCCGTAGAAGCCGCGCCGCCAGTGGACGAGTTCGGTGTCGTCGGCGGCCGTCGGGGGCACGGCGGGCGTGGCGGCCGGCGAGTGCGGTACGCCGCCGCCGAAGCCGCCCGTGGCGGGCTTGTACCGGCCCAGGGGAACCGCGTCGTCGCCGGCGAATGCTGGGCCGGCGGCCAGGGCGGCGGCAATCGCCGCCAGCCAGATCCCTCGCGTCATCTCAGGACTCCTCCCGAGTTCGGGTGTGAAGATGGCGAAGGTTCCGCTGGTGCCATCTGTTCCAATTTATCTTAGTTCACAGCCGGTGCCGTCCGATATGGATCGTTCCGGAAATTCGGAATGGCACGCCCGTGCGGCGGGCGGTATGCCGACCCCCGGAACTCGCCGCCGGGGGCACGCCGTGAAACGAGCACTGGTCATCGTCGTCTGGGCCGGGATGGTCGCCGCGTGGGGGTTCGGCGGGAAGCGGTCGGACGTCGAGGTGCTGGCCCGCGTGGGGACGGCCGTCGCCCGGCAGACGAAGGCCGCCCTCCCGGACGCCTCCCGGGTCGCGGGGCCGTTCGTCGCGTTCCGGCCCGGCGACGCGCTGCCCGTCGAGGAGCGGGTCCGCGTCCGCATCCGCACGGACAAGGACACGGGCGGGGCCGACGTGACCGTCCTCCCCGGGGCCGTCCCCGGCGAGGTGCGGCTGCGGGGCATCGTCCCGACCCCGGCCAGCCGCGCCCGCGCCGTGGAACTGGCGGAAGGGACCGTCGGCGTCGACCGCGTCGTGGACGAGATCGCCGTGCCGGAACGGTGACCGGCCGTCACCGGTTGACGCCGGCGTTCTCCGGGGTGCCGGCGGCTCGTCGCCCGCTCGCCCAGCGGAGGGCGCTCGCGACCAGTCCCTTCGCCGCGACCGTGCGGTTCCCGCCGTACCGCAGCGCCCGCCAGTACCACGTCGCCGCGGACAGCGGTTCGGACGGCCGCAGCGAGTACGCCAGCGTCCGGAACGTCGAGGCGTACCCCTCCGCGATCACGTCATTCGGCAGGTGTCCGGCCAACCCCCGGCGTTCCAGGGCCTGCGTCATCATCGCCTCCGCCGCCGAAACGCGGTCGGCGAGTTTCGCGGACAGGTTGCCGTGGCCGGTGCGGTAGAGGACGAGTTCCTCGTCGACCAAGTCGAACCCGTACTGCGCCGCGACGCGGAGCCAGAGTTCGTAGTCGATGGCGAGGTCCCAGGTCGGGTCGAACGCGCCGACGTGGTCGAACACCGTCCGCCGGACGACGACCGACGAGAAGCAGACGAAGTTGTACGCGAACATCTCCGCCAGCACCCGGCCGCGCGGCAGCGGGGTCCGCGGCCGCGGCGGCAGGGCGTTCCCCGCCTCGTCGATCAGCGACCGGCGGCAGTACACGACGCCGACCGTCGGCTTGTAGAAGAGCGGCAGTTGCTTCGCGAGCTTCGTCGGGTGCCAGGCGTCGTCGGCGTCGAGGAACGCGACGAACTGCCCGCGGGACAGGCGAATGCCGAGGTTCTTGGCCCGCGACTGGCCGAGCACGTCGGACCGGTGGTAGTGGATGCGGGGGTCGGACAGGAACGGCTTCACCGCGGCGGGCGTGGCGTCCGTCGAGCCGTCGTCGACGACGACGAGTTCCCACCCGGCGAACGTCTGGGCGATGACCGACTCGACCGCCGTCGGCAGGAACCGGGCGTAGTTCTTCGCGGCCATCACGACGGAAACCAATGCCATCTTCTCCCCTCTCCCCGCTGGGGAGAGGGGCCGGGGGTGAGGGGAATCGCTCCCTCACCCTTGTGGCTTCCCCTCACCCCTAACCCCTCTCCCCAGCGGGGAGAGGGGAACTAGGCGGACAGCTCCTTGAGGAAGTCCGCGGCCACCTTCGAGATGCAGAACCGGTACTTCCCGCTCGGTTCCTGCGGGATCAGATCGACGAGTTCGACGTCGTACCGCATCGTCGGGCCGAACATTTCGCCCACCAGTTCCGCGATCTTGTGGCGGCTCGCGTCCGTGAAGTCACCATCCACGACGAGCCGAACGCGGAGGTGCGTGCGGGTTTCCTGCACGATCTGCACCTGGGCCGCGCCGGGGATGTGCATGGCGAAGTTTTCGGTCAGCGAGATGCCGGAAATGAGCCCGCCCGCGGGGGTGACGACGTAGTCCGCCTCGCGGCCCTGGATCGCTTCCAGCAATGGAAGCCCGCGGCCGCATTCGCATCGCCTATCGGTGGCGGTGACGACATCCCCGACGCGGTAGCGGATCAGCGGCATCGCGAAGTTGACGAGATCGGTGAGGAGGAGGTTGCCATACAACCCCTCCCCCGGCCCCTCCCCGAAACGGAGAGGGGAGCAAGAATCTTTGTTTTCTCCCCCTCTCCGTTTCGGGGAGGGGGTTGGGGGGAGGGGTTGGATTTCAACCTCCGTGAACACCGACTCGGCCGCGACGTGCAACCCGCGGTGCTTCTCGCACTCGCACGCGATGAGGCTCACCTCCTCGCAGCCGTAGCGGTTCGTCGCGGGGACGCCGAACACGTCCTCGATGACCGTGCGTTGCCAGTCGTGCAGTGGCATCGCCGTGGAGACGATGCCGTTCGGCCGCACATCCGTGACGCCGGCCTTCTTCAACTGACACGCGAGCAGGTACAGCGAGTGGGCGTGGCCGAAGATCAACCCCGGACGGTGACGGCGGACGGCGGCCGTGAACTCGGCGATGCGGGCGGGCGTCAGGTTCAGCGTGTCGAGGTAGACGGCCCGGTCGACGACGGCGTTCGTGATTCGTCCGCGGAGGCCGAACTGCCGGTACTCGGGGTTGCCCCACACCTTCGCCACGCGCTGCCCGAGGCGGTAGCCGGACCACTGGTCGGCCCGCAGGGTGCAGGCGTACTTCCACTGGACCGCGGGCTCGTCGATAGAGACGGCCAATGGGACGCCGGTGCTGCCGGAAGTCGTCTTCACCCGCAGTTTCCGGCCCGAATATGCGGCGCTCACCATCTCCCGGCCGTGGGCGCGGATGTCGGTTTTGGTCACGATCGGGAAGTGCTGCAAGTCCGCGAACGACTTCACGTCGCTCGGGTGAACCCCCGCGGCGGCCCACGTCCGACGGTAGAACGGCACCGTCTCCCAGGCGTGTTTCAACGCGGCGGACAGCATCCGGAACTGCCGCTCGCGGACGACTTCCGGCGGGTCGAACTGCGTGCGTTCCAGTTGGTCGAGGAACCGCAGATGCCGACTGCCTCGCTTCGCGGCGATGGTGGGGAGAATCACGTTGCGATTGAGCGTGTCGAGGAGCATCCGTTCCCTGCGAAATGTCTTGGTTGACCCTCTCCCCTTGGGGGAGAGGGTGGCCGAAGGCCGGG
>CAYUHJ010000022.1:0-7740 GCA_964444365.1 uncultured Alcaligenaceae bacterium | reverse complement strand
GCCGTAAGCTTCACCGGTCGTGAAGCGTTCCCCTCACCCCCAACCCCTCTCCCCCAAGGGGAGAGGGGAGAAAAATAGGTTACGCCGCGGCCCGTGTCTTCGCCGGGGTTCGCAGCGCCGCCCGTTGCCAGGCGATCTGCTCGGCGAGGCCCTCGTCCAGGGAGGTCGTCGGCTTCCAACCCAGGTGGCGGGCGAGTTTGCCCACGTCCGCCCCGGTCGCGATCTGGTCCCCCTTGCGGTTCGGGTGTCGCTCGATGATCGCCGGCCGGCCCGCGATGCGCTCGATCTTGCGGATCACGTCGATGACCGTGGTCAGTTCGCCGCCGCCGACGTTGAAGGTTTCGCCCGGCAAGGCGTGCAGCCCCGCCGCGATCGTGGCGTCCACGCAGTCGGAGACGTAGGTGTTGCCGCGAACCTGCAACCCGTCGCCGGTGAGCTTGATGGGGTTCCCCTTCAGGACCGCGTCGATGAACAGGTGGTAGCCCATGTCCGGCCGCTGGCGGGGGCCGTAGACGCTGAAGTACCGCAGCACGACCGTCGGCACGCCGAACTCGTCGTGATACACGCGCGCAAGATTCTCACCCGCAAGCTTCGTCACGCCGTAGGGGGAACTCGGCCGGGTCGGCAGCATCTCGTCCCCGGAGGCGTACCGGCCGTATACGGACGACGTGCTCACGTACACGAACTTCCGCACGCCGCCGGCCGCCTTCACCGCGTCGAGGAGGCGTTGCGTGGCGGTCAGGTTGTGGCGGGCGTACCCGTCGAAGTCGGTCCAGCTGCGGTTCAGGCCGGGCATCCCCGCGAGGTGGAAGACGACGTCCGCCCCGGCGACCGCGTCGGCGAGCCGGTCGGCGGACAGGTCGGTGTCGTGGAACG
Organism: uncultured Alcaligenaceae bacterium; assembly: GCA_964444365.1. Classification (GTDB taxonomy): domain Bacteria; phylum Planctomycetota; class Planctomycetia; order Gemmatales; family Gemmataceae; genus CAYUHJ01. Next base: position 6,864 of record CAYUHJ010000022.1, on the reverse strand, counting down.
TGAAGTGCGGGTGGTTCTTCGCCGGGGCGAGGTTGCGCTCCTTCACCGGGCGGGCGTAGTAGTCGGTGAAGCAGTCGATGCCCACGACGCGGTGGCCGTCCGCGAGGAGGCGTTCCGACAGGTGCGAGCCGATGAACCCAGCGCAGCCGGTGACGAGGCACGTCATGGGGGAGTCCTTTCCCGGTCGAGGTGCGGCAAGTGTATCGCGGCGGCCGGCCGGGACGCAACCCCGTTCCGCCCCGTCCCCGGCCCGTCGGAACCGAGTACAATCACGCCACTCCTGCTCCCGTGTCCCCCTCCCGAGGGCGTCATGTCCCGGACCTCTCCGGTCTTCCTGCTGTTCCTCTGCGGCTCGGCCGCCGCCGCCGAGCCGGTCGCGAAGCCGAACGTCGTCCTGTTCCTGGCCGACGACCTCGGCTGGGGCGATCTCGGGTGTTACGGCCACCCGAAGATTCAGACGCCGAACCTCGATGCGTTCGCGAAGCAAGGTGCCCGGCTGACGCAGTGCTATGCCGCGAGCGCCGTCTGCTCCCCCTCGCGCTCGGCGATTCTGACCGGCCGGACCCCGCACCGCAACGGCGTCTACACGTGGATCGAATCGGGCAGCGAGGTCCACCTGCGGAAGTCCGAGATCGCGCTGCCGACGCTTCTGAAAGACGCCGGGTACGCGACCTGCCACGTCGGGAAGTGGCACCTCAACGGGAAGTTCAACAGCCCGGACCAGCCGCAACCCGGCGACCACGGGTACGAGCACTGGATGGCGACCCAGAACAACGCCGCCCCGAGCCACAAGAACCCGAAGAACTTCGTCCGCAACGGCAAGCCCGTCGGCGAACTCGACGGCTTCTCCGCGCCGCTCGTGGTCGACGAGGCGATCGACTGGCTGACGACGAAGCGGGACAAGGCGAAGCCGTTCTTCCTGGCCGTGTGGACGCACGAGCCGCACCTGCCGATCGAGTCCGACCCGCAGTTCCAGAAGCCCTACGCGGACCTGCCCGAAGACTTCCGCCAGCACCACGGGGACGTGTCGCAACTGGACCACGCCTTCGGCAAGCTGATGACAGCGCTCGACGAACAGAAGCTCGCGGACGCCACGTTCGTGTTCTTCACCGCGGACAACGGCCCGGAAGGGGACGGCACGAAGGGCCGCACCCGCGGCAGCACCGGCGGCCTGCGCGGGCGGAAGCGGGCCATGTACGAGGGGGGCATTCGCGTGCCCGGACTGGCTCGGTGGCCGGGGCAGATCAAGGCAGGCAGCACCGTCGACGCCCCGGTGGTCGGCAGCGACCTGTTCCCGACGGTCCTCGGCCTGTGCGGGGTGAAGCCGCCGGCCGACCGGACGATCGACGGGGCCGACGTGCTGCCGGTGCTCACGGGCAAGGCCGTGAGTGTCGAACGCAAAATCCCCCTGTTCTGGCGGCTGAACATGGCCCCGAACAACCTGCACCTCGCGATGCGCGACGGCGACTGGAAGATCCTCGCGTCCGAGGACTTCGCGAAGGTCGAACTCTACGACCTGAAGGCCGACCCCAAGGAGGCGACGGACCTGAGCGAGAAGGAAACCGAGCGCACCGCGGCATTGCTCAAGCGGCTGAAGGCACTGAACGCGGACGTCGAGAAGGAAGGTCCGGACTGGTGGAAGCGGCTCAGCCCGAACGGCGGGACGGCGACGAAGAAGAAGGAGTAGGTCACGGAACCAGCGCCCGCAGGCCGAAGCCGAAGGCGGCGATCGCGGCTGCCACCAGTGTGAGGTACGCGAGCCGCATCTGCCAGGTCGACTGGGGCTCCTCGTCCGGCCGGGCGGGACGGGGCGGCGCGGCCGGCTCCACCGGCCGGGGGGCGGGACGGGTCGCCCCGGCGGGCCGGACGGGCGGCGGCGGGAGGGGTCCGGCAGCGGGCTCACGCGGGGCCGGGGCGGGCGAGGCCGGGGCGGTTGCCGGGACGGCGGCCGCCACCGATGCGAGGGCGGGGGCGGGGGCCGCGGCCGGCAGGGCGAGCAGGCCCGCGACGGTGCGGTACGCCCGGACGGCCGGGGAGTCCGGGTGGACGGTGACCAGGGGCCGGCCCGCCAGCAGCGCCCGCCCGGCCTCGGGGTCGTAGGGGATCGTCGGCGGCAGGATGCCCTTGAACCGCTCCCGCAGGGCGGCCTCCGCCGGGCCGCCGACCGGGGTGTTCGGGGGCAGCGTGAGCAGGATGCCCCGGAGCCGGCAGGTGCCCCCGGCGGCCTTCACTTCCCGCACCAGTTCCAGGTACGCCGGCAGCGTCCGGAAGCCCATCGGCTCCGCCCGGAGGACGAGCAGCACGTCGTCGGCCGCCTGGAGCAGCGGCTTGGTTCGCGGCCCGATCATCGGCGGCGAGTCGACGACGAGCAGGTCGTGTTCGGCGGCCCACGTCGAGCCCGGCAGCCGCCCGAGGAACTCTTCCAGGTGGGCCTCCCCCGTGTCGCCCGCGGGGTACGGGCTGACGACGTCCAGGTTGGGGACGACCTCCGGCCAGACGGCCGGGGAGTCGTCCGCGGCCTCGCGGGTCAACTGCAAGGACGCGGCCACGCTGCCCAGCGGGTCGGCGTCCAGGAGCAGGACCCGGACCCCCGCCGCGGCGGCGAGGGCGGCGAGGTTGACGGCGGTCGTCGTCTTGCCGACGCCGCCCTTCTGACTCGCGACGAGGAGCGTTCGCATCGAAGGTTCCTATGCGTGGACCGCGTGGCGGCGGGCGAACTGCGGCCAGCCGGCCTCGGCGATCGTGTCCCGGAAGGTGTCCGACAGGGTCCGCACCGCGGCGCGGGCGGGGCCGTCCGGCAGGTCGGAGCCGGGGGCCAGCGGCCAGGCGCGGACCTCCGGGCGGGCGGGCACGGGCGGCTCCACGAACAGCCCCCCCTTCGCCCCCCGCAGGAGGGACAGGCACCGGGCCTGGGCCACGTCCGCGGGCGAGTACAGGTTGACGACGATCCCGAGCAGGTCGAGGTCCGGGTTCGCGGCCCGGGCCTCCCGGACGGCCCGGGTCGCGGCCGGCAGGGTGGTCAGGGCCAGGGAGTCGGCGAGGCTGCAGATGACGACGCCGTCGGCCTTCGCGAACACCTTCTGGGCGAGCGGCTCCGTCGCCGGCGGGGCGTCGATCACGATCGCGTCGAACCCCTTGCCGACCCGGAGAACGCCGCGGTCGGCGACGACCAGGGTGACGTTCGGCCACGGGCAGACGCCGTCCCGCCCGGCGACGAGGGCGGCGGCGCGGACCGGGTCGGCGTCCACGAGGGCGACGGTCAGCCCGCGCTGGCCCCAGGCCCACGCCAGCCCGCAGGCGAACGTGGTCCGGCCGGTCCCGCCCTTGTGGCTGGTCACGGCGAGGACGTAGGGGCGGTCCGACTCACCAGTCGAAGCTGTCGAGGACGTCATGGATCGCGTCACCGGTGCGGGGGGGTGCGGGGTCGGGCGCGGCGGGCGGGGCCGGCGGGGGTTCGTCGCCGAAGAACGAGTCGACGGATTCCGCCGGGGCCGGGGGCGGCCCTTCGACCGGCGGCGGCGGGGCGGGCCGGCGGGTCCGCCGGGGCGGGCCGGCGAGGTCCGCGAGGTCGTCCAGGGCCGACCGGACCCGCCGGCTTTCACGCGCGAGGCCGGCGGTTTCCTCGGGGGTCGGGGTCACGTCGCACGCTCCGGGTCCGGGTGGGGGGAGGGTCCGCACTTCCTCGGCCACGAACTTCGTCCAGTCGGTCGTGCGGTGGACCCGGGGGGCGGCCGCCAGCCGGTCGCACACCGCGTCCGCGGTCGGCCGGGCGGCGGGGTCTTTCGCCAGCGTCGTGCGGAGGAACTCGGCCCACCACTCCGGCAGCCCGGCCGGGACCGGGGCCGGGGTCCGCAGGTGGTGGAACGCGAGGTCCGCCGGGCCGCCGCGGAACGGCACGTCGCCGGTCAGCAGCTCGAACCCGACCACCCCGAGGGCGTACACGTCCGCGGCCTCGGTGCACGTCCCGGCGAACTGCTCCGGGGCCATGTACGCCGGCGACCCGGTCAGCCCGGCGAGCGGGCCGGCCGGCGAACTCGGGGCGAACATCGTGGCCAGCCCGAAGTCGGCGAGCTTCACCGCCCCGCCGGGGGTCGTCGCGAACAGCACGTTTTCCGGCTTCAAGTCCCGGTGCGTGATCCCCCGGCCGTGGGCGGCGGCGAGCCCGGCCGCGATCTGACGCAGCAGCTCGGCGGCCCGGTCCGGCGGCGTCGGCACCCCCGCCCGGCGGTTCCGGCTGAGCACCCGGCGGAGCGACCCGCCGGGGCAGTACTCGAGGATCAGGTACCGCGCCCCGCCCGCCTCCATCAGGTTCACGAGCCGGACCACGTGCGGGTGGTCGAGGGCCAGCATCGCCCGGAGTTCGCGGTAGAAGTCGCGGCCGCGGCCGGTCGTCGGGTTCAGCCGCTTGACCGCGACGGGGACGCCGGCCACGCGGTCGACGGCCTCCCACACGGCCGCGAACCCGCCGCGGGCGATGAACCCGCGGACGTCGTACCGCTCGCCCAGGTCGCGGGCGACGGTGTGGCGGTCGACGGCCAGCACCGCCGCGTCCGGGCGGACGTGGCCGGTGAAGTCGGCGACCGGGTCGGGGGTGGCGAGCCTCATACGTCTGGCGTCGATTGGTTTTCCACCCCTCTCCCCGCTGGGGAGAGGGGCAGGGGGTGAGGGGTGAACCACACCCCCCGTGTTGCGACTGTAGCGGGGTGAGGCGAATCCCCTAACCCCCGCCCCTCTCCCCGGCGGGGAGAGGGGAGCAAGAAACAAGCAATCCGACCGATTCGGTCTTACAGGCGGATCTCGTCGAGTTCGGCGAGGACTTCGTCGTGCGACTTCCCGGCGGCGACCCAGCCCTCGGCGGCCGCCAGCCGCGGCGTCAGCCCGACGACGAACCGCGCGGCCGGGTCGCCCTTCGCCGCGCACGCGGTCTGGACGCAGTCGAGGTCCTGGTCGAACACGGCGGAGAACAGCCCGGCGAACGTGCCGGCCATCAGGGACTCGACCGGCGTCTCGGACTCGCCGCCGAGCCCGGCGAACACCGGGTGTTCCCCGGTGACCTGGACGACCCCGCGGTCGTGGCGGGACAGGTCGACCCGGACGGTCCCCCAGCCGTGGTGGGCGAACAGGTCGGCGAGGTTCGCCTGGAACTCGGCCATCGTGAAGTCCGCGAGCGGGCGGCCGGTGTGGGCCGTCATGTCGGCCTCGAACCGCTTCGCCAGGAACCCGCCCCACTTGCGGCCGACCGACTTGAAGACCGTGTCGGCGGCGGGGCCGCACTCGTCCTGGATCGCGCGGCGGAACCCCTTTAGGAAGTCCGTCGTCAGGCACAGCAGCCGGGTGCCGGTCCGGGTGGTCGTCACCCCGCGGCGGACGTCCGTCTGGCAGTAGACGCCCTCGGCGTAGTAGTTCCCGCCGGCAACGGCGGGGGCGGTCGCGGTCATGGGGTCTCCAGGTTACGCGGGGGTGAGGGCGGGGCCGGCGACCGCGTCGAAGTACGGGGCCAGCAGGTCGGTCGCGTCCGGGGGCAGCAGGTCGGCGGCCGCCCCGCGGAGCGCGTCGAACACGGCGTCGGCGGCGTCCGGGGCGTCCAGGAAGTCCAGCGTCCGCGCCAGGTGCCGGCCCCACCGGGCGGCGGCGTACTCGGGGTCGTCGATCAGCGCCCCGACGGCGACGGCGCGGATCAGCCCCCGGACGTCGGCCTCCGCCGTCCGCCAGCCCAGGTCGGCGGCCCCGGCGGTCGCGAGCGCCCGTTCCACGAGCGCGTCCTCGGCGGCTTCCAGCGCCCGACACGCGGCGAACCGGCGGGGGACCGACTTCGCGTAGTCGAGCACGTCCTTCTGCTGCGGCGGCGTCAGGTGGACGCTGTCCGTGCGGTTGACCAGTTGCATCATCCGGGAGAACATCGGGCACCTCGGGGCGAGTTCGGTTCGCGAGAGCCGCGACCGCCAGGGAGCGGCCGCTTCACCGGGGGAATCTCAAGCTTCGCGGAACGCGGTTCTAAATGGCCCCGCTTTTCCGCTTGTGAGCCGGCCGCTCCCTGGCGGTCGCGGCTCTTGAAGAGCTTCTCAGTCGACGGCGGGTTTCATCGGTTCCGGGAACGTCGCGATGTCGTCGACCATCCGCTTCAGGTACGGCTCCGCGACCGCGAACAGGTCGGCCGGCAGCTGGCGGGAACAGGCGTCGTACACCGCCTGGCACGACTCGCGGGTGTACCCCGGCGTCAGGCCCAGCCCGCGGATGATCGTGCCGTACCACACGAACAGCTTGTCCCGCGGCATCTCGGGGTCGGCGGCGATCATGCCCTGGACGGCGTACCGCAGGCACAGGCCGAGGTCGCGCTCGCCCTTCTCGTAGGCGCGTTCGTGCAGCGCCCCGAACCGCGGGTACCGCGGCTTCATGAACTCGATCGCCTCGCGGACGATCTGCGGCTCCTTCTGCGCGAGCACGTTGGCCGCCTGCATCCGCTTCGGGACGGACGCCGCCCACGCGGCGACGGCGTCCTCTTCGGCGGCGGTCGGGTACCGGCCGTCGCACGCGGCCAGCGTCTTGAGCGGTAGCGAGTAGAGCACGGGCGAATCTCCCTCAGTCCCAGTTGAATTCGGACAGGAACGTGTCCAGGGTTGGGGTCGCGTCGGCGGCCGGGGCGGCGGCGGCGGCGGCGTTCCGCCAGTTGACGAGCCCGGCGAACTCGGCCACCGTCCGGCCGCCGACCTTGGCGGGGGCGGGGGCCGCGGCGGCCGGCGGGGCGGCGAAGTCGGCGGCGTTCCGCCAGTTGACGACGCCGGCGAAGGCGGCCACGGTCGTCGGGCCGAACGGCGCCTTCCCGGCCCGCCGGCGCGCGGGGCGGGCGGCCGGCCGGGGCGCGGG
>CAYUHJ010000021.1:0-52308 GCA_964444365.1 uncultured Alcaligenaceae bacterium | reverse complement strand
CGACGCGGCCGGGCTGCAACTCGTGTCCGAACAGCTGGCGACCGACGACCTGACCGGGGCCGAGCGGACCCTGTCCAAGCTGCGGGAGCACGCGGACGGCCCGCTGCTGAAGCTCCGGGCGGTCCAGGTCGCGGCCCGGCAGGGGAACCTCGGGCAGGCCCGCACCGCGTTCCAGGCGGTCGGCTCCGACCCGGCCGCGAGCCGGGGGGTTCTCCGGGACGCGGCGCAATCGATGGTCGACGCCGGGTGGGCCGCCGAGGCGGACGAGGACCTCGACGCCCTCACCCGCGACGGTGCGGTGACGCCCGCCGCCGCGAGCCTGTGGGCGGACCGCACCATCGCCGGCGGGGCGGCGTGGAAGGTCGCCGAACGACTGCCCAAGATCGTGGCGGCGAACCCGGACGCCGGCCGCGAAGCCGCCGCCGCCTACGCCTGGGGCATGGCGACGACCGGCAGCCCGCAGGCCGTCGCGGCGACCGTCCAGAAGTACGCGGACCTGCTGCAACCGAACCCGTCCGCGTGGGCCCGGGCCGGGGCCGCCCTCGCGGAGACCAGGCAGTTCGCCCACGCCGTCGCCTGGTTCGGGGACTGGAAGGGCCGGGAGAACTGCGAGCCGTGGATGCTCCTCCCGCTGGCCGACGCGCTCCGCGGGCTCGGCCGCGACGAGGACGCCGAAGCCGTCGCCCACTGGGCCCTCGAACGCGGCACGGAGTCCAGCGTCCCCCCGGACTTCTTCGCGTGGCTCGCCCTGACCGCCGCCGTCGCCGGGCGGACCGCGGAGGCGTCCGCCCACTTGAAGGCCGTCGACCCGGTCGGACTGGACGACGGCGTCAAGCTGGTCCTCGCGATGGCGGCCGCGGTCGTCCGGGTGCAGAAGGCCCTGCCGACTTCGAAGGCCGAGGCGTTCGCGGAGTCCAAGGCGGACCTGCACGCCGCGGCCGGGGCGTGTGCCGCCAAGGACCAGCGGCCCGGCTCGGCCCGCTGGTACCGCCGGTGCGCCGACCGCCTCGCCGCCGACGCCGGCACGATCTCCGCGAAACTCTGGGCCGTCTGGCAGCGGGTCAGCCCGCTGGTGAAGGAAGGGTAACGTGCTCTGGTCGTGCATCCCCGGCGTGGACATGTGCTGCGGCATCTGCCTGTTCGCCGCCGTGTTCATCGCGGTGAAGGCGGCGACCCACGAAGAACCGCCGAAGCCGGTCGGCGATGGCAGTGACGCCGATCGGGCGGGCGGCGAAGTGTCAGCCCGCGGTGCTTCTTCGACCGGCCCGGAAATCGCTCCCGGAAGCACGGCGGACTGACGCCCCGCCGCTCGCACGTCAGTCCCCGCCGAGCCGCTCGCCGCGTCAGTCCCCGCCCAACCGGCCGCCGTACCCCTCGACGCGGATCTTCCCCGGCTTCGATTGCTGATGAACGGCCAGGTCGCGCCTCAGCCGGGCGTGATGTTCTTCCCGCAGTTGCCGGTACTGCGACAGCCAGAACCGCCGGGTGGCGACCGCGTCCGTGAGGGCGAGCCCGATCAGGGCGAACGCCTGCAACACGACCCAGATCCAGAAGACCCCCCAGACGCGGACGACCTGCTTCTCCGCCTCGGCCATCGCGGGCTTCGCCTCGTTCCCCCGCCGCTCGCCGAGGGCGTCGACGAACCCCTCCATCCCGGTCAGGTACGCCGCCGCGATGTGCCCGCCGATCGCGACGAGCAGCAACCCGGTGAGGATCCGCCGCCGGTGCCGGCTGCGGAGGTACGCGAACTCGTCCGACGGAACGTGCTTCCGCGCGTGAAGTCGGCGAAGGCCGCGAACCTGGAGAACGACGGCCGCCGCCCCGAAGGCGATCAGCCCCCCCGCGAGAACCATGGCCGTCAGGAACGGGTCGACCACCGGGGCACCGTGGCGGGGAAGGCGAAGTGACCCCGCCATTATGCCGGACCCGCCCCCGCCGGGCCAGCGTCTTCCGGTCGCGACTGGGGGTCGCGCTGTTAGGTTCGCCGGTCGGCCCGCAATTTCGTCTAGCCGGTTTTCGGCGTACTGAAGTAAACTGAAGTCGCCACATTGCCCAAGTCACCAGGACGCCCCATGCTCTCCCGCCCTCCTGTCGCCGCCCGGTTCCGGCCCCGCGTGGAGTCCCTCGAAGAACGGGACGTGCCGGCGACGTTCGTCGTCAACTCGACGGCCGATTCCGGGATGGGATCGCTGCGGGACGCGATCACCAGCGCGAACAGCACCGCCGGGGCCGACCAGATCGTGTTCGCCATCGGCACCGGGCCGCAGACGATCACCCTGACCGCGGCCCTGCCGACCATCACGGAAACGGTTCAGATTCTCGGCAACACGCAGCCCGGGTTCACCGACCCGTCCAACATCAACCCGGACGACTTCTTCAACACGCCGTTCCCGCCCATCACCATCGACGGCACCGGCACCACGGGGGCGGACGGGCTCGTGTTCTCCGGGGCGGCCAGCAGCGGCAGCCAGGTGCTCTACACCCAGGTGCTGAACTTCGACGGCAACGGGATCGCGTTCGACAACTCCGCGAACGGCTTGCTGTCCTACTTCGTGTCGAGCGGGAACGGCGGCCACGGCGTGCTCATCAGCGGGGCCGGGGCGACCGGGAACCGCCTCCAGAACGGGTTCATCGGGGTGGACAAGACGGGCAACGTCGCGGTCCCGAACGGCGGGGACGGCGTGCTCATCACGAACACCGCCAGCGGGAACGTGGTCGGCGGCGGGAACTTCTTCCAGGCCCGGAACATCATTTCCGGGAACCTCGGCAACGGCGTCCACATCACCGGCGGGGCGTTCGGCAACCTCGAACAGGGCAACGTCATCGGGCTGAACACCGGCAACGACCTCGACCTCGGCAACGGGCTCGACGGGGTGCTGGTGGACACGACCGGCGCGGACAACATCATCGGCGGGCCGATCGGCCTCGGCGGCATCCACTCCGGCAACGGCCGGCACGGCGTCAGCGTCGTCGGCCAGAGCCCCGGCACGATCGTGTTCAACGCCTTCGCCGGCGTGTCCGCGTTCTCGAACCTGATCTTCCCGAACGACGTGGACGGCATCCACATCGAGGCGAGCGGGCCGGGGATCATCGTCACCACGAACATCGCGTCCGGGAACGGCCGGTACGGGTTGTACATCGGCGGGAACGCGAACGGGGTGATCGTGAACACGCTGCTCGCGGGGGTCGGCTTCCCCGGCCTGGACGGGCTGCCGAACGGGGTCGCCGGGGTCATCGTGACCGACAACGCGACGAACACCCAGATCGGGACGATCACCACGCCGCCCGCGATCGCGATCCGGTTCCCGACGGTGGCCAACGCCCCGGCCTCGCAACTCCGGAGCATCTTCGCCGGGAACGCCGGGCCGGGGGTGATCGTGGAGGGGAACGCGACGAACACGACGATTCTGAACTCCAACTTCGGCTCGGGCTCCGGCGAAACCCCGTTCCCGAACGCCGGGCCGGGCGTCCTGATCCGCGGGAACGCGACCGGCACCGTTGTCGGCAGCACCCAGGCCGACGGCCGCGTCCTCGTCAAAGGCAACCTCGGCGACGGGATCCGCGTCGAGACCGCGAACCCGGTCACGATCGTCCGGCCGCAGATCTTCGACAACCTCGGCGCGTCGATCGCGTTCGCCGCCGGGACGCAGACGCAGCCGTCCCCGGTGCTGGCGTCGGTCGCGCCGACCGCGGCGGGGGCGCTGGCGGCCGGGTCGGTGACGGGCACCCCGAACGCGACGCTGACGCTGGAATTCTTCGCGAGTGCGGACGCCGGGGAGGCCCAGACGTTCCTGACCTCGGTGAGCGTGACGACCGACCCGACCGGGTTGGCCCGGTTCTCGGTGCCGCTGACGCTGCCGGCCGGGCTGCGGTTCGTGACCGCGACCGCGACGAGTGCGGCCGGCGCGACGTCTGCCCTGTCCGATGCGAAAGCGGTCGCCCCCGCCCCGGTCATCGTGACGGGTCCGGGGGCGGGCGGCGGGCCGGTCGTGAACGTGTTCGCCGCCCAGGGCGGCACGCTGACGCGGAACATCCTCGCCTACGAGCCCGCCTTCCGGGGCGAGGTCCGGCTCGCGTCCGCCGACGTGACCGGGGACGGCGTCGCCGACTTCGTCATCGGCGCGGGGCCGGGCGGCGGGCCGCGGATTCGCGCGTTCGACGGCGTCACCGGGTTGCCGGTCGCCGGCACGCTCGGCAGCTTCTTCGCCTACGAATCCACGTACACCGGCGGCGTGTTCGTCGCGGCGGGGGACGTGAACGGCGACGGGTTCGCGGACATCGTCGTCGGGACGGACGCGGGCGGCGGCCCGGCGGTGAAGGTGTTCAGCGGCCGGGACGGCACGCAACTCGCCAGCTACTTCGCCTACGAGCCGACGTTCCTCGGCGGCGTCCGGGTGGCCGTCGGGGACGTGAACGGCGACGGCGTGGCGGACGTCATCACCACCCCCGGCGTCGGCGGCGGGCCGCGGGTCAAGGCCGTCAGCGGCACCGATTTCACCACGATTTTGGCGGACTTCTTCGCGTTCGACCCGACCTACACGGGCGGGCTGTTCGTCTCCGCGGGCGACGTCAACGGGTTCGGCATCGCGTCGATCATCGCCGGCGTCGGCACCGGCGGGTCGGACGTCCGGTGGTTCGCGGCGGACGGCACGGAAGAGGGCCGGGTGACGGCGTTCCCCGGCTTCACGGGCGGTGTCACCGTGGCGGCCGCCGACGCGAACGGCGACGGGCTGCAGGACATCGTCGTCGGGGCGGGACCGGGCGGCGGCCCGAGCGTGGCCGTGTTCGACTCCACCAACTCCGACCCGCTCGAAGCGTTCTTCGCCTACGAGGACACGTTCACCGGCGGCGTGTTCGTCGGCGGCGCGTGAGGTACTACAGCCGCAACCCGACGGGCTCGAGCGCGAACGTGAACAGGTCGGACACGACGACGCTGGGAAGCGACAGCGTCGCGGCCCCCTGACACGGCCGGCCGTCGACGGTGTACTTGCCGTCGAACCGCACGCCGAGCCCGTCTTTCGAGCGGTAGATCACGACGTTGCCGGGGTGGTCCGGGACCGCGGGGAGTCGGACGTGGACCCGCTGGCCGGGGCCGAGGACCAGGGATTCGGCCATCAGCAGGACGCCGTCCACCGCCATCGGCAGCCGGTGGCCGCTGACGAGTTCCAGCCGGGCGGACGGGCTGATCGGCACCGGCTGGTGGAACACCATCTGGCAACTCGACCCCAGCGTCAGCCGGTCGCCGGGCTTCAACACGGCCCGCTTCGCCGCGGCCCCGTTCACCTGCACGTCCCGCCCGGATTCGAGGACGTACCCCTCCTCGTCGCGGGTCAGTTCCGCGTGAAGCCGGGACAGTTCCGCGAACAGCGGCACGTCGACCGGGCCGTCCGAGATGGCTTGCCCCAGCGTCACCCGCGGGGCGAGGCAGACGAGGTAGCCGCCGACGCCGTCGACCCACAACAGGAACCGCTTCGGCATCGGCGACGACGCGGGCTTCGGGGCGGCTTCCGGCTGAGAATCGGGCCGCGGCGTGTCGGCGGCGTAGCCCACCGTCGTGACCGCGCGGGCCTTCACGGCCGTGACACGGGTCGCCGCGGGGGCGCGAACGGACGGCACCGGCACCAGCGGGACCACGTCGGACGCGGTGGGCTCGGCGAGTGCCGGCGTCTCCGGGTTGACGGCGGCCCACGCCTTCGCCCGTAAACTGCGGGCTTCGCGGTGGTCCGGGGCGGCCGCGATCGCCTCGTCCGCCCACTGCACCGCGTCCCGCCAGTGCCGGGCGTCCGCCGCGTCGTCGAGCTTCGCCACCGCGGCGCGGAACCGTTCGTGGCGGTCGTCCAGGCTGGCGGTGAACCGGTCGATCCCGGTCCCGACGAGGTCGTCGAGCTTCTTCCGGCTGCGGGTGAGCGTGTCCTTCGCCAGCAGGAAGTCGCCGCGGTCGGCCTGCTCGGAGGCGAGCACCCAGCTCTCGGCGGCCTCGACGAGCACGTCGAACTCGGGGCCGCGGGCGTGGCGGGCGTGCAGCCGGGCGGCCGTCTCGATGACGTGCATCGGGTGCCCGGCTTCGAGGGCGGCCCGGCACTCGGCGAGCCCGAGGCGGGTCAGCGTGTGCCGCAAGCGGACCGCCTCTTCTTCCCCGGTGTTGAGGGACTCGGCCGCGAGCAGTTCCCGCCACGCCCCCTCCGCGTCGTCCGCCCGGAGGCACCGGTTCCCGCGGGCGAGGTAGGCCCGTGCGACCTCCCCGGTGAGCTTGATCGCCTTGCGGTACCCCTCCGCCGCGAACGGCGCGAGGAGCCGCCGGGCCTCGTCCGGCTGGCCGGTGCGCAGCGCCTCGCGGGCCTGCCGGAACGTCAGCCAGTGGGTGAACGGCATGGAACGCCGGGGGGTCGGGACCGGGGACGTAGCTGATTATACTTCGCCCGACGGGGGGCGGGGATTTGGCGCGCCCGGAACCGGGACCGGCGGGACTCCGGAATCGCTCGGTTTCGTAGGGTGGGTCGAGCCGGCTTTGCGGCGAAGACCCACCGGCCCCGCAACGAGCGATTGCCACAGCGGTGGGTCTTCGCGAAGCGCTCGACCCACCCTACCAGAACGTGCCTGACCCGCTGGCCACCGAGGTGCGGGTTCGTAGGGTGGCGGTGCGACTCTTCCCGTCTTTCGCCCCACTTCCGGAGTCCGTCATGAAGCGCTCGTTCTCGGCCGCGTTCGCCGCGTTGGCGTTGCTCGCATCGTCCGCACGGGCGGACGACTTGCCGCCCGATCTGGCACTGATTCCCGGCGACGGCGTCGGGTTCGTCCACGTCAAGGTCGGCGACCTCGTCGACGCCGCCCCGCCCGAGTTGAAGTGGGCGTTCGCGGGCGTCGCGCCGGCCGAGTGGGCCGCGTTCCAGGACCGGTTCGCGTTCCCGGCCGGGGCGATCGACCGGGTCCTCGTGGTCGTCCCGAGCCCGGACGCGCTCGCGTCGCCGGGGCCGATGGCGGGCAACCCCGTCGCGAAGTCGGCCCTGATCGCCGTCACTTTCACGAAGCCGCTCGACCCGGCCGCGATCGGCAAGTCGGTCTTCAAGACCGCCCGTCCGAAAGCCTACCGCGGGACGACCTACACCTTCGACGACGACCCCTGGAGCGCCGCGATCCTGCTGCCGGGGAACCGGACCGTCGTCGTCGGGTCGGAAGAGGCGATCCTGGACCTCATCGACCGGCAGGCCGCGAAGCCGACGCCGGGGCCGCTCGACGACGCCCGGGCCGAGGCGCTGAAGCACTCGGTCGTGGTGGCGGTCAACCCGTCCGGGGTGGTGCCGCCGGGGGTCCCCGAGCCGTTCGCGACGCTGGCGAAGGCCCGCCGCGGGCTGGTCACGCTCGACCTCACGCCGAAGTCCGTGTCCGTCGCGGTGCGACTGGATTACGCGGACGCGGCCGGGGCGACGGCGGGTCAAGCCGCGCTGAAAGACACGATCCTGGTCGCCCGCGACGCAATGCAGCCGGTGTTCCAGCGGTTGAAGCAGGTGATCGACAAGCCGGGTGCCCCCGACCGGAAGCTCGGGCCGGACGAGTTCCCCGAGCGATTCACGGCGCTGCTCGGGTTCGGGGCGCTGCGGCAACTGGACAAGACGCTCGCGGGGCTCGCGGTGGAGAAGAACGGCACCTCCGCGGGCGTCACGCTGAAGGATGTCCCGACCACCACCGGTTCCGTCGTCCTGCTCTCGATGAGCGGCGTGACCGCGCTGGGCCGTTCGTCGACCGGGACGTTCCGGACGGTCGCGAGTACCGTCAAGCCCGTGGGCGCTCCCCGCGAGGTGACGCCGGAGGAGAAGCGACTGATCCGCGTCGCAAAGGCGATGGAGGCGTACCACGCGGACAAGGGGCACTACCCGCCGCCGGCGATTCTGGGCAAGGACGGCACGCCGCTGCACAGCTGGCGGGTCGCGCTGCTGCCGTACCTCGGCGAGAAGGAGAAGGCACTCCACAAGCAGTTCAAGCTGGACGAGCCGTGGGACAGCCGGCACAACAAGACGCTGCTCGCCGCGATGCCGGACGCCTTCTCCAAGCCCTACAGCCTCGCGAAGAACTACGGCCGCACCGAAACGCTGGTCATGACCGGGGCGGGCACCGTCTTCGACTCAAAAGCCAAAGTCAAAAAATCGGACCTCGCAGACGGCGGAGCGAACACGATTCTGGCCTACGAGACGACGGCGTATGAATCCGGCCCGGATGTCGGTCCCGTATGGTGGACGAAACCCGCCGACCCGGTCCTCGTCGCGGGCAAGCCGCCCGCTCTTTTCCCCGGTTCCGATCACAACGGACTGTATGTCGTAACCGCAGACGGGAAGACGCAGCTCTTGACGAAACAGAAGGACGAGAAGCGGCTCGCAGAGTTGTTCCTGGTGCGGAAGCCGGACTGAAACGAACGCGGGGCGACCACTTGGTCGCCCCGCTCGCGTTGCGTCTCGGCCGCGGCTTACTCCCGCGCCGCCTCGATCTTCGCCGGCTTCTCGCCGAGCGGGGCGAGGATCTCGTCCACGCTCTTCGTGTTCGCGGCCTGGTACTCGGCCGTCGTCCGCGGGGTCAGCTTCAGCTTCTCGCGCTCCACGTCGAGCTTCTTCCGCATGTCCCGCAGCGTCGCCTTGATCTGGCTCAGCCGGGTGTCGTCCGTCTGGTACTTGCTCTCCATCTGCTGGAGCTGGACGGTCTTGTACTCGACCTCGAAGGCGTCGATCGCGGACTGGAGTTCGAGCTTCTGGGCGACCAGGGTCTCGAGCTGCTTCTGGAGCACGTCCCGGTTGCGTTCGTGGAACGCCAGCGACGTTTCCATGTTCTCCAGGCTGTGCTTCCGGCGGTCGAACGACTTCACGTCCGCGTCGAGCTTCGCCTTCTGGTCGGCGAGGTCGACCTTGTTGACCGCGACCTGCTCGGTGCCGTCCTTGAGCTTCTGCCCGCGGGCGAGGAGCGCCTTGCGGTCGGTTTCGAGGGACGCCCGCAGCTTGGCCGCGTCGGTGGACAGTTCGCGGGTGTCGACGATCGCCTTCGCGAGCAGGTTCTTCGTCCCCTCGACGTCGCGGTCGAGGGCGGCCACGTCGCCCCGGAGGGCGGCGATCTTCTTTTCGACGGGGACCTGGTCGTCGGCCCACTCGGACCAGGCGTGGGCCTCGGTCTTGGCGTAGCCGAACCACTTGGTCGCCTTCAGGCCCGCGACGGCGATCAGCCCGAGCACGGCCCCCAGAATGAGTTTCTTCGTCATGTCGCAACCCCTTCGCGGTGGAAACGGTTCCGGAAACACTACCGCGACCGGCCGTCGGTCCGTGGTGGGACGTGTCGAACGCGGGCATCAGGTGATTCGGGCGGCGGCGGGCGGGATTTCGGGCCGGGCGAAGTTTCCGACATTTTTCCGGGGCGAGCCCCCGGCCGCGGCGCGTGTCGGGCTTGCGTGTGGGAGCGGGTGTGATAACGTAACGCGGCGGGCACTGTCCGGTGCCCGGTCGTTCGGGCCGTAGCGCAGCTTGGCTAGCGCGCTTGCTTGGGGTGCAAGCGGTCGTGTTCAGTTCGGGCAGAAATCCGAACCATTACACAACTCAATCGGGGTTCGACTCCCCTTCGGCCTCCTGCCGTATCGGGTGCACTTCCCCGAGACCGGCTCCTCGACACCGGCTTGACCCCGGTTCGAGATGAACCCCGACCCTTCGGCCTGTCTGCCGAAGGGTCGGGGTTTTTTCGTAGACTGACGGAGGTCATAAAGTCGTCGAGGGCGAGCCGTGGCACGCAAGCGGTCGGGGTCCGGGTACGGAGGATGTCTGCTCCTCATCCTCATTGGGATCGTTTGCTTCGTCGGATTGATCGTGAACGCAGGGAAGTCGCCACGGCCCGACACCCCAGCCCCGCCGCAAACCTCGAAGTCGCCCCCATGGGATGAAATTCCCGTCGAGCACCACCCGCCGGAGCACGTCACACCTCTGCCGGACGGCCGCATTCACGTCCGCGGATACCAGCGCAAGGACGGGACCTACGTGAAGCCTCACACCCGGACCCGCTGAGCTTGGGTAGCGGCTTGAATTGGGATCGACTTGCCCCAGTTCCCTCGGCGAAACTCGTATCCTGCCTGCTCCCATCGCTCTTGTTCCCGTTCTTTCGCTTCAGTCCACACGCGGCACCAGAACCAGAAGCGAGCGAGTCGCAGGTTGTACGTAATCCGCCAGTAGAGGCGGGCCGACCAGAGGAGCGGTTTCATGGCGAGGACTCGGCGGGGCGACGGCGTGCCCGATCGACCACTCGACCTGGAGTGGGGCGGGAACCTCGAACGGGCACGGCTCGTCCCCGCCATCATCCGCGACGACTCGCTTCCTGACAATCACCCGGACCGGGAAACCGTCGCTTGGTTGTACGCCGTGCCCCAGGTCTACGACCGGTTCGACGGGGTCGAGAACGCCGGCCTGGTCGTGACCGAGGTCCGCTCGGAACTCGTCCAGGCCGCGGTGAGGGGGTTTGAAGACCCGGTTCTCGTTCAGCGGCTGATTGTGGTCATCGGATGGCCTGCATCTGCCGCAACCCGTTGACAGCAGCTCGCATTCACCCGCGACCGCTTGCCTACCGAATCGCGTTCCGCCGCCGCCTCACCTTATTTGCGACTACCTAGCGCCAAAACGCAACCGCTGCCCCTTCCTGCCCCGATCTCTCCTCAAGTGGCCCTGTCAGCGCATTACTTTCCCAATCGCTCCTATCGCGTTTTCCATTGCCTGGCAGTCTGACCGCCTCCGTGCATGCCTTTTGCTGCGTGCGGCTGTTCCGTGCTTCTCATCAGAAGTTTTTCATGACGTAAAGCATTTCGCACCATGCAGAACGCACAGAGCATGCATGGAGGCAGCCTGACGGCCAGGCAGCCTGACGGCCTGACAGAAGCTGAAGCGCATTCCCGCGCTTGCCGTCGGGCTGGGTTTCGAGTAGGTTCCTTCTCGCCGGGTCAGTGCTCGCGCAAGCGGTCAACTTTCACGCCGTTTCCCAACCCTTGAACTCCCGTCCGAGTCGGACGGGGAGGGCGGACGGCGGGTCAGGCAAGCGTGATCGACGCCGGCAGAAAGAAGTGCAAATGAGTCCCGTTCGATGGGGCCGTGGCGTCACGTCGTCGCCACCCAACTTCGGCCCCTCGGGCATCCACAACGTGGAGCCCGGCCAATCCGATTTCGTGGTCTTTCTCGGTGATGTCGAAGACATCTGGGTTCACTACTTCGGTGTGACAAACCCGTGTGCCGGCGACCACACCTGTCCCCACTGCCCGCACGATCCCAAGCCGCCGCGATACCAGGGTTACGCCCCGGTCCTGCTGCACTCCGGATCGAGAGACGACGACGGGGAACCTATCTGGCAACGAACCGTCCTGTCCGTCACAAGCGGGCTATCCAAGCAGCTCCACCCCGACGGCTTCCCGAAGGTGTCGCTCCGCGCCCGCAAGTATCGGCTTTACCGTGAGGTCCGCGGCAACAGCCCGGCCATGCGGTTGATGCGCGAGTACCTCGGCCGAGTGCCCGAGGTCGGACTCGAACCGTGGTTCGACGTGAAGCCGTTCGTCGAACGGCTCTGGGATAAATCGATTGAGTTGCCGACCTTCCTTGCCCCACCGCTGCCACCTGGTCGGCCCACGAAGCCGACGAAACAGCAGCGCGAGCCGGACGCCCCGCCCCCGTCCCCCGAGCAGCTCGACGAGATGCGACGGCGGTTCGGGAGCAACCGCAAGCCGGAACCGGAACGGGCGAGCCCGTCGACCCACACGCCGCCGCCACGGAAGGGGATCGACCCCGAGATGGTCGGAGGGATTGACCGGAGCGAGGCAAGGAAGCGAGTCGACGAGTACGTAGCCAGTCGCGATGCCGCGGCCGGTCAACCGAAGCCGGACATCGGGGAGTTCGAGCGCAAGCAGGCTGAAGCCCTCGACCGAAAGCGGCGAGGCTTGCCCGTCCGGGACGCCGAAGACGCGGTACTCTCCGGCCGGATCATGGACTATGTCGCCAACGGCACAGAAGGGGGTGTCTCTTGAACACCCTCATCATCCAGGTCCGTCGAACTGCGCCGCTCGAACCGGAACCGACCATGGCCGAAACCGGTTCATGGCTCGCGTACTCGGGCGACCACGGCGCACGCGGTCGAACGCCGACAGAGGCAATCGGGGAACTTGTGTTGTACATCGCAGGTGTCGAGGAACGTCAACCCTCCGTCGAGGTCCTCGTCGAAGGCTTCCGCGATCACCCCGCGTTGGCGGTGAAAGGCGGTGCAGCGTGATCCCCATCACCGTCGAAAGCCCCGCCCTGGAAGACCTGCTCACGTTGATTGAGGAAACCGCGAAGTGGCTCGACGAGCGAGCCGACAACCTCACGACGGCCCAGGCCCGCCGCGGCGGGAGCAACGTTCACGCCCTCGACCTGTTGCGGGAGCAGGTCCGCACCGAAGCGGCCCGCATTCACGGCCGGGCGCAGTTGATCCGGTTCGAGGCCGGGCGAAGCCGATCGAAAGGGGGAGCTCTATGACCCCTGTTGCAATGAAGGCCTCACGCGACGTGCAAATCCTCGCACTCTCCGCGGCCGTCCTGTCGAGCGAACTGGAGAAGTTCGCCGCCGGCGAGGGCAGCGAGTGGCGGCGGATCTGCACCCTGTCCCGGTCGGTCCGTTCCCGGATCGAGGCGCTGGAGTCGGAGCCCTGGAAGCTCGACCGCGTGCCCGTCGACGCGGTCGAGTCCGGGTACTGCGAAACCTGCCGCCGGGTGACGGAGTGGTCCCACGGCGAGTGCCACGGGCACCGGAAAGGGGGTGCGTTGTGACATCCTCTGAAGTGCTCAATGTGATTTCCCGTATTGGCGTCTATGAGGACGCACGGTTGCGGGTCCATCACTTCGACGGCGATACGTCGGGATGGTGTGTCAACCTCAAGATGCCCGACGGCTCGACCCCGAGCGTTTACAACGGGTGCGCGTGGGCCGGCTCTTGGTGCGTCGGCCACTTCCACCCCGGCATCTGGTGCCTGTACCTTCGCGACTTCGTGTTGCCGAAGGTGCTCGCCGAGCGGGAGGCGGCCCGGTTGCGGGAAGTCGCCCGCCGCGACCAGATGCACGCGAAGCGGTTCCACCCGATCGACGACGCCGCGTTGTTCGAGCAACGGGAAGGGGGTGCCTCTTGAGCGCACGCCCCCGCCCCAATGCGAAGCCGTCGCCGGCGACCACGCCGAAGACAGGAACGATCGCGTGTACCCTGCTCGATTTGGCCGGGCAGGTGAAGGAGTATTGCCGGAAGCGGAAGCAACTCGACAAGTCGAGGACGAAGCCGCTCTGGTTGGCGCAGGAGGTCCGCGACCTGGAAGCGAAGCTCGACGCCGCGGCGGACGCGGCGATCGATAGGGCGTTCGTCACGCCGCCCTTGTTCCCCGAACCGGAGGACTGCCGTGGATGAGCCCGACAAACTCGCCGCCCTCGACCGACCCCCGCCGGGGGACGTCGCCGCGGCCGTGCCGACCCCGCGGAACCCGAAGGTCTTCCCGGCCGTGCTGGGGACGGCGGGCGGCGCGTCGTTCGAGATGGGCGGCGGGCTGTCCCTTCGTGACCTGCTCATCGTGCAAGCCATGAACGGGTTGCTGGCCGGCCGGGTAATCGAGGGCGGCTACAGCCCCGATTCGATCGCCGCGGCCGCGGTGAGGGTTGCGGACGCGGTGTTGACGGAGCGGCAGCGGTCCGGGTAAACGAAGCCGCCCGCCGTTGCCGGCGGGCGGTCAGGAGTGGGTTGGGTCGTCGAGGCCCCGGCCGTGTTCGGCCGGGGCCGCCTTCGTTACTTGGCCGCCGCCTTCGCCTCCTGCTCCGCGGCGTCCGTCTGAGCCAGTTCCGCCGCGAACCGCATCACGGCCGCTTCGGTCGACAGCCACGGGAACTTCTTCCGGGCCAACTGCTTCATCAGTTCGATTGCCGCGTCGAGGATCGGCCGGTCGCTCGGGGTCGCGGGGGCCGGCGTTGCCCGCATCCGGTCGACGATGAAGTTCACGATCACCACGGCGATCGTGTACCCCTTCGGCGTCAGGAACCGGGCCAAGAGCGCGAGCACGGCCCCGGACAGCAGCGTAACCCAACCCGGAACGGTCAAATCCGGTTCCGGCGTCACGGGCGTCGGCGGCACGTTCGGACCCGGCGCGGGGGCCGGCGGCGCGGGCGGGGTCGGCGGGGCCGGGGGCTTCGGCCGGAAGATCGCGTCGACCAGGTCGAGCAGCCCTTCGGCCTTCTCCGTCTTCCCGGCGTCCGCGCCGTAGCGGTCGACGGCCGGCTTCCGGACCGTGACGCCCGGCGTCAAATCGAACGCCTTCACCTCCCAGCGGTCCGGGGTGTAGCCGTGGAAGTGGAACCGCTGCCGGTCGGCGGACGTCAGCTTGGCGAACGACACGCGGGCGGCGGACAGGAACGTCTCGTCCCCGACAGCCGTCAGGTGGTAGCGGTCGCTGTCGTCGACTAGGTCCTCTTCCCCGAAGGCCCGGAGCGCCGCGGCCCGGTTCACCTCGACACCGTTCAAGATCCACCGCGTGCCGGCGCGGAGCTTCTCCTCGTCGACCCCGAAGCAACTGCCGTCGACGACGTCGCCGGCGACGGCCGTCAGTCGCGAGGACAGGTTCGCCGCGACCGCCGCCCAGCGAGGCTTCGTCGGGTGGGGCGGCGGGGGCGGGGCCAAGAAAACGTAGGCCCATCCGCCTTGCATGTCCCGCCAGCGGTCGAGGAACTCCGATCGGCTCATCCAGACCCACTTGCCCGGCCGGTTGTTGTCGATGATCGCCGCGGACTCCTTGTCCAGGTGGGCGAGGTTCACCATGTGGGCGATGCGCGAGTTGTAGAAGTCGTCGCGGCCGGCGTAGGTGACGGACGGCATCCGGCCCGTGGCGATCGCGAGTTCGAGGAACTTCACGTCGCCGCCGGTGTGCTGGACGTAGGGCGGAACCGCCACGCCCTTCTCCTTGCAGAACTTCGTGAGGCAGTCGTCGACCTTCTCGGGCCACCCGCCGCCGGGCCGCCGCTCCATCCACTTCCGCCAGCCGTCCAGTTCGCGGACGTGCTGCCAGTCCGCGGCCAGCTGCCCGGACGTGAACACGCAGAGCCCGGCCCCGTCGCTGCCGCCGGTGTTGCGGATGTGGCGGGACACCGGGATGTCGATCTCGGCGCGGGTCGTCCCGTCCGGGGCGACCGGGTCCGTGGTCGGGCGGATCACGCCGACGCCGTCACAGGGGCATGGGCAGTCGCACGCCGCCGCCGGGCCGACCACGGCCCCGGCCAGCAGCGCCAGCACGGACAAACGGAACCACGTCATGAGTCGCCCTCGGTTGGTGGGTAAATCCGGTGCGCGTCGGTCCGCGCCTGCCGGTAAGCGGCCGATTTCTTCCGCTCGGTTTGGGCGCGGTCCCGGAGTTTCCCCCCGTAGCGGACGGCGCAGGTGGTCAGGAAGCCGAAGCAGTTCTGGGCCGGGTCCGCCTTGCGGAGCGGCCCCGACAGGAAGTGGACGAGCACGTCGCCGACGAAGTCGTCCCGGCTGTCCGTGTAGCGGAACCGGTCCCAGACCCCGCCGGCGATCTGCGCGAGCACCTTGCCCAGGTCGTCCGACGCCCGGCCGTCCGCGTGGTACGCGGCGACCAGCCGCGACAGGTGCTTCTTGTCGACGTACCCGACGCTCGGGATCGCGGCCTCTTGGCGGGCGGGCGGGGTCTCCAGCCGGCGCAGCGTGTGGCCGAACTGGATGACGCTCCGGGACAGGTAGCCGAAGCAGTTCTGCGCGGGGTCGGCCGTCTTGAGGGCGTGCCGACGCAGGTGGTCGACGGCCTGGTCGACGAACGTGTCGCGGTCGTCGGTGAACCGGTACCGGTCCCAGACGCCGCCGGCGATCAGGTCGAGGGCGGCCCGGAGGGTCTGGGTCGTCCGGCCGGTCGCCTGAAAGTGGGCGACGGCGGCGGCGAGTTCGGACTTCACCACGTACCCGGTCGCGGGCGTGGGCGGGGCGGTCGGGGTGGCGTGCATGGGGGTATATAGCCCGCCCGCCGCCGGGTCACGGGACGAGGGCCGCCGCCGCTTCTTCGGGGGTCAACAGCTTGTCGCCGGCGAGCGCCTGGACCAGCCCGGCCGTTGCGGGGTTCGCGACGTTCACCGGCGTCGTCCGGGTCGGCGGGAGGAAGTCCCGGATCAACCGGTCCCACTTCGCGACCAGGGCGGCGTCCTGAACGGCGGCGATCCGCAGGTACGCCGGCAGGAGGCGCTCCCGGAACGTCTCGGCCGGTACGAGGGTCCCCGCCGGCGGGACCGCGTTGGCGTAGAGGGCCTCCACCACGGTCTGGGACACCACCTCGCCGCCGATCGCCCGTTCGAGGCGGACGGCCGCGTCGAGCGGCGACTCGCCCGGCAGGGGTATCGGGGTGGTGACGGCGGCGGTCCCGTCCGGGTTGATGGTGACAACGACGTAGAGCATCACATGTCTCCGTAGACGACCAGGCCGATGCGGGCACCGGAGTCGGTCAGGCCGGTGAACGCGGCCCCGGTGTACACGACCGTGAACCCCGACGTGGTGCGCGACGTGTCGACCACCCCGCCGATCCGACACCCGCCGGCGGTCACGTGGTCGGCCGTGCAGACCACGGTGTAGGTCGAGCCGGACAGGTTGGTCGTGAGGGTCACGGCGTAGGTGCCGGTCGAGGACCGGGACACCGACGCGACGTTGTAGCTCGATTGCACCGTGACGGTGGTGCCGGACAGGGTGAAGAACACCCAGGCCTTCGCCGCCGACGGGTGGTGGTGCTGTGTGGCCGGGGCGACCACCGCGGCCGTCGCGGTTCCCGCCTCTTGCTGCGTCTGGGTCGCGTACTCCAACCCCAGCGTCGTCCGCGCCGCCGCCGCGTCAACGTCGTCGAGGAACCCCCGGATGAAGGCGGTCAGGTCGGTGACGGCCGCGGTTCCGGCCCCGGTGAAGTAGGGCAGCTTGTTCGCCGCGCTGGTGACCGCGGCCAGTGCCGCGAGTTCGGCGTCGTAGGGCTGCAACGTGACGCCGATCGCCGCCGTCGTCAACGCCCCGTCGAGGTTGGCCTGAATGATCCCCCACGCGGTGCCGACGGCGGCGTGATTCCCGGCCGCGGTCCCGTCCGTCGTGCAGATGAGGACGTCGCCGGCCTCGACGGTCGGCCCGCTGCCGCCGCCGATCTTCCCGGCGACCGACACGCGGTACGTCCACCCCCGGTCGGCCGCGGGGTAGTTCGGGTTCGCGGAGCAGTCGACCACGCCCTTGAAGACCATCGCGTCCTGCGCCGCGATCAGCCCGTCGACGTAGGTCTTGACCGCCTTCTGCGTCGCCAACCGGGTGTCGCTGTTCGCGACGAGCGTGCCGTCGGTGTCGGCGGTGAACGCGGCGAGGGCCGTGAGGTTCGCGCTGTGGGGCTGCACGTGGGTGCCGGGCACCAGGCCGAGGACGAACTGCATCCCGGACCCGGCCGTCTGCTGGCACAGGGTCCGGGCGAGGGGCGTGAAGGTGATCTCCTCGACCGGCCCGGCCCCCGCGGTGGACCGGCCGAGTACCTTGTCCGTCGCCGAGACGTTTTGCAGCTTGGCGTAGGTCACGACGCCGTTCGCGATCGTCGCCGCGAGGCCGCTCGTCGTCACGTCCCCGGTAAGGGGGCCGCTCGTCCACGCCCCCGCGACGATCGCGACCACGCCGTTGCCCAGCGTGGTCGGCGTGGAACTGCCGATCGAGGTGATGCCGGCGGGCGCGGCCCAGGACGGAGCGACGCCGACCCCCCCGGAAGTCAGGACGCGGCCGGCCGCGTCCGGGTCGAGCAGGACCCACCGGCCGAGCGTCGCGTTCCAGTACGCGACCTGGCCGGTCGCGGTCCCCCGGGGGACCATGCCCTCGACGATGACCTCCCGCGCGTCGACCAGCCGCCCGTTGGTGAACTTCAACTCCCGCGCGTGCCAGTTCCCTGCCCCCCACACCGGAGACCAGCCGAGCGTGGCGAACGTGCCGCCCTTCGGCTTGACCCACTTGTTCAGGGCCGTCGACCCGGACGCCGCCGCCGCCCGGACCAAGGTGCGTTCTTCCGCCTCCAGGGCGTAGTCCGGAAAGGTGTTGACCGGAAGGAAGGACACCACGTCGTCGAGCGACGGCGCGTTGAAGGGGTCACCGAACCGCCACTCGTAAACGTGTGAGGGGCTGCCGAAGCCCCCGATGATCGCGGCGTAGTCCGGCCCGAACCCGCTTTGAGTTTGATAGGCGGCGGGGTAATCGACCTCGGCGTCGTTGCCGGCCAGCCAAACCCCGCCGATCGTCCACCCGGCCTGGCCCGTGGCGGCCGCCGGCTCGAAAGACATGCCGGCGATGGACGTAAGAGCGGTGAAAGACTTCCGGCCCGAAATGGTTTGCTGGCCGGTGGTCAGCCAACCGGGCGAAGTCGAGTTAGCGGGCTGAGCCACGACGAACTGGTACCGCCCCGGCTCCGACAGCCACATCAACGCCATCGTGTCGACGGGCACCACGTCGAGGGCGGCGATCCCGAACCCGAACGACTGGTAGGCGTTCAGGGTGCCGGTCGGCATTCCCACCTGACTGCCGGTGTACCGAACCGCGGTCCAGGAATACGCGCCGGCGGCGTACCCGGTGATCCGCGCGACGAAGGGCGCGCCGCCCCCGCCCCCGGTGTCGGCCCCGAAGCACCGGGGCCGCTTGTACACCGCGCTGTCGCCCGGATCCTCGCCCTCCGCGTACCCGCCGACGACGCAGACGTAGACCCGGCCTTCGACCGGCTCGGCCGGGTCGCCGGCGGCGTCGAAGACGGTGAGCCAGACAGCGCCGCCGTCGGGGGGAACCTCGTCCTCCCCGCTCGGGTCGAGCCGGGTTCCGGGGTACATGGTCAGGCCGACGGCGTCGGTCCCGACGGGGTCGGTCCCGTCGCACCGCACCAAAGCCGGGATGGGGCCGTTCCCGCCCACGGCCTTGCGGCGGGGCGTTCCGGGCGGACCTTCCGCGAGCAGCTGCCGGACCTGGTCGGCGGCGCGGGGGGAGAGGAGGAAGCCTTCCATGCGATCACGCGAAGAGGGAGGTGAAGTCGGCGTCCTCGTACCCGTCGAACTCCAGGTACACGTAGGGAGCGCCGACCGCGAGCCGTTCGCCGCTGCCGTTCAGGGGGACGGGGTCGGTGACGGTCGCCCCGGTCGCGTCGGTGATGTTCGTGACCTTGAAGCCGGTGCCCATGCTCCCGGTCTTTTCGCGGCGGCCGGCGTTGAGGAGCTTCACCTTCCAGGTGTCCGGCTTGTACTCCAGCACCGCCGTGATCTTCCAGAAGAACGCGAGCGCCCCGCCCGCGCCCTTGTCCCATATTCCTTCGTGCGACAGGTCCTGCACCTTCAGCGTGTGCGTGGCGTGGGAGATGCCCATCAACTCGACCGGCGCGTCGTTGATCCGGTCCCAGAACGAAGAGCGCGCCGCCCAGTCGAACGAGACCGGGGCACGGTAGAACGTCAACTCGTACTGGATGCGTGAGCGTTCGACCTCGACGGGCGGGTCGAACGGATCCCCGGCGGCGTTGACGACCGGGTTCCCCGTGGTCGCGTCCTTTTCGAGCAGCTTCTTGTACTCCTTCCGGCGGATCCGGACTTCCGGCGGACGGTCGTCGGCGGGCGTGTCGCGGTTGTTGGACGCGCTCGGGCTGGACGACCCGCCGCCGGTGGGGGACGCGGGGTCGCCGGTCCCGTCCCCGCCGGCCGGGAACGGGGCCGACGAGTACGACACGACGCCCTTCCAGGTGTCGTGGGCGAGCCCCTCCCGCGTGACCTTGAACCCGCGGGCCAGACACCACCCGTAGGCCGGGTGAGCGCCGTACAGCGCGACGGGGAGGCTGGACTCGACGATCGCCTCGATGGCGTCCAGTTCGCCGGCACCGGGCGCGGCGGTGTTCAGTTTGACGAGAAACGCGCGGGTCGCGGTGCGGGTGCCGTCCTCCCCGAGCTCGGAGGTCCGGGCGTCCCAGAGTTCGGTGACGGACGTGACGGTGATGGCCATGCCGGTATCTAGACGGTCTTGAAGTTGAGTTTCGCGGCGACGCTCTTGGTAGCGTCCGCGACGGCCGACAGGAGCGTGTTCGCCTTCAACTGTGCCTCGAGTTGTTGCTTGTCGACCGCCCCGACGCCCCCGAACTCGAACTTGACCCGCGCGCTGTACTCGTCCTTGCTTCCCCGTTCGAGCGCCTTCCCGAGCGTGTCCTTCGCCGCATTGACGGCCGACGCGAACCGGCTCGTCTTCTTGTCGAGGTCCGCGGCCAGCGACTTGTCCCGGTCGGTCGACCAGCCGGTGAACCAGGCGTCCATCGCCCGAGCGGATTCCCCCCAGCTGGTCACGGCCTCGATCCCGTCCCGCCGGGCCTGACGGGCCGTCCCCTTGACGTGGGCCTCGAACCGACGGGTGGCCCCGGCGAAGTCGTCGACCCATCCGGGCCGCAGCGCGTCGGGCAACGCCCGTGCGAGGTCGAGGACCTCGGCGAAGGCCTGGACCAGATAGCCGAACCCCTCCGTCACCAGGGCGGCGGCGACGGTCGCCCCGCCCGCCCCGGCCTTGATCGTGTCCCAGACGTAGCCCGCGCCGATGGCGATCCCGTGCAGGGCGGGGACGGCGTACTCCCCCGCTTGATCGAAGAGCGGTCCGAGCTTGGACACGGCCTTCGGGATCAGGTCGGCGACGAACTCGGCGACGGGCGTGGCGGCGATGACGACCCGCCGCCACGCCCCTTCGATCGCCGCCTGTGCCCGGCCGATCGCCGCTTGAGCCCGTTGCACCTTCGCCATGTCCTTTTCGCCGACAACCAGCCCGGCCGACTTCGCGTCGTCCGCCATCTTCCGGATGGCGTCCCCGCCCTGCGACATGACCGGCAGCAGCAACTTCCCGATGTCCTCACCGAAGACCTTGAGCACGGCCCGTGCGCGTTCGGCCGGGTCTTGAATCGTCCCGAAGGCGTCGGCGTAGGCGTAGAACCGTTCCTCGACCCCCATCCCCAGCATCTTCTGGGCGTCGAGGCCCATTGACTGGAAGATGGAACTCATCTGCCCGCCGGCGATCGCCTCGTTCACGCGGCCGGCCGAGTCGATCAACCCTTCGAGCATGGACTTCGTGTCGACGCCGAACCGCCCGGCGACGGCGTTGATGGACGTGAAGGCCTCGGGGGTCATGCCGAGCGACTTGGCGAGGTTCCCCTCGGTCGCGATTTCGCCGATGTCCCCGACAATCTTGGAGACGCTGAGGCCCGCGCCGATCCCGGCCAACGCCCCGGCCACCTTGCCCTTCCAGCCGGAGATGAGGCCGTAGGCCTTGTCGAGCCCGGACGACAGCCCGCCGGAAGCGGTCCCGAGGATCAGCGCGGCCTTGCCGATGGAGTTCGCGGCCACGGGTCACGCGGGGGGTTGGGAGCCGCAGTAGCGGGCGGCGAGCATCGGGGCGACCGTCTCCCAGTCGAGCACCAGCGGCGCGGCGGGCGGCCCCCACTTGACCTGGAACGACTCGAACGGGAGGTCCTTCTTCGCCGCGCACGACGCAACGGTGTGCATGACGGCCGCGGCGAGCACGTCGCCGCGTTCCTCCCACCACGGCCCGTGGAGTTCGGCGTCCGCCCGGTGCAGGTTGAGTTCGCCGGGGAGCAGGGCGGCCCGGAGTTCCGCGAGCGTCTTCCCCATCACCCGACACAGGCGGACCTCGGTGAGCAGGTCCGGCGTGTCGGTCAGCCTTTTTTTGCGTCGGCGGCCGACTCGTCGAGACCGGTCAACTCCGACACCCGGCGGGCGATGACGTGGGCGTCGATCCCGAGCCGCGCGAACGCGGGGAAGTCGGCCGGCTCCAGCAGCCGCTTGCCGTCGGCGTCGACGACGCCGAACAGCCCCACCCACAACTGGAACTCGGTGAGGTCCGCCGCCTTCCCGCGGGCGCGGGCCAGTTCGACCGCGTCGAGGGCGCGGACCAGGGCGACGCGGTCGCCCGACAGGGTGACGGGGTGCGGGGCGAAGGCCTCGGGGGCGACGGCGAGCAGGTCGGCGCGGGTGAGCACGGGTCGGGCCTCGGTTCGGGGGTGAGGGGGGCGGCGGCGATCGCCGCCGGCGTCAGGCGGTCCCGCCGGTGATGGTCCAGGTGCCGGACACGGTGACTTCGAACTTGATCATGAGCACGCCCTCGCGCTCGAACGGCGTCTCGTCGAGCTTCGACACGAACCCGTTGAACGTGAACGCCTGGGGCACGCCCGACCCGGTCGAGGCCGTGGGCGGGGCGGTGAGCTTCCACTCCTTCGACGCCCGGCTCGTGAGCAGCCCGTCGAGCCGGGCGTACTGCGCGGCGAGGAAGTTGATTTCGCCCTTCAGGACGCCCGAGTCGATGAGGGTGGGGATCCAGCGGCGGTAGAAGTCGGCCTGGTCGTGGGCGGTGGATTCCGCCTTGCCGACCTCGCGGGAGGGGAGGGTGAACACCACGCCGCCGGGGAAGGCGGCGTGGGCGTTGGCCGCGCCGTCGTTGACCGTCAGCCCCGCTTTGAATCCGATGTCCGCCATGAGACGCCCCCGTGTGTGGGGGTATCTAGCCGGTCAGCGCGGCGAGTTCGCGGTCGATCTCCCGGAGCAGCCGGCCGCGGTACCCCGCGCCTTCCGCGTCCCACGCGGGCTTGAGGAACGGCTTCTTCCGGCTCCGCTTCGTGCCCTTCTCCAGCAGCCAGGAGTAGAGGTACGGGACGTGCCGCTGCCCCTCCCTCGACGCGCCAGCCGTGAACCGGCCGGTCGCGGCGTCCCGCCCGGACTTGCCCTTCTTCGGCGTGATCCGGCTGAACTTCATCTTCGGGCCGACCACGCTGACGATCCGACCGCCGGGGTACGTGCGGGTCTTGGTGCCGATCGACTTGGCGAGGAACCCGTACCGCCGAATCGCCTCGGCCCGAGCGATCACCGCGGCCCGGACCGGCTTCGCCGCCCGCCCCGCCGCCTTGAACACCGCCCGCCGGGCCCCCTTGCGGAGCTTCATCAACGCCGTCAGGTCGAGTTGAACTTCGGCCCGCACCTTCGCGCCCCCGACCACTTCCGCGGCCGCGGACTGGACGAGCTTCCGCACCAGCAGGGCGAGGGCGGGCATCATGGCGTCTGCACCTCGCAGACGAGTTCCTGGTTGTCCCCGTCTCGGTAGGTGTTCAACACCTCCCAGACCTCGTCGAGCCGCGTGTCGCGGAGCCGGTCCGGGGCGGCCACGCCGGGGAACTGCCGGAGGCGGACCCGCGCCGACCGCCGCTCCGACTGCGACTGCACCTCCTCCGCGGTGCCGCCGGCAACCTCATCGATCGCCCCCCACAGGAACCCGTGCGGCGCGTACCCCCCGCGGTCGCGGTTGGTCCGGGACTTGACGTCCCCGAACCCGTCCGCCGCGGCGTAGGCGTGCTTCAGCCACTCGAACCGGAGGTTGTACTCGCCGGCCGGCCTCATTGGTCCCAATCCCCCGTCAGGGCGAGCTTGTGGTGCGCGCACACGGCGGCCCACCCCGAGGGCAGTTGCCGCATTTCAAACGCCGAATCCTTGAAGGCTTCGCGGTTGCGGTAGAAGTGGGCGGCCAGCAACTTGATCGCGACCTTCACGTCCTTCGGCACCGCCGCCGGACTCGGCCAGCCGGCCGTGAACTGGACGTACCCGACCGGGCTGAGCGGCCGGCCGTCGGGGTGCTCGACCGGGTCGGGCAGGGCGGCGAGGACGACCCGCGCCGGGGGCGTCTTCAGGTCGACGCCCCACCCGGCGAGGTCCTCCGTGGTGTCGTCGCCGGTGAACCGCCTCACGGCGGCGACGGCCGTCACCCCGCCCCGGCCGAGGGCCACTTCCAGCCCGCCCGGCCACGCGGCGAGCGACTGCCGGTACACGGTCGCCAGCACCGGGCGGCGCGTGTCCGCCTCGAACCGGTCGACCGCGGCCCCGACGAACTCCGCCAGTTCGCCGTCTTCGGCGGCGTCGTTGAGCCGCAGGTGCGTCCGCAGGTCGACGGCCGGGACGGGCAGCGACGCCGGCGGGGTGACCACTTCGATCCCGTACATGCCGCCCCCCCCCCGGTCACGCCGCCTCGCGGAACGCCCCTTGAGCGAACAGCCCTTGCCCGAGTGCCCCCGTGCCGGCGTTCACCGTCACGACGACCTCGAACACGTCGCCGGCGACGTAGTCGTCGGCCGCGGCGGACACGCCCGCCGCCTCCTTGGCGAACGCGGTGTTCGTGTTGTCGAGGACGATCGGCGCGTCCAACACCGTGGTGCCGTTCTTTCGGAGGTCGACCGTGACGGTCGCGTTGCCCGTGCAGGCGACGACCACGCCGGCCCGGAAGTCGTCGAGCACCCCGGCGGCCCGGGCGACGTGTACGACCCGCCGCTCGGCCGCGGCCGCGGACCCGTGCACCTGGGCGAGCCCCTTGAGGTACTGGTGCCCCTGCTTGTCCACGCCGAGCGGGGACGCGGCCGTGAAGTTCGCGTCCCCCACGCAGTTCGCCGGCAGCGTGACCGGCTGGCGGAACGTCGCCGCCGCGTTGAACGCGACGGGCTCGTCGAATCGGGTCGCCATGCGTGCTCCAGGGTACACGAACGAGTGAGGGTTACACGAACGAGTTGAGGGACTTCACGCACCCGCTGTGCCCGACGTACCGGCCGTCCGCCCGTTGCAGGAGCACGAACCCGACCTCGCCCGTGGCGGCGTACAGTTCGTTCAGGCGGGTGACTTGCGTCGCGCCGCGGACGTCGCGGACCAGGTACTTCTTCATGTCGCCGAACAGGACGAGCGGCTGGTTGGTGCCGGGGCTGGTGATGCTCACCATGTCGTTGGCGGCGACGACGGCGTACCCCTTCAACCGGTCGGGCTCGCCGGACTGGAGGCCCGGCTGCCACAGGTACTGGTTCGTGGTGTCCTTCAGCTTCACGACCGCGGCGATGGTCTCGTCGTGCATGGCGAAGGTGCCGTTCGACCGGTAGGCGCGGTCGACGCTGTAGATCAGGTCGATGATCTTGTCGCCCGTCATCGGGTTGCCGGTCGCGAGGTTCACCCCGGCGGCCGCGCCGGTCGCGAGGCCCTGGGGCTGCGTGGTGCCGTTCCCGGTCACGAAGTGGGCGGCCTGCCCGCGGCCCATCCGCTCGCCGAGCAGCGCCCCGAGCAGCTGCTCGACGTCGACGGCGCTGTCCTGGAGCAGTTCGACCGACACCTTCACGATCGTGGTGGCGTACTTCCAGGCCTTCAGGGTGACGCTGGCGAAGGTCGGGTCGGTCGCGGCGGCGATGGTGCCCGCCTCGGTCACGATCGCCGCGGTGTTGGCGACGTCCGTCACCATCGGGTAGGGCAGGTCGACGCCGGTGTCGGTCGTCAGCCCGGACGCCACCTGCCGGATCGGGGCGAAGTACTTGACGGCCTTTTCGATGCTGGCCAGCATCCCGGTCGGGACCGTGTGCCCGCCCGCGGTCGCGGTCCCCTTCGACAACGCCCGCAAGCTGAGTGTGCCGGCGGACAGCACGATCCCGCACCGGGCCGCCCGGTGGAGGACGTCGGCGTCGGTGACGGCCCGGTCGGTGCCGGCGAGCGCCCACGCCCGCAGCGACTCGCGGCGGTCGTGCTCGGACGGCTCGTCGGTGCGGGCCGGCGTCGGGCCGGTCCGCCGGCCGGTCGAGGCGCGCTGCTCGGCCTCCTGCGCCTCGACCCACTCGCGTTGTTCCGCCGCGCGGATCTGCGCCGTCAGCTTGTCAGCGTCCGCCATCGCCTTGTCGAAGTTGGCGTTCTCCTCCCCGGTCATGTCCCGCGTCTCGGCCGCGGCCTTGTCGACCAGGGTCCGGGACTGGGCGATGATCGCGGCCCGCTGGGTGCGGAGTTCGGTTGCGGTCGGCACGGGGACGTCCTCGGAGGTTCGGCGGGTGCGAATGGGTTTGCCGGTATCTAGCCGCGGTCGGCGAGCGCGAGCCGGGCGCGGGCCACCGACAGGGTCGGAGCGGACTCGGGCACGGCAATGGTGGAGCGGTCGCGCAGGCCGACCGACGTGGTCGGGTAGGCCGGGTCGACCACCACGGACACTTCCCAGAGGTCGAGGTCGAGGACCTCGCGGCGCGGCACCCCGTCGCGGGTCGACCAGCGGTCCTTCGCGTTGGGAGCGAACCCGAACGACATGCCCCACACGTCGCCCCGCTCGACGGCCTCCCGCACGTCGGCCGCGGACTCGGGCAGGTCCAACTCGAACCGCAGGCCGTCGGCGTCCTCCCAGAGCCGGAGCGTCGGGGCCGGGGCGGTGCGGGTGTGGGACCGGCCCAGCGGCGGGCGGTTGTCCCGGCCGTGGTTCCAGAGCGCGACGACGGACCCCCGCGGCGGCGCGGTCAGGGACCGGGCGAACGCGCCGGGGAGGATCACCTCCCGGAACACCTTGCCCCGCTCGGCGAGGACCTGCGACGGCTCGTTGAACCGGGCGGCGTACCCGCTGAGCCGGCGGCCGTCACTGGTCGGCGGCGTCGCCAGACTTCGGGTTTCCATTGTCGTCGTCCTGGGGTGGGGGCGGGTCGGCCGCCGGTTCGGGGGTCGGCTCGGGGCCGGGCGGGGCGGCATCCAGTTCGGGCGCGGCCTTCAGGTTCTCCCAGCGGCGGACCTCACTCGGCAGCAGGAACGGCCGGTTGCCGAGCCCAACCCGGTACGCGGCGTAGCGGTCGGCGGTCAGGCCGCGGAGCCGCGCTTCGAGCACGGCCTCGACGTAGAGTTCCTTCCGCTCGTCGACGGTGAGCAGCTTCCGACGGGCCTGCTGCTCGATGGGCACGAGAATCGGCCGAAGGGTGTTCTCGATGAAGCTGAGGTTCTCGGACCCGATGTTCGACCACGTCGCCCGCCCGAGGTCGGCCAGCTTCGTCGGGCTGATGTTGAAAAACCGGGCCGTCTCTTGAATCCCGAACGCCCGGCCCTCGATCCACTGCGCGTCCTGGTTCGAGATGGCGAACGGGTTGAACTTCACGCCGTCTTCCAGGAAGATCAGCCGGCCCGTCTTCTGGTGCCCGGCGTTCGCCCGCTCGATCGACTTGCGGATGTTCTCGCGGGCGACGTCGGACAGGCCTGGCGGCGCTTCGATCGCGCCCGACGGCCGAACCATGTTCTTGAACTGAGCCCCGGCCCCGGACTCCATCGCCAGGTTCAACCCGATCGCGTTGCGGGCGTACTCGATCACGCCCCGGCCGGACACGCCGTCCACCGAGAAGTAGGGGACGTAGAAGATCTCGTCGGGCAGGAGCACGTCCTCGGCCCCGACGCGGTAGTACAACTGGCCCGCCGCCGTCCGCTCGGCGTGCACCTGGTCGCCGGCGAGCAGCCACAGGGCGAGCGGGCGGCCGGCCCCGTCCCGCTCGATCTCCGCGGCCCCCCGGCCGTGCAGCAGCATCTGGGCGACGAAGGCGCTCCACCACACACACGGGTCGGACTCGGGGTTCGGCTCGTCGTGGAGGAGCGTGTACGCGGTGTGCTCGGCGGCCCGCTCCCGGCTGTCGTCGGGCATCCGGCGGAACACGCAGAGGGGGAGGGTCGCGACGGCCGTGGAGATGATGCGGACCGCGCCGAAGACCGGCGAGGACGTGAGGGCGGTTTCGACGGTGACGGGGATGCCCGTCGTCGACGGCGGGGCGACAAGCCCGACCCGTTCGAGCTTGTTCCAGGTGATGGCGCGGGTGAGGAGGTGCTTGAGTGTCTGGAACATCCGGGTATCTAGCCCGGCCTCACAGGAACAGAATCCCCCGCTTCTCGTACACCGACGGCGGCGGGGGCGGGGCCGCGCTGGCTTGGTTCGCCATCGCGAACGCCATCAAGGACGCGACGGCCCCGTCGATCTTGTCGACCGACTTGCCGCGGCACGGCCGCACGTTCTCTCGGTCGTCCGTCGCCAGCCGCACGGAGTGAACGCACCAGCGCAGCCAGCCGCCGCCGTCGTGCGTCAGCCGGCCGGCGATCACCGCTTCCTCGAACTGCTTCGTCGGGTCGTTGAACTGCTTGTACCCTTGCGGCATCCGGAACACCTCGATGCCGTCGCCGGCGAGGTCGGTGCCGAACACCCACGCGCCGTTCGGGTCCATCACCAGGGCCTGCACCTGGTGCCCGGCGTCCCGCAGCCCGAGAACGTGGGCGCGGATGGGGGCCTTGTCGATCACGTCCCCCGGCGTGACGGTCAGGCAGCCGTCCGCGGCGAACTCCTGGTAGCGCTTCAGGTTCGATTTTTCCCGCTCCCGCACGCCGGCCTCGGCCACCCACGCCCACGACTTGACGTGGAAGCGGCGGTCGGGGAGCAGCCACACGGCCGACAGGGAAGTCGGGTCGATCCGCTGCGAGGCGTCGAACCCGAGCCAGCACCGGTGGCCGACTAGGTCCGCGTCCGGGATGTCCTTCCGGCACAGGTCCCACCGGGCCACGTCGACCCACCCGCCGTCCTCGGAGCGGCGGAAGATGTTGAGCCGGTATCGCTCGAAGGACAGCCGGTCGCCCGTGTTCTTCTTCGCCCGCTCCCAGTCGGCCCGGAACCGCTCGGACGTGAAGCCCGGATACTGGTCGAGGGACGGGTTGCACCGCCGCCAGACGGCCGGGTCCTCGAGGTCGTCCCGCTCGGGGTCGGCTTCGTAGACCTCCGCGTACACCGTCGGGTCGAGGTCCGCCCCGGCGAGGATGTTCCGGCCGCGGACGACCAAGTCGTAGTACCAGTGGGTGAGGTCGTCGCCGGCCGTGCTGATGACGACGGTGATCCCGTCCGCCCGCCCGATCGTGGCGTACTCCAGGGTCCGCCACAACTTCGGGGACCGGTGGGCGTGGGCCTCGTCGACGATCACCGCGGAACAGTTCAGCCCCTCCGCGTTCGGGGCGTCCGCGCTCAAGGCCCGGTACTCGGCGTCCCGGTCCGGGATCCGGATGAGCTTCTGGAACGGGACGGGCTTCGCCAGCGACTTCAACTTCGCGTTGCGGTTGATCGTGGCGACCAGCTGCTCGTAGACCTGCTTCGCGTTCTCCTTCGTGGTCGACGCGGAGCACACCAGCGGGGCGGACACGCCGGCGGCGAAGAGTTCGTAGGCGGCGATGATGGAGACCAGCAGCGTCTTGCCGTTCTTCTTCGGGACGTGCAGGATCGCCCTTGCGAACCGCCGCCGGCCGTTCGGTAACCTCCAGCCGTACACGCTCATGAAGAACCGGCGTTGCCACTCGAACAGCCGGAACTCGCCCGCGCCGTACTTCTGGGAGACATACCGCTCGGCGAAGCGGACGATCCGGTCCGCCGCGGCCGCGTCCCAATAACAGCCGTCGCGGAGGGCCTGCCGGTCCGCCTCGGTGCGGACCGCCCATGCTGGGGGTGAGGTGTTCATCGCCGGTATCTACCGGCCGGCGTGCTCGATGCCGTGGTGGCAGGCCTCGCAGACCATCCGGGCGTTCGAGTCGGAGCGGTTGAACGGGTCGCCGTCGACGTGGTGCAGGTCGGTCGACCAGTCGGCTTCGCACCGCTGACAGATGGGGAACTTCCTCAAGAGCCGGGCGCGTTGGCGGCGGTGCCCGCCGTCGTACCCGCGGGCCGAACTGGACGCCTTCGGCGGCGGCGTGTACCGCGGCTTCACGGGCAGGATTTTGGGGGCGGTCGGCATGGGTCAGAGTCCGAACTCGTCCTTCTTCTCGGGCGCGTCGACGGTCATCTTCGCCTGCTTCCGCTCGCGGGGGAGCAAGCCGAACTGCTTGGCCATCGCCTGGAACTGCTTCGTGAGATTCACCAGCTGCACCATCTCGCGGTAGGCGTCGGCCCCCGGCTCGCACTCGGACAGGGCGTGCAGCTTCCCCCACATCAGGCACAAGACCGCGAACGAATCCGGGTCGGCCTTCGTGAGAATGCCCGCCTTCTTGAGCCGCGTGTAATGGCGGTCCCAGAACGCACGCGACGGGCCGCTGAGGGGCAGGTTCGGTTCTGGGGGCGGCTTCTTCATCGCCGGTATCTAGCGGTCGAGGAAAAACAATTGAACACTCCGGACTCGCGAGCTCGGTAGGCGGGCGGGTCGTGGCGGTCGACCGCCCAAAGTTCGGCGGGGTGATGCAATGGCACAGGGCAGAATGAGAAATGGCCGGGAATTGAACGTCTGAACAGACCCGCCCCGAGACACCATCGGGGCGGGCCGTGGTGGGAAAGCCCCACTGGGACGAGCACGCCACGACTGGTCGGGGCGTGCTCGCAAGGGGTGGACTGCCCGTCTCCCCTTGTGGACCGGTGTAGCGCTAGGCCGTGGTGCCGTCAACCACGACGCCCAGAGAGGCGAGGGCGTTGAGCAGTGAGGCGAGAGCGGCGTTGCCCCCGCGTGTGCCCGCCACGGTGGGCGGGTCGAAGGGCCCGACCAGCCGCCCACCGAAGTACAACCCGTCGGCGAGGACCTCGACGCGGGGGAGGCCGAGCTGGGTGGGCACGATCGCCGCGTCACCACCCCAGATCCGGAACCGCACGTCGTACAGGTAGCCCGCCTCGGTGGGTTGCGAACTCGACCCCGTCCATAAGCACCGCTGCACCTGCCCGCCCGCGAACCCGCTCAACCGGCTCATCAACGCGAGTTCAACGGCCTTGGCGTCCGCGTACTGGTCTGCCGCTACGGTGAACTCGACCGTGTACACGGCCGCGGTGCTCGGGCCGTCGAGTGTCGCCAACGGCTCGGGGTCGGCGTCCGTCACCTGGTAGAAGACGAACGGGGTGGGGGCGTCGTAATCCGGCGGGTCGTTGGGGAAGATCCGGCCGCCGACCAGGTCGGCGAGCGCGGTGTCGCCGGCGAGGTGTTCGAGGAGGCTTTCTTCGACGGTGGCCATCACTTCCCCTTCGGCTTCCGGGACTGGTCGAGGGCCTCGACCATTGAGGCCGCGTCGAGGTGCTGATACCTAGCCGTCGTGCGGGTCGTCGTGTGCCCCATGATCTCGGCGAGCATCCGGTCTCGAATCCCGC
This sequence comes from uncultured Alcaligenaceae bacterium, assembly GCA_964444365.1. Classification (GTDB taxonomy): domain Bacteria; phylum Planctomycetota; class Planctomycetia; order Gemmatales; family Gemmataceae; genus CAYUHJ01. Next base: position 21,346 of record CAYUHJ010000021.1, on the reverse strand, counting down.
GTTTCGTCGCCGCCGTCGCCCCCGTGTGCCGCATCGTGTAGCAGACGACGCGCTCTTCCCCGCTCATGTCGAGGCTGGCTTTCTTGCGGGCCGTCCGCATCCGGCACCGGAGCGCGTTTGAGGTCCACCCCTTGCCCGTCTTCCCCTTGAAGACGAGTGCGTCCGGGTGGGGTGATCCGGCGCGGCCCCTCATGTTCGCGAGCAATCGCGCGGCCGGCTGGTCGAGCGGAATGGCCCGCAGCCGGGCTTGATCCCGGCGGCGCTTTTGAGCCTTGAACTTCGTCAACAGGATTAACCGGTCGTCGAGCCGGACTTCCCGCCAGCGGAGCGTGCGGAGTTCGCCGGGCCGCATCAGCGTGTGGGCGAGCAGGAACAGGAACCGGCGGAACTCCCCGCCCGACGCGCGGTAGAGGCGGACCATTTCTTCGCGTTCGAGCACGCGGGACCGCTGCCCGCAGGGAGGGGTTTTGAGTTTCGTGAACGGGTTCTTCGGGACGAGTTCTTCCTCGACCGCCCACCGGTACAGCGCCTTGACCGCCCGGCAGAAGTGGTGCGTGAACTCGACCCCGACCAGGTCGCCGGCCCGGACCTGCGCGGCCGGCCGGTCGGCGACGACGGCCAGTTTCGCGAGTTGAAACCCGTACCAGTCGAGGGTACTGGACTCGCGCTGACCCGTGGAAACGAGTACACTGTAATCGGCTTTGAAGGCCGCGACGAGTTGGGCGACGGTTTGCATAGTGACCCTATCCAACCGTCCGAAGAATGACGCGCCAAGACACTCGCCGAGCTTCACACCGGGCAGCGTGGCGAGAGATGACGAGTTCTTGCGCGCTTGCCGACTGTGACGGATGCCCACAACGCGCTGTATCTAGCGGTCGGTCGGAACGTGCTCGCGGACCGCATCGCGGAGGAGAACGGGTAGGGTTGCCCGAACCGGAAGGGTTCTGTACCTTGATAGGGCAGGACACTTCTGGTGTCCGAACTGAACGGGCCGTAGCGCAGCTTGGCTAGCGCGCTTGCTTGGGGTGCAAGAGGTCGTGGGTTCAAATCCCGCCGGCCCGACCTGGCCCCGGTGATGTCGAAAGACGTCACCGGGGCTTTTTCGTTGCCATGTCGGGCGGTTTCGAACGGGCAGCACCGGGGCCGTAGCGGACCTGCGCGAGCGGGTTGCGCCGAGGTGCGGTTCGACCCCACCGGGTCAGCCGCCGAGGACGTCGGCGGCCGGCTGGTCGTTGATCCGCTGGAGGGTTTTCAGCTTCCGGAGGATCGGGAAATCCCGGGCCGGGACGAGGTCGAACGTGAGAAACCGGAGCGGGCACTTGAGCAGCGGCGAGAGGTCGGTGGCCGGAATGCCGGGGGCGTACACGGACACCAGGCCCGGCCCGGCGATCGGGCTAAGGTCGGCGACCTTCGACCCGGACAAATGGACGGCCTTGAGCGGGCACCCCCGGAGCGGGGCCAGGTCGGAAACCTTGGTCCCCATCAGGTCGATGGTCCGGAGCGGCATCCCGGCGAGCGGGCTCAGGTCGGTCACCCGCGTCCGGGTGAGGGCGAGGGTTTCGAGCTTCATCCCCTTCAGCGGGCCGAGGTCTTCGACCTCCGTGCCGGGGACGCGGAGCTCGGCGAGCGGCATGTCCCGCAGCGGGTCCAGGCCGGCGACCGGGCAGAACTGGACGATCAGCAGGGTCAGCGGGAGTCCCTTCAACGGGCCGATGTCCTTCAGCCGGCTGCCGCCGAGGGCGAGCTTCCGCAGCGTCGCCTTGCCGCGGAGCGGGCCGAGGTCGGTGGCGGTCACCCCGATCAGGTCGAGGTCGGCGAGCGGCAGGGTGCGGAGCGGGCCGAGGTCGAAGATCGGGCAGTTCTGGGCGGACAGGACCGTCAGGCCGGTCAGGCCGGCGAGCGGGGCGAGGTCGGTGACCGGGTTCCGCGGGAACCGGAGTTCGGTCAGCGGTAAGTTGACCAGCGGGCGCAGGTCGGCGACGATGCCGGGCTGGTCGGGGGTCGACTTCAGGTTGAGCGACCGCAGCCGGCCGAGCCCCCGGACCGCCCGCAGGTTCGCGACGTGCTGGACGGGCAGGGCGAGGCCGACGATCTTGTCGCGCTCGGCCGTCGATTCGGCGACCGACCCGTCGTAGCCGGGGTTGTCGGCCCGGAGCCGGGCGACGACCCGTTCGAGCTGGCGGTCGGCCGGCAGGCGGACGGTTTCGTCGACCCAGCGGTCGTCTTCGGAGGGTGCGGGTCGGGTCGGCGGAGGGGGTGGCGGGTCCGGAGTGGTGGTCGGCGGCGGCGGGGTCGGGCGGGTGGCCCGCCAGCCGGCGACCGCGGCCGCGGCCGTCGCAACGACCGCGGCTCCACCGAGAACCAGCACCCCCCGGCGGGACGCACGGGGCGGCGGGGGCGGCGGAATTTGCTCCGGGTCCGCGAGGGCGGCGATCACCTCGTTCATCGACGCGAACCGGGCGGCCGGGTCTTTCGCCATCATCCGGGCGAGGACCGCGGCCAGGGCGGGCGACAGTCCCGGAATCGACGGCGGTTCCTTCACCTGATGCGCGACCAGCTTTTCCGTCGTGTTGCGGCCCGCGAACGGGGCCTGCCCGGCGAGCAGGAAGTAGAGCGTCGCCCCGAGCGAGTAAACGTCCGAGCGGGCGTCCGCCGCGTGGCTGTCCATCGCCTGTTCGGGCGCGAGGAAGTCGACCGTCCCGAGCATGGCGGCGTTCTGGCGGGTGAGCCCGTCCGCGTCGTCGGTTTCGGCGGCGAACCGGGCGAGCCCGAGGTCGAGCACCTTGACCACCCCGGCTTCGTCGAGCAGCAGGTTGGCCGGCTTCACGTCCCGGTGGACGAGCCCGGCCGCGTGGGCGTGGGCGAGCCCGGCGGCGGCCTGGGCGGCGTAGTTCCGGGCCACGTCCGGCGGGAGCGGGCCGGCCCGGGCGACGAGGGCCGCGAGCGTCTCGCCGGGCACGTACTCCATCACCAGGAACGGCTCACCGCGGTCCTCGTCCATTTCGAGCGCGCGGACGATGTTCGGGTGGGACAGGGCGGCGGCGGCCCGGGCCTCGCGGCGGAACCGGGCGACCGTTTCGGGCTCCCGGGCGAGGTCCGGGGCGATCAGCTTGACGGCCACCGTGTGCCGCATCACCGTGTGCCGGCACCGGAAGACGGACCCCATCCCGCCGGCCCCGAGCCGGTCCTCGACGGCGTACCGCCCGGCGATCAGCAGCCGGGAGCGGCCGGACATCAACCCGTCGACCTGGAACGGGGTGAGCCGGCCGGCGGCCACCAGCCCGTCGGCCACCTGCCGGGCCGTCGCGCCGGCGGCGGCGTGCTCGCGGGCCATCGCCAGGGTCGCGGCGTCGAGCAGCCCGGACTGGTCCAGCCGGAACACGAACTCGGACGCGCCGGGCAGGACCGCGGGGGGCGACGCGTCGGCCGGGCGGTCGACCGGCTTCCCGACCGGCACCGTGTCGCCGACCGGGTCGACCCCGTCGTTCGGCCACGACTCCCGGACCCAGACGAGCCACGCGAGGTCGCCGTCGGCCCGGCCGTCCGGGTCGGGGGGCAGGGTCGGGGGGCGGCCGGCGAGCAGTTCGTCGTCGCACGCGGCCAGCCACTCGGCGACCGCGTCGTCCGCGTCGGCGTCGTCGCGGGGGTCAGCCGGGGTCACGCGGGTCGATCTCCTGCTGGAGGCGGCGGAGGGCACGGAGCCACAGGAGCCGGGCCGCGTGGGCCGTCCGCCCGAGCCGCCGGCCGATCTCCTCGAACGGCAACAGCTCCTGCTGGCGGAGGACCAGGACCGCGCGGTAGTCGTCGGGCAGGCGGGCGAGGGCGTCGCGGACGAGGCCGGACTGCTCCCGGACGGACACCTGCTGGCTCGGCGAGTCCCCCCGGCCGGCCAGCCCGCCGCCCAGCGCCGCGGACGCGCCGTCGGCGTCGATCGACACCTCGTCGGCCGACCGCTTCCGGGTCGCGTACCGGCGGATGACGTTGGTCATCCGGTAGACCAGCACCTGCCGCAGCCACGCCCGGACTTCCGGTTCGGTGCCGCCGCGGAACGTCCGGAAGTTGCGGTACGCCTCGAACATGGCCTCCTGGACCACGTCGGACACGCCGCACTTCCCGCCCAGCCGGGCCGCCCCGGACTGGCGGACGATCCGCTCCAGGTACCCGCGGTACGTCTCCAGCACCCGGCCGACGTCCGGTTCCGAGCCGGCCCGGGCGCGCGTCAGCCATTCGGCGAAATCCGGCGGGAGGTCCGTCATGGGGGACATTGTGGGCGGGGAAGAGGTGCCCCCAGTTGACCACGAAACGCGGGCTTGTCAACCGCTCCGGGGGCGGGAAAAATTTTTCGAGCGGTCCCGCCCCGGACGGTGACTGGTGGGGTAAGGTCGACTCGCACCTCGGCCTCCGTATCGCCTGACCCGGAGACCGCCATGACCCGCCGCCGGGGGTTCACGCTGCTGGAACTGCTCATCGTGATCGCCATCATCGCGATCCTCATCGGGATGCTGCTCCCCGCGGTGCAGAAGGTCCGGGCGGCCGCCCTCCGGACGCGGTGTACGAACAACCTGAAACAGATCGCCCTGTCGGTCCACATCTACCACGACGAGAACGGCCGCCTGCCCCCCGCCCACGGGCCGCTGCCGAACCGCCGCGGCCGCCACGACGCCGGCCCCCCGGGGACCACCGGGGCGAACATCCACGACGTCATCGGCGTCGCCTGCCAGGGGTCTGACACCACCGGGCCGAGCTTCCTGGTGATGATCCTGCCGTACCTCGACCAGGCGAACCGGCTGAACCTCTGGAACCCCGAATACACCATCGGCGGGCAGTACGCCCCGCACATGACCCTCCGCCGCAGCGACCTGTCCCTGTACATGTGCCCGGCCGACCCGTCGAACGGCAAGTTCTTCGACGCCGGGTCGTTCTGGAACGGCCGGAACAACTACTTCGCGAACATCGGCGGGAGCCCGAACCGCGTCACCCCGGAGCGGCGGCTGGCCGGCCCGTTCACCGCCGAGTATGCCTCGATCTCCCGGCCGACGGGGTGGGAGACGTCGCCGCAATGCACCGGTCCGAACCCGCCGGGGTTCGTGGACTACTTCCGGATCACGAACCGCGTCCGGCTGACGGACTTCGCCGACGGCACGTCGGCCACGGCTCTGGTCTCGGAAACGCTCCGGTCGACCCTGACGAACGTGCCGATGGGCGACACGCCGGAAGAATTCGACCGCCAGACCATCATTCAGCCGCCGTACTCCACGTACTACGCCCCCGGCACCGCGACCACCCTCAAGCCCGCGCCCGGCCCCGGCTGCGGGAGCACGTTCGTGTCCGGGCCGGGCTACTTTTACCACACCACGAAGGGCCTCAGTTACTGGCGGGGGGCGTGGGTGATGAGCTGGTACAGCCACGCCGTCCCGCCGAACTGGGCGATGAACGACTGCATGGGCACCGGGTTCGAGGGGTTCGTCGCCGCCCGGAGCCTGCACACCGGCGGGGTGAACGTGGCGATGGCCGACGGGTCCGTCCGGTTCGTCCCCGACCGGATCGACCCCGACGCCTGGCGGGCGATGGGCACCCGCTCCGGCGGCGACCTCGTGACCGGCCTGGAATGACCGCCGCCATGAATCCCCGAGCGGGTTCGAATGCTTAGCTGTTGGCTGTTACCTGGAACCCCCCGCCGCTCGCCTGATCCCGCTCGCCTCCGCTCGGGTCGGTAGAATCACGGGCAGACCGACCCCGACTCGTCGCGGAGGGTTGCCGCCATGCCCGACTCCCCCTCGCCCTCGCCGCGGCCGCCGTCGTTTCCCTGGCGGACGGCGTTCGGGCAGACGCCGACGCCGGTGTTCGTGGTCGGGCCGACCCGGCGGCTGCGGTACGCGAACCCCGCGTGGGAGGCGCTGACCGGCCGGCCGCTCGTCAACGTGCGGGGGATGCGGGTGTCGGCCCGGAAGTCGGCGGCGGCCCTGGCCCAGACGCTCGCGGTGCCGCCGGACGTGTGGGCGGGGCGGGTCGCGACCGTCCGCCGGCCGGAGCCGACCGCGGACGCCGGGCCGCCGTGGTGGGACCTGACGTTCGTCCCGCTGGCCGGGGCCGGCAACCCGCTCGCGGTGCTCGGTTTCGTCGCGGTGGTCGGGCCGAAGCCGGGGCGGGCCGCGGCGCACAAGGTGCCGGCCGCGCTGGCCGAGCTGCGGAACCGACACGCGGCAAACTTCTCGTTCGACCGGCTCGCCGGCCGGTCGTCCGCGTCGGAACGGCTCGCGGCGCAGGCCCGGCTGGCGGCGGCGACGGACGTGCCGGTGTGGGTGGTCGGCGAACCGGGGGCGGGGAAGGAGACGTTCGCGCGGGTCGTCCACCACAACGGGGCGGGCCGGGAGCGGGCGTTCGTGGGGCTCGACTGCGTCGGCGTGCAGCCGTACCTCGTGGAAGCCGTGCTGTTCGGCCGGGGCGGGCTGGCCGGCACGCCGCACGCCGGGACGGTGTTCCTGAAGGAGCCGGCCGCCCTGCCGCGGGACCTGCAAGACCGCATCGCCCGGAGTGTCACCCCGCTGTCACCGGCCGGCCCGCGGCTCGTGTGCGCGTCCCCCCGGCCGGCGGTCGAGGACGTGGCAGCCGGCAAGCTGATCCCCGCGTTCCACACCGCGCTGTCGGTCCTGGAAGTCCGCGTCCCCCCGCTCCGCGACCGGGCCGACGACCTCGCCCGGTTCGCCGACCGGTTGCTGGCCCGGCTGCCGGCGAAGGCCGCGCTGACGGACGACGCCGTCACGGTCCTCCGGTCCTACGACTGGCCGGGGAACCTGCGGGAACTGGCCGGGGTACTCGCGGACGCGGCCCGGCAGGCGGGGGCCGCCCCGATCGGCAAGGACCACCTGCCCCGGTTCGTGCGGGAAGCGCACCTGATCGCCACGAACCCGGTGTCGAAGCCGGTGAAGCCGTGGGCCCTGGACGCGGTGTTGGAGGCGGTCGAAAAGCGGCTGATCGAGGAAGCGCTGCGGCAGTGCGGCCACTCCCAGACGGCGGCGGCCAACCGGCTGGGGGTGTTCCGGTCCCGCCTCGGCCGGCGGATGGAAGCCCTCGGCATCGCCCCGCCGGCGCAACCGCCCTGACGGGGCAACGCCGCCCGCCGTTAGCTCCCGACGAACACGCCGCCGAGGAAGGTGTCGGGGAACGGCTGGACGTTCGCGACTTGCTCGTTGGTGCGGGACGCGAACGTGCGGACGACCGGGGGGAAACCGGGCGGGGCACCGGTGATGATCTCGTCGATCCCGTCCCCGTCGATGTCCAGGGTGGTGACGGTGACGCCGCCGCCGGTGACCGCGGGGAAGGCGACCGCGTTGCCGGCCAGGGCGGTGGGCGTCTGGGTCGAGATGACCAGCGACCCGGCCGGGCGGTTCGCCAGCGGGTTGACGTAGGCCGCGTTCGGCCCCGACGGCACCCCGCCGTTCTGGCGGACCTCGTTCACCGGCACGTTGTACGTCAGGATCAGTTCGTCCGTGAACCCGTCGTACACGACCACGGTGGACGAGGCGGTGCCGCCGGTCGAGCCGACGACGATGTCCGCGAACCGGTCCTGGGTCAGGAACCCGGTGGACACGAACAGCCCCCCGCGGTCGCCGGGGTTGCCGGAGAAGAAGGACTTCAGGGGCGTGGCGGAGCCGTCGGGCGAGGTCGCGATCGCGTTCACGTCGAACACGCTGACCCGCGGGCCGCCGCCGGCACCGGGGACGGTGACGACGGACGCCGCCCCGGTCCCGGTCACGTCGCCGGCCGCCACTCGGACGCCGTTGCGGTAGGTCGGCTCGTAGGCGAAGAAGTCCGCGAGGATCGGGCTGACCCCGGCCCCGGTGGTGTCCGGCCGGGTGACGATCACCCGGGAACCCCCGCCCTCGCCGGCCCCGATGATCAGTTCGTTCGCCCCGTCCCCGGTGACGTCGCCGATGGCGACGTACGCCCCGCCGCGGAAGGTGTCCTCGAAGAAGGTCTGCTGGAAGACGAGGGTGCCGTCCTTCCCGCTGAACACCTTGATGTCCGCGGACCCGCCGACGCCGGGGGCGGTGGCGATGTCGTCGATGCCGTCGCCGTTCAGGTCGCCGACCGCCACCCGGACCCCGCCGGTGAACGCCCGGTCGTAGGCGGAGAAGCTCCGGACCAGGACGCCGGGGCCGGGCTGGTAGACGTTCACCTGCGGCGCGCCGCCGGCCCCCGCCCCCGCGGCGACGAACCGCGTGTTCCCCGCTCCGGCGATGTTGACCGTGACCGTCGCGGACCCGCTCGGGTCGACGCCGTTGGACGGGTTCAGGTTGGTCGCGGTGTACTGGAACTGGATCTGCGAGACGCCGGCGGGGATGTCGCTCGGGGCGACGAAGCTGAACCCGCCGTTGGCGAACAGGTTCAGGGTTCCGGCGGGCACCGCCTGGTTACTGCCGACGAACCGGACGGCCCCGAGCTGGGCGGCGGCCAGGGTCGCGCCGGGGTCGGAGTTGCTGAAGTCGTTGGTCAGCACCCCGGTCTGGGCGTTGACGGTGAGCACCGCCCCGCGGGCGACGGTGTAGGTGTCGTCGACCGCGATGACGGCCGGGACCGCCCGCTCGTCCAGGGCTTCCAGGGCGAGCCGTCGCCCGAGTCCCCGAGGTCCGCCGGTGTTGGTTCGGAGAAACATGGCTGGTCGTCACTCCCTTTGATGGCCTCGATTCGCCGCCGGGCACCGTCCGCGGAGCCCGGGTGGTGTCCTGCCGCACGCTTAGCCGACGTTGACCCCGTACAGGAACTGCGACGGGAACGCGAGGAAGTCCGTGACCTCGGTGCCGTCCCGCTTGGCGACGGTGATCCGCGGGGCGTTGCCCGGGCCCGGCCCGAGGACGATCTCGTCCGTGCCGTCGCCGTCGAAGTCGAACCCGAACACGGTGACGCCGCCGTTCGCCAGGGCCGGGACGTTGGCCGAGATCCCCGCGGCCCCGCCGATCCCCTGCTGCTGGCCGGGGACTAGCGAGGTCGGCGGGGCCTGCGACCCGAGCAGCACCCCGGACGCCGGCGGGGTTCCGGCGAACCCCTCCACCGCTTCGGACTGCGGGATCGCCTGGTACGGCACGCCGAACTGGGCAATGAGGATGCCCGTCTGCCCGTTGTAGGTGCTGACCACCGCCGCCCCGGTGCTGGTGCCGGTGACGATCTCCGCCCGGCCGTCGTTGTCGGTGTCGGCGGTGGTGACGTTGATGCCGTCCCGCCCGCGGCCGTCGCCGGCGAAGAACGACAGGGTGGACTCGGCGGACCCGCGCTCGTTCAGCCCGAACTGACTGAGCGGCTGGCCGATCTGGATGTTGTTGTTCGGGCCGGGGGATTCGACGACCGTCGGCGGGCCGACGACGACGTTGAAGTCGAACGTCTTGACCACCGGCCCGCCGCCCTCGCCCGGCGAGGTGACGATGAAGTCCCGGCCGACGCCCGCCACGTCCCCGGCCGCGACCTTGACGCCGCCGCGGAAGGTCTCCTCGTAGGCGAAGAAGTCGGCGAGCAAATCTCCCTGTTCGAGAATCCCTTCGCCGTTGAAGATGCGGGTCGGCGGGAACGGGGTCTCGGCGGGGAACAGCGGCAGGAAGATCAGCCCGTTGATGACCCGGACCCGCGGCCCGCCGCCCGCCCCGGCCCCGACGATCACGTCGTCGAACCCGTCGCCGTTGAAGTCCCCGACGGTCACGTAGGCCCCGCCGGTGAAGGTGTTCTCGTAGACGTACCCGTCGAAGATGACCCGGGACGAGAACCCGTCGTAAATCTTGATCCGCGGGGCCCCGCCGAGCCCCGGAGCGACGACGACTTCCGGGTACCCGTCCTTGTTCAGGTCGCCGGTCGCGACGCGGACGCCGCCGGTGAATGAGTCCTCGTACACGTCGTCGAACGTCTGGACCTTGTTCCCGGTCTGCTGGTCGAACACGCTGATCACGGACGCCGACCCCGGCCCGGTCCCCACGGCGATCCGCTCGCGACCGGGGAAGTCCGGGTAGATTCGGACGAACCCGACCCCGTCGTCCTCGGTCGGGTCGAGGGCGTTCTCGACCGTGTAGGTGAACCCCACCCGCAGGGCGGTGACCGGAATGTTCGAGGGGAAGATGAAGGTGAAGCTGCCGTCCGGGTTGACCGTCAGCGAGTTGGCCGGGAACGGCTGGGCAAAGAGGTTCCCCTGGTTGTCCGTCAGCCGCAGTTCCCCGAAGTCGACCACGGTGAGCACCGCCCCGGCGTCGGTGGTGCTGAAGTCGTTCGCGAGCAGGCCGCGTTCTTTCGGCACGGTCAGAACGCCGCCGACCGGGGCGCTATAGATCTCGTTGAGGACGGCGACGGCCGGCACCTCGCGGGCTTCGAGTTCGTTCAAGCCGGGCTTGACCCGTGCGGCCGGGCGGGGGGACCGGGGGGCGGTCGTGGGCCACGAAAAGCCGAACATTGGGCTGCTCCTGTGTCGTTCGGGAAGCGGGGCCGGGGCCCCGATCTTGTGCCGAGTGCGATTCCTTGCGCGGTCCCACCGCCTGGCCGGCCGGTTCCGTCTCGGGAACGACGCGGGCGAAGCGGACACCCTACCGAGATATACCCCACGGGTCGGGACCGGTCGGCGGTTGCAAGGGGAATCCGCGGAACTTGCGCCGGAAGCGGTGCGGCGTGGGCCGGTTCCCCCCACCGCGCCGGCCCCGCACGATGCGCGAGATCGTCCGACGGCACGAACGGCCCCGGGGGGAAACCCGTTGGCGGCCGGCGAGTTGATTCAAGTTAAACGAACCGGGGGTCGGCACAAGCCGGGCGGCGTGGGATCAAACGATCTGTCCGGCGAGCGGCGCGGCGTCAGCCCGCCGTGGAAAGCGGATACGCGGCGAGCGGCGGGGCGTCAGCCCGCCGCGGAAGTCGCACCTCCGACCACGGCGGGCTGACGCCCCGCCGCTCGCCTTGAAGGATTACGCCGCTTTCAGCGCGAAATCGGGCCGGTCGAGCCGGAAGTGCGGGCTGTAGTACGGGTCGCCGGCCTTCAGGAACGGACCCCACTTGCTGTGGAACAGGTCGAACTCGCGCTTGAACCGCTTCTGCTTCTCGTCCGTGTCTTCCGGCCCGCGAGTCTTCGATTCGAGGTGGTACAGTTCCGCGTCCGGCGTCCACACGACGCGGTGCCCGGCGGCGAGCACCTTCAGGCACAGGTCCACGTCGTTGAACGCGAGGACGTACCCCTCGTCGAACCCGCCGACCGCGTCGAACACGCGCTTCGGCATGAGCAGGCACGCCCCGGTGACGGCCGCCACGTTCTGCGTGTAGGTCAACCGCTGCATGTGGCCGGGGGCTTGCCGGGGGAAGTTCAGGTGCGCGTGACCGGCGACGCCCCCCATGCCGACGACAATCCCCGCGTGCTGGATCGTGTCGTCCGCGTAGTACAGCTTCGCCCCCACCGCCCCGACGCCGGGCTGGGCGGCCTGCTTCACCAGGGATTCGAGCCAGTCCGGGTTGATGGACTCGATGTCGTTGTTGAGGAACAGCACGTACTCGCCGCGGGCTTCCGACGCGGCGAAGTTGTTGACCGCCGCGTAGTTGAACGGCTTCTGCCACTCCAGAACGCGGGCGTGCGGCTGCTGCCGGATCTGCTGGTATAGCGCGAACGTGTCGGGCTTCGTGCTGCCGTTCTCGACGACGATCAGTTCGTAGTTCGCGTAGCTGGACTTCGCCAGGGAGTCCACGCACCGCGCCAGCATCTCGGGGTGGTCCTTGTTCGGCACGATCACGCTGACGAGCGGCTGCGTCCGCAGGTGGTAGATCACCTGATAGGTTCCGAGTGTCGGGCCGTCGTGGACGCTGCCGTCGATGCCGACGCGGGCGAGGTGCTCGGCGATGGCCTTCTTGCCGTTCTCGAAGGCGTAAGTCTTGCTCCCCTTGTTCGACGCGGTCGACTGCTCGTGCATCCGCCAGTGGTACAGGACGTGTGGCAGGTGGGTGATCTTCGCGGCGCGTTCACTTGCGCGCAAGACGAGGTCGTAGTCCTGGGCCCCGTCGAACCCCGGCCGGAACGCGCCGACCGCCTCCACCAGCGACCGCTTCATCACGGTCAGGTGGCAGACGTAGTTCCGGCTGCGGATCGTTTCCGGCGACCAGTCCGGCTTGAAGTTCGGTTCCACCCGTTCGCCGGCGGAGTCGAGCTTGTCCTCGTCCGAGTAGAGGAAGTCGACCGCGGGGTCGGCGTTGATCGCGGACAGCACTTCAAACAGGGCGAACGGGGCGAGCGTGTCGTCGTGGTCGGCGAAGGCGACGTAGTCGCCGGTCGCCATCGCGACGGCGGCGTTCGTGTTCCCGGCGATGCCGCGGTTTTCCGGCAGGAACTCCACCTTCACGCGAGAGTCTGCCGCGGCGAACTTCTCCAGAATCGGCCGGACGTGCGCCGCGGGGCTGGCGTCCGCGAGACACAGTTCCCAGTTCGGGTACGTCTGCGCGGTCACCGACTGGATCATCGCTTCCAGGTATTTTCCCGGCGGGTTGAAGACCGGGACGACGATGCTGACCTTCGGCGACCGCGAGAACTTGTGCCCCCGCTGCTTCGCGAGGTCGGCCGCCTTCGGCTCGAACCGTGCGATCCACCGGCGGTACTCGTCCGGGGGTGCGGCCTCCGTCAGGTAGCGTGCCTCCGGCGGCGGGCCGTTGCGGGCGGCGCGGGCGTTCAACACCCAACCCACCGACTTGCCGACCGAACGCACCCCGGCCCGCACGAACGCCCGACGGCGGGTGTGCAGCGGGAAGAACCGCAAAAACGCCTTCTGAACGAGGTTGACGAGCTTGTAAGCCTTCGAGGCCCGGATGTTCGCGAGTTCCGCCTGCTTCTGTTCGAGCAGTTCCGTCCGCCGCATGAGGGCGGCTTCGAGCTGGTCGATCCGCCGGCGGGCGACGTCGAGTTCGCGGGCGGGGTCGGAATCGGCGTTCGGCATGGCGTGGCCCCGTCCTTGGGGGGAAGAACCCAGAGCGCCGGGTTATACCCGTTTGCCGCTCCCGGACGCAACACGGGGTTGCGATGCGGGTGACCGTCTCGCAGAATCTCGCCACGGATGCACACGGATTGAACACGGATCGGAATGGAAACTCCTTTCGTGGGTCGTTGACCGGGCGAGTCGATGAAACCGGAGGTTGGCTTTGATCCGTGTTCGATCCGTGTGCATCCGTGGCGAATTCGTTCCAGGTCCGGCCTGTAACTGTTGGGTAACGCGGGCCGACTTCTGTTTGGCCGGCGTCGTCGGATGGGGTATCATCAACTGGAATCTCCCCGTCTCGTGGGAAGTGCTCCGTTATGCCGCTCGTCCTCCGTCCGCCGACCGAACGAGTCTCCCTCACCGACCGCCTCGGCGACCTCGGCCGCACCCGCCGCCGGGTGCTCGTCGCGTGCGGGGCGTTTCGCCTGCTCGCGGTGGCCGCGGTGGTCGTGGGGGCGGCGTGCGCGGTGGACGCGGCGCTGCACCTGCCGGGCGTGGCGCGGGCGTTCTTGCTGGCCGGGTCGCTCGCCGCGGCGGGGGTCGTGTTCCTCCGCGGCGTGGCGAAGTCCGTGCGGGAGCCGGTCCACCCGCTGGCGATCGCGCTGATGCTGGAAGAGCAGTTCCCCCGGCTGAACGACGCCCTCGCCAGCGCGGTCGACTTCCTGACGCACGCGGACCGCCCGTCCCGGTTCGGGCGGATCACGGTGGCGCGTGCCGAGAACCTCGCGACCAAGCACGACTTCGACCGCATCGTCCCGTCCGGACGGGCGTGGCGGGCGTTCTGGCTGACGACCTGCGCCGTCGCGGCGACCGCGGCCCTCGGGCTGACGGACACGGCCCGCACCCGCACCGCTTTGGTCCGGCTCGCCGACCCGTTCGGAAACCACCCCTGGCCCGCGAAGACCTTCATCGACGTCCGCGGCCCGGTCCCGACCCGGCTGGCGAAGGGGGAGGCGTTCGACCTCCGCTTCGCCGTCCGCGGCGTGATTCCCGACCGCGCGACCCTGTTCGTCCGGCACCCCGGCACCGTGCCGTCGGAGGACGCGATTCCGCTCGTCCCCTCCGAGGGGAACCCGGCCGAGAGCGTCGCGGACGTTCGGCTCGACCCGGCGCGGGTGGCGAAGGACTTCGAGTTCCGCGTCACCGCGAACGACGCCGACACCGGCTGGCACCCGGTCGCGGTGTCGCCGGCCCCGAAGCTGGTCCCGCTCGACGGCCGGCCGTCGCCGCAGGTCTCGCTCGCGTTTCCGGGCTACACCGATCTTCCTCCCGCACAACTGCCCGATGGCACCGGGGTCGTCGACTGCGTGGCCGGCACCCGCGTCACCTTCCGGGCCGCCGCCGACCGACGGGTGACGGCGGCGGTGTTTCGGCCGCAAGGCGACCCCGGCCCGGCCCACGCCGCCGCCGCCCTCGCCACGCTCGTCGGTGTCAACCCGCTGTCACCCCTGGCCGCCCGCGAACTGACCGCCGACGCGACTTCGGACATTCCCCTCCGCGTGAGCGGCCCCGACGGCACGCACCTGGAAGCCACCTTCACCCCCCGCTTGCCGGGGCTGTACGCCCTGCGGCTGACCGGCGAGGACGGGCTGACCGGCACCCGGCTCTTCTCGTTCCAGGTCTTCCCCGACCCGGCCCCGGCCGTCGGCCTGACCCGTCCCGACCCGGCCCGCGACCCGCTAACCCTGTTGCCGACCGCGTCGATCCCGGTGGACGTGCGGGCCGAGGACCGGACCTTCGCGGTGCGGAATCTGGTGCTCGAATACCGCATCGTCGGCCCCGGTTCGGAGTTTCGATTGCTTCCCCTGGCGGACCTGACCGACGCCGCCCGGTCGCTGGCCGCCGTCGCCGGTTCGCCCCCGCTCGCGGTGCTGGAGAAGCCGGTCGCGCTCGACGCCACCCGGTCCGTGCCGCTGGCCGCGTTCGCCCGCCCGGACGGGTCGCCGCCCGCCGACGGCGACGTCATCGCGGTGCGGGCCGCGGCGCGGGACTGGGACGACTACAACCCCACGAAGGAGCCCGGCCGCAGCCGCGAGGTCGAGGTCCGCGTGCTCGGCAAGGCGTCGTTCGAGGCGATGCTGCAAAAGGAACTCGCCGGCTTGCGACCGGAACTGCTCCGGCTCCGCGAGGAGCAACGCCAGACCCGGGAAGCGGTGACGGACTTGCAAAAACAGGGGAAGGACGCGGTCCCCCCGGACGCCCCGAACCGGCTCGCGGCCGCGGAGCAGTCTCAACGGCAGATTCGCAACCAGGTCGCCGACCCGGCGGACGGGCTCCGCGCGAAGGCGGACCGGCTCAAGCAGGCGGTCAAGGCGAACGCCCTGCCCCGGTCCCCGACGACCGACCGCGTCGACGGCGTGGCCGGCGACCTGAACCGCCTCGCGGACCAGCACCTCGAAGCGGCCGAGCCGCAGGTCGCCCTCGCCCGGCAGGAGGCGGACAAGGCGAACGCCGGCCAGAAGCCCGACCCGAAGAAGCTGACCGAACTCCTGGCGAAAGCCGCCTCCACCCAGCGCGCCGCGGAGGCGGAACTCGACGCGGTCCTCGAACGGCTCGAACAGTGGGGCGGGGCCGGCGAGATCCGCGGGGCCGCACGGGAGTTGAAGGACAAAATTCAGAAGACGGCCGAGGAAAACGCGAAGGGCCTGGACAAGCTCCCGGCGAAGCCGGCCGACGACCTGACCCCTGCCCAGAAGGCCCAACTCGCGACCGCCGCCGACAAGTTCGACCAGCTCGGCGAACAGACCGCCGCGCTGGTCGCCAAGGCGACCCGCCTCGCCGCCGAGAAAGCGGCCCAGGCCGAGGGGATTCAACGGGCCGCCGACGCCCGCCGGTCCGACGCCGAAGCCGCGGAGAAGGAAGCCGCCGTTGCCCCGAAGGATTCCCCGAAGGCCGACCGCCTCCGCGACAAGGCGGCCGACCTGAAGGCGGAGGCGGCCGCCCTCGACCGCGCCGCCGACCGGGCGAAGCACGAGGCGGACACGCTCCGGAAGGCCGTGGCCGACGCCGGCGGGCAGGCCGTACCGGAAGACCTCCGCGCCGCCGCGAACGCCCTCCGGGACAACAAGCCCGGCCAGTCCGCGTCCGCCCAGAAGTCCGCGGCGGACCGGCTCGACAAGCTCACCGCCGGGCTCGGCGAGAGGCCGGCCGAGTCCGGGGACGCCCTGTTCAAGAAGCAGAAAGAGAACGCGGACACGCTCGACAAGCTGGCCTCCGACCAGGACGAACTTCGCAAGAAGGCGAAGGCCGCCGCCGCGGAACCGGACGCCGACACGCGGGCCGAGCAACTCAAGACGCTTGCCAAAGAGCAGGACCAACTCCGCCGCCGGGCGACCGCCCTCGCCGAGAAACTGACCCGCGACAAGGCCGACCCCAGTGCCGACGCCGTCCGCCGGGCCGCGAACGAGATGGCCGCCGCCCAGGACAGGCTCGAAGACGGCAAGTCCCCCGTCCCGCAGCAGGACGAGGCGCTGCAGAAGTTCGACGAGGCCCTCGACACGCTGGAAGCCGAGCAGAAGAAGGCCGAAGACGACCTCACCCGCGAGAAGCGCGAGCAACTCGCCGACCAGTTGAAGGCCCTCCGCGACCGGCAACAGGCGGCCGAGGCGGAAGCCGTCCGGGTCGGGCAAGCCGCCGCGAAGGCGAAGGGGTGGTCCCGGCCGCTGCTCGCGAGCCTGACGGACTTCGAGGACCGGCAGAAGAATCTCGCCGGGGAACTCCGCGGCTTCTCCGAGAAGAAACTCGCGGACCTCCCCGTCTTCGGCAAGCTCGCGGGGCAGGCCGCCGCCGCGATGGACCGGGCCGCCCGCACCGCCGCCGAGCGGAAGGACGACGCCCTCGCCGACGCCGGAGCCCCGTTCGACGCGGAGGCGGACAAAGCCGCACACGAGCGGGTTCTTCGCCCCACGCAGACCGCGTTGCGCCGGCTCGACCAGATCCTCGCCGCCCTGAAGGACGAGCCGAAGCCGAACGCCGCGAAGTCCCCGGACCCGAAGGCCGGCGGCGACGCGAGTCCTCCGAAGCCCGAAGAAGCCCAGGCCGGGCCGCCGCAGGACGGCGTCCCGAAACTCGCGCAGTTGAAGGCCCTCCGCGCGGTGCAGGCCGAGTTGAACGAGCAGACCGCCGCCTTCGACAAGGCCCACCCGGACCCGGCCAAGCTGACCGACGACGAGAAGGACGAACTCAAGGAACTGGAACAGACCCAGCGGGAAATCGCCGAGTTGTTCGACCGACTCGCCCCCGCCCTCCGCCCCGGAGAGCCCCAGCCGTGACCCGCTTCGCCCACGCGATCTGGACTTCCGCGCTCGCCGTCACGGCCGCGTCCGCCGCGGTCATCGTGCCGCCGGTCCCGCGCCTCCCGGCCGAGACGTTCGAGCCGAAAGCGGACGCGCCGCCGGAACCGACCGACCCCGCCGCGATCGCGGACCGCATCGCCAGGAACGCGAAGAGCGCCGTCGACCGGCTCGCCGCGAACGACGCCGGCACGGACACGCGCAAGACGCAGGACCAGATCCTCAAGGACCTCGACGCGCTGCTGAACCAGGCCCAGAACCCGCCGTCCGGCGGAAACGGGGGCGGGGGCGGCGGGAGCGACAGCGACTCCAAGGGCGGCGGCGGGCAACCCCCGCCCGGCGGCGGCTCGAAAGACCCGTCCGGGGGGCAGGCCGGCGAGTCCAAGGAAGGCGGCAACGGCCCCTCCGGCCCCGGCAGTCCCGGCCAGAGCAAGCCGTCCGAATCCGGCGGGTCGGCCGGTTCGCCCAAGTCCGGGCCGTCCCAACCCGGAGGCCAGGGCGGAGGAAAGTCGTCCGGCGGCGGGTCCGCGTCGAAGCCGCCGACCGGGCCGTCCGGGTCCGACTGGCGGCAGGGGGCGAAGAACAATCGCGCGAAGGAACCCGGCGACAAGCCCACCGCGACCGCGGCCGGCGAACCCGCGAAACCGGGGCCCGGCACGGCCAACAGCGGCACCGTCGGCGGCACGGCCCCCGGCACCGGCGGCAAGTCCGAGCCGACGCTGAAGCCCGACGAAGTCCTCGCGAAGCAAGCCTGGGGCCACCTCCCCGAACGCCTCCGCCGGGAGATGTCCCATTACTACCGCGAGCAGTTCCAGTCCCGGTACGGCGACCTGCTGAAGCAGTACTACTCGTCCCTCGCGGAGAAGGAAAAGGCGGGGAAGTAGGCGACCGTCCGCCGGCAGCCCCGCCGCGCACTCGGCTTGACCCGCCTTCGCACCCCGCCTAGAATTCCGCAGATTCGCGAGTCCTTTTCCCCCTCCTCGCACTCTCACTGGAAGTCGCCGGCGGGCCGGTCTGCTCGCCCTCCGGCGGTGGGACTTTGTTGAAGTCTTGTCTCCCGGAGAGAATCGGCCGCGAGATCGAAGGCCAGTTTGGTCCGGTGTCTCGGCGGGGCGTATCATGGCAGTGGAGGAGGATTGCCCGCCGGTCCGGACGACGTGAAGAGGGGGCTTTGGCCCCGCCCCCTTCGGTGACGCCTCAACCCCACGGGGCCACTCGGCGACGGGCGGTTGGTTCACCCCAACCGCCTGCCCCGACAGCCGGAGACGGTTTCGATGTACGAGCGATTTACCGACCGTGCCCGGAAGGTGATGCAGCTGGCCAACCAGGAAGCCCAGCGGTTCAACCACGAATACATCGGCACCGAGCACATCCTGCTCGGGCTGGTGAAGGAAGGGTCCGGGGTCGCGGCGAACGTGTTGAAGAACCTGGACGTGGACCTCCGCAAGATTCGCATCGAAGTCGAGCGGATCGTCCAGCCCGGGGCCGGCGGCGAGCAGGTCGTCATGGGACGCCTGCCCCACACCCCCCGCGCGAAAAAGGTGATCGAGTACTCCATCGAGGAGGCTCGGAACCTGAACCACAACTACGTCGGCACCGAGCACCTGCTCCTCGGGCTCCTCCGGGAACAGGAGGGTGTCGCCGCCCAGGTTCTGATGAACCTCGGGCTGAAGCTCGAAGACGTCCGGGAAGAAGTGTTGAACCTGCTGGGGCACAATCCCATGCCGAACGAGAACGAACCGAGCGGTGGCGGCGGCGGCACGAGCGAGCGGACCGGCCGTCAGAAGTCCAAGACCCCCGCGCTCGACAGCTTCGGCCGCGACCTGACCGAACTCGCCCGCCAGGCGAAGCTCGACCCGGTCATCGGCCGGTCCAACGAGATCGAGCGGGTCATCCAGGTGCTCAGCCGCCGCACCAAGAACAACCCCGTCCTGCTCGGCGAGGCCGGCGTCGGGAAGACCGCCATCGTCGAAGGGCTCGCGCAGCTCATCGTCGACAGCAGCGTCCCGGAACTGCTCCGCGACAAGCGGCTCGTCGTCCTCGACCTCGCGATGATGGTCGCCGGCACGAAGTACCGCGGCCAGTTCGAGGAGCGGATCAAGGCCGTCATGAACGAGGTCCGCCGCGCCAAGAACACGATCCTGTTCATCGACGAGCTTCACACCCTCGTCGGGGCCGGCGGCGCGGAAGGGGCGATCGACGCGAGTAACGTGCTGAAGCCCGCACTCGCCCGCGGCGAGATCCAGTGCATCGGGGCGACCACGCTCGACGAGTACCGCAAGTACATCGAGAAGGACGCGGCCCTCGCCCGCCGGTTCCAGGAGATCATCGTCAACCCGCCGTCCAAGGACGAGGCGGTCGAGATCCTCAAGGGCCTCCGCGACCGGTACGAGGCGCACCACCGGGTGCAGATCACCGACGGGGCGCTGAAGTCCGCGGTCGACCTGAGCGAGCGGTACATCAGCGGCCGGTGCCTGCCGGACAAGGCGATCGACGTGATCGACGAGGCCGGGGCCCGCATCCGTCTGAAGGCCATGACCCGGCCGCCGGACCTGAAGGAACTGGACGAGCAGATCGAAAAGCTCAACCAGGAAAAGGAAGCCGCCGTCGCCGACCAGGACTTCGAGAAGGCCGCGACCCTGCGCGACCAGGCGGACAAGCTGAAGAAGAAGAAGGAATCGACAACCAAGGAGTGGCGCGAGAAGGCCAAGGAGACGGACGGCGTCGTCGATGACGAGGTCATCGCCGAGGTCGTGTCGAAGATGACCGGCGTGCCGCTCAAGAAGGTCGGCGAGGACGAGACGAAGCGGCTCCTCAAGATGGAGCAGGAGCTTCACGGCACCGTCATCAGCCAGGACGAGGCGATCAAGGCCATCGCGAAGGCGGTACGCAAGAGCCGGGCCGGGTTGAAGGACCCGAAGCGGCCGATCGGCAGCTTCATCTTCGCCGGGCCGACCGGGGTCGGGAAGACGCTGCTGGCGAAGTCCCTCGCGAAGTTCATGTTCGGCGACGAGAACGCGATCATCCAGCTCGACATGTCCGAGTACATGGAGAAGCACAACGTCTCGCGGCTGGTGGGGGCCCCTCCGGGCTACATCGGCTACGAGGAGGGCGGCCAGCTGACGGAGAAGATCCGCCGCAAGCCGTACTCGGTCGTGCTGCTAGACGAGATCGAGAAGGCCCACCCGGACGTCTGGAACATGCTGCTCCAGATCATGGAAGAAGGCCGGCTCACCGACAACGTCGGCCGGGTGATCGACTTCAAGAACGCGATCGTCATCATGACGACGAACATCGGGGCCGAGACGATCGTCGCCCAGGACGACCTCAGCACCGTCTGGACGAAGCACCAGGTGAAGAACGCCGAGGCCAGCTACGCCGACATGCAGAAGAAGCTGCGGGCGCGGATGGACAAGGAGTTCCGGCCCGAGTTCCTGAACCGGCTCGACGACATCATCGTGTTCCGCGCCCTGACGAAGGACAACCTGAAGCAGATCGTCGAGATGGAACTGTCGAAGGTCGCCAAGCGGCTCAAGGAAGGCAAGGGCCTGAAACTGGTCGTCGAGGAGGACGCCAAGGAGTACCTGATCGAGAAGGGGTCGAGCACCGAGTTCGGTGCCCGCCCGCTCCGCCGGGCCGTCGAGCAGCACCTCGAAGACGCGATGTCCGAGTCGCTGCTCCGCGGGGAGTTCGCCGGCAAGGACGAGATCAAGGTGAAGGTCGGCGAGGTCGACGGCGAGAAGAAGCTGGTGTTCGAGACGACCGACGCGGTCGCCGCGGAACCGGTCGCCGCCGGCGAGAAGAAGTAACGCCGTCCCCGGACCGGGAACCGACGCGGGCCGCCCAGGTGGGCGGCCCGCGGGCGTCTGGCGACGGCACAAGTGTCCCGGTTCGACAACTTTGGGAGATACGCAGTTGGTGTCGAGAGCAGTTTTGTTCCCCTCTCCCCGTTGGGGAGAGGGGTTAGGGGTGAGGGGATACAACCTCAACTGGGATACAGGTTCACCCCTCACCCCCGCCCCTCTCCCCACCCCGCCCCCCCCCCCCCCCCCCCCCCCCCCCCCCCCCCCCCCCCCCCCC
>CAYUHJ010000020.1:0-54613 GCA_964444365.1 uncultured Alcaligenaceae bacterium | reverse complement strand
GGCGGCCCGCGGGTCGCGGTGTTCGACGGGCGGTCGGTCGCGGCCGGCAACCCGACCCGCCTCGTCGCGGACTTCTTCGCCTTCGAGCAGACCGTCGCGGACGGGGTGTTCCCGGCCGCCGGGGACATGAACGGCGACGGCGTCGCCGACTTCATCTTCGGCGGCGGCCCGGGCGGCGGCCCGCGGGTCCGCATCGCGGACGGGGCGACGGTCCTGTCGACGCCGGGGTTCCTCTCCCTCGACAACCTGCTCATCGGCCGCATCGCCAACTTCTTCGCCGGCGACCCGGCCAACCGGGACGGGGCGCGCATCGTGGCCCGCGACCTGGACGGCGACACCGTCCCGGAGCTGATCACCGCCAGCGGCTCCGGCGGCCGGGCGGTCGCCTACCGGGGCGCGAACATCCCGCCCCAGTCGGCCCCACAGACGCTGTTCGAACTCACCCCGTTCCCGGACTTCCTCGGCGGCGTGTTCGTCGGTTAACCCGCACCCGTCATCGGGCGGGTTCGGCGTTGCCTACCACGATTCGCGTGGCGCACCAGCGGTCAGAAACCGCGCCCCGTGTTGATTCGCGGGGCGTCAGCGGCGCGGGCGGCAGCTTCTCGACCGAGCGTGCCGTTCTCCCTCTGCCGTTTCGGTTGCGATCCGCTTCCTACCGGGTCAGAGGTGAGCAGGAAGAATGCCTCGCCGACATCCCGGGCGCGCCCTTGGGATCCGAATCGGTTCGCAACCGTCCAAAACACGAACCGGCCGACGGCAGCGCATTCCCCCGATACGCTCCCGCCGGCCGGTGGTGATTCGTCGACTTACTTCCCCTTGATGACCGACACCTCCGCGGTCCGCGGCATGGACTCCATCGCCTTGCGGTCCGCTTCCATCTCCTCGATCAGCCGGCGGACGGACTGCTTGTGGTTGGCTTCCGTCACCTCGCCCGGCGTCACCAGCAGGGCGGGCGGCACGGGGGCCGGAGCGGGTTGCAGCGGCGGCATCACCGGGCCGGTCGGGGCGGCCGACGGAGCCGGCTTCGGGCCGGCCGGCGAGCCGAGCTTGTTGGCGAACGGGCCGACCGGTTCGAGGGTCACGCAGCCGACGCCGGAACCGAGGCCGATCAGTGCGAACCCGAGTGCGATCGTTCTCATGGCTTCACCCCCCGGCTCGGGCGAGCCTCGGCCGACGAGGTGTCGGGCCTGGTCGAAGCGAGCGGCTTCCGCGGGTCGGCGGCGACGCCGGACCCGAGCTTCTCGTCGAGCACGTCGCCCGGCGTCCGCACCAGGGACGGCACCGGCGACGCACCCCGCGGCCCGCCCTTCACGCCGAGGCGGGCGACCCGCTGGTGGTAGAGGGCGGTGGCTTGCTGTTCGAGCCGGTCGGCGTCGGCGAGCATGGCGTCGTCGTTCGCCCCGGCCGCGATCTGCCGGAGTTTCCCGCACACGTCGAGCCGCCGCAGGTAGGCGTCCTGCTCGGACCGGAGCGCTTCCGCCAGGGCTTCCGCCGACAGCGGCGCGTAGGCGATCGGCCGCGGCGGAACCGGTGCCGGCTCCTCTTTCTTGGTGTCCCCGCCGACCACCCGTGCATACCACGGCTTGGCGTCGGCCGGCCGCGCCTCGGTCGGGCGCGGGGCCGGGTCGGCGGCGTCGGCGGTCGGCGTCCCCGCGCCGGCCGCCAGGGCTGCGGTCAGCCCCCAGGCCCCGTAACGGTGCATGGCAGTTCCCCCCGAGCGGACCGCCCCGGCCGGTGTCGGCCGTGCTCGCCACCGTCCCCCCGGAAGGGGCGAGCCGTAGTCCGCTTCGTGTGCTTGAAGATCGGGCGGCTTATGCCGAGGGAATCGGGGCGTGTAAAGGGGAACTTGCCGAAATTTCTCACGCGGCCGTCTGCCCGTGCGGGTTCGCCTTCCCCGGCCGCTTCGCCCCGGTGTATGCTCTGGCCGCCATGCTCACCGCGACACCGGCCCGGACACCGACGACCGCGCGCCCCGCCCGCCCCCCGCTGGGGCGGAAACTCCGCACGCCGGCGCTGGTGTTCGCGGCACTGCTCGGGCTCGACTTCCTCATCGCGGCGAACCGCGACCGGTGGGAGCGGCACTCCCCGGACGACTACGCCGAGCGCGTCCGCGGGTGCGCCGCCGCCCCCCGTGACTTCGTCGCGGTCGGCGGCTCGCCCGTCGCAGAAGGCATCGACCCGGCGCTGATCGGCCCGAACGGGTACGCGGTCGGCCTGTCCGGCGGCACGACCACCGACATGTACTACGCCTTGACCCACGCCTGCCCGACGCCGCCGCGGGTGGTGCTGTACGGCGTCTCCGTCAGCGACATGAACGACTCCCGGAACGAACCGCACGGGCCGCACTCGCTGATGACCTGGGGCGACCTCGCGGAGTGCGTCCGCACCCGGCCGGACGTCGCGGAGTGGGAAACCCGGCACTTCCTGCAATCCCGCCTCGGCCGGTGCTGGTCCGCGTTCCGCTACCGGCACGGGATGAGGATGTGGGCGGCGGCCACGGCGGACGAGATGTTCCCCGGCTGTTGCCCGGTGTCCGCGAGGGAAGCCCGCGACGGCCGGGCGCTTTCGGACGCGCTGCGGACCGGCAACGGCTACGTGCCCACGGCGGGGTTCGCGTTTCGGCAGTACGACCACGTCAAGGCGACGAACGCCCCGCAGCCGCCGTTCGGGTTCCTGGACAAGTACCGGACGGGCTCGCATCTGAAGTACGTCGACAAGATGCTGGACTGGGCGGCCGCACACGGCAGCGAAATCGTGCTGGTCGAAATGCCCGTGACCGCCGACCTGGAGGCGAAGTACGCGGCCGCCGTCGCGGAGTTTCGCGCGCGGTTGAACGAGATCGAGTCCCGACGCGGGGTGAAAGTCGTGCGGGCGACCCGCGACGCGGTGGGGCTCGGGGACAGCGATTTCGCGGACCTGATTCACCTGAACCACATCGGGGCGAAGAAACTTTCTGCGTGGCTGCGGAGCAAAGTAGGTCACTCGCTCCGCGAGTGACCCGCTCCGAATCCCGAAAAACCAAGGCATCAGTGCACAGGTTCGAGTCGCTGCTGTCACTCGCGGAGCGAGTGACCTACTCAAGGGTCGGGCCGTGATTCTCGGCAGCAAAGCCTTCTTCGTCTTCCTCCCGGTCGTCCTGATCGGCTACCACCTGCTCGCCGGGCGGACGCGGAAGTACGCCTTCCTGCTTGTCGCGAGTTGGGTCTTCTACGCGTTCGCGGCGTGGTACTACCTGTCGGTGCTGCTCGCGCTGACGGTCATCGACTACGTCGTCGCGCACCGCATCGAGGCGTCCGACGACGACCGCGTGCGGAAGCGGTGGCTGGTGCTCAGTGTCGTGTCGAACCTCGGGCTGCTGGCGGCGTTCAAGTACCTGCCGTTCGCCTATGACACCGGGGTGACACTGGCCCGCTGGTTCGGGCACCCGGCCGCGGACCGGGCGTGGCAGATCCTGCTCCCGCTCGGGATCAGCTTTCACACGTTCCAGGGGATTTCGTACACCGTCGACGTGTACCGCCGACAGATCCGCGCGGTGCGGAGCTTCCTCGACTATGCCCTGTTCGTCGCGTTCTTCCCGCAACTGGCGGCGGGGCCGATCGTGCGGGCCGTCGAGTTCCTGCCGCAAATGGTCACCCCGCCGCGGGTGACGGCCCAGCAGATTTCGGACGGAACGTACCTCTTTTTGTTCGGGCTGTTCAAGAAGCTGTTCGTCGCGGACCAACTCGACCAGCTGTTCGTCTCGCCGGTGTTCGCGAACCCGGAGGCGTTCGACGCGGCGACGCACCGCTGGGCGGTCGTCGCGTGGGCGGTGCAGATTTACTGTGACTTCTCGGGCTACACGGACATCGCGATCGGCACCGCGAAGTGGTTCGGGTTCGAGTTGCCGCCGAACTTCCGGCTGCCGTACCTCGCCACCAGCATCGCGGACTTCTGGCGGCGGTGGCACCTGTCGTTTTCGACGTGGCTGCGCGACTACGTCTACTTCCCGATGGGCGGCAGCCGGGGGTCGGTGGGGCGGACGTACTTCAACCTGATCGTGCTGTTCGTGCTCTGCGGGTTGTGGCACGGGGCCGAGTGGCGGTGGGTCGCCTACGGCGCGTACAACGGGCTGCTGATGGGGCTCCACCGCACGTTCGACCGCACCGCCGCCGCCAACCCGTGGGCCGTGCGGCTGCGAGCCACCTTGGGGTGGAAACTGTTCGCGTGGACCGCCACGACGTTCCTGCTCCTCGCCGGTCTGGTCCTGATCCGGATGGCGGACTGGCCCGGCGGGCTGCTCGTGCTCCGGTCCCTCGTCGGGATCGGGCACGACCCCGTCGCCGGAGCCGGTGCGGAGTTCGCACCGTGGGTGTGGGGCGCGCCGCTGGCCGTGCCCGTGCTGATCGCGATGGGGTTGGTCGACCACCTCGGCCCGGTGTGCCGGTCGGTCCGGTTCGGGCTGCCGGACCCGGTCCGGGCGTTCGCCGCCGCGTCGTGCGCGGTGCTGGTCGTCGTCCTGGGGCCGGGCGTCGGGAAGACGTTCATCTACATCCAGTTTTGACCAGAGTCCCCGGTCGGCGGGGGCGGGATCCGACGCGCCCGCCGACCGTGGGGGGTCACGCCTCGTCGTCCTGCCGCAGTTTCGCCAGCACGCTCAGGTCTTCGAGCGTCGTCGTGTCCTGCGTCCCCTCGCGGCCCGCGGCGATGTCCCGGAGCAGCCGCCGCATGATCTTTCCGGACCGCGTCTTGGGCAGCGTGTCCGTGAAGCGGACGTCGTCCGGCCGGGCGAGGGCCCCGATCTCCTTCGCGACGTGCTTCTTCAACTCGTCCTTCAGCGCGTCCGACGGCGCGAGCCCTTGCTTCAACGATACGAAGCAGCAGATCGCCTCCCCCTTGAGGTCGTCCGGCCGGCCGACGACCGCGGCTTCCGCGACCTTCGGGTGATTGACGAGGGCACTCTCCACTTCCATCGTGCTGAGCCGGTGGCCGGACACGTTGAGCACGTCGTCGACGCGGCCCATCACCCAGATGTAGCCGTTCTCGTCCTGGCGGGCCCCGTCCGCGGTGAAGTAGACGTTCGGGATGTGGCTCCAGTACGCCTCCTTGAACCGGGCGTCGTCGCCGTAGATCGTCCGCAACATGCTCGGCCACGGCCGCTTCACGACGAGGAACCCGCCCGAGCCGGGGGGCACCGGCGTCCCGGACTTGTCGACGATTTCCGCCGCGATCCCGGGGAGCGGCTTCGTCGCGCTGCCGGGCTTGGTCGGCGTCGCGCCCGGCAGCGGGGCGATCATGATGGCCCCGGTTTCCGTCTGCCACCACGTGTCGACGATCGGGCACTGCCCGTTGCCGATGACCTCGTGGTACCACATCCACGCCTCCGGGTTGATCGGCTCGCCGACGCTACCCAGAAGCCGCAGCGACGACAGGTCGTGCCCCTTCGGCCAGTGGTCGCCCCACTTGATGAACGCCCGAATGGCCGTCGGCGCGGTGTAGAAGACCGACACGCGGTACTTCTCGATGACCTCCCAGAAGCGGTCTTCCCGCGGCTGATTCGGGGCCCCCTCGTACATGACGACCGTGCTGCCGTTGCACAGCGGGCCGTACACGATGTAGCTGTGCCCCGTGATCCACCCCACGTCGGCGGTACACCAGTAGACGTCCTCTTCCTTGATGTCGAAGACCCACTGGTGCGTGAGCGACGCCCCGAGCAGGTAGCCGCCGCTCGTGTGCAGAACGCCCTTCGGCTTGCCCGTGGAGCCGGACGTGTAGAGGATGAACAGCGGGTGCTCGCTGTCGAGCGGCTCGGCGGGGCAATCCGCGGAGGCGGCGGTCATCATGTCGTGCCACCACACGTCCCGGCCGGGCTTCATGTCGACGGCGGTGTTGCAGCGGTTCAGAACGACGCACTTTTCCACGGTCGGCGACTTCGCCAGGGCCGCGTCGACGTTCGCCTTCAGCGGGACGACCTTGCCGCGCCGCCAGCCGCCGTCGGCGGTGATGACGAGCTTCGAGTGCGCGTCGTTGTTCCGGTCGGCGACCGCGTCCGCGCTGAACCCGCCGAACACGACGGAGTGAACCGCCCCGATCCGGGCGCACGCCAGCATCGCGATCGCCGCTTCCGGGACCATCGGCAGGTAGATCGTGACGCGGTCCCCCTTGTGGACGCCGAGCATCTTGAGGGCGTTCGCGAACCGGCAGACTTCCCGGTGGAGTTGCTGGTACGTCAGCGTGCGGGTGTCGCCGGGCTCGCCTTCAAAAATGATGGCGGCCTTGTTCCGCCGCCAGCCACCGAGGTGTCGATCGAGGCAGTTGTGCGCGACGTTCAACTTCGCGTTCGTGAACCACCTGGCGTGCGGCGCGTGCGACCAGTCGAGCACCTTGTCCCACGGCTTGAACCAGTCGAGGGACTTGGCCTGCTCCGCCCAGAAGGCGTCGGGGTTTTCGTCCGCCCACTTGCGGAGCCGGTCGAATTCCGCGGCGTCGACGTGGGACTTCGCGACGAACTCGGGGCTCGGCGGGAAGACGCGGGATTCCTTCAGGACGCTGGTAATGTTCGGAGAGGGAGAGGACATGTCGGCTCCGGATTGGCACGGGGGTGGGGACAGATTAGGCCCGCGACCCCCGTTCCGCAACCGTCAAGCTCCGACACCCCCGGCAAGTTTCGCCAGATCCTTTGTCGCCGCGGCGATCCCGCTCGGGTGGCCGAAGATCGCGGTGCCGGCGACGAACACGTTCGCGCCTGCCGTGGCCGCCCCCGTGATCGTCCGGTGGTCGATGCCGCCGTCCACTTCCAGTTCGCACGCGGGGTTCACGGTGCGGATCATCTCGCGGACGGCCCGGATGCGGTCGAGGCTTTCCGGGATGAACGCCTGTCCGCCAAAGCCGGGGAACACGGTCATGCACAGGGCCAGATCGAATTCCCCCAGGAACGGCCGGACGCGATCGACCGGGAAATCCGGGTTGAACGCGAGGCCGACTTTCTTGCCCATCGCCCGGACGTGCTTCGCCAGCGGCACGGGGTCGGACACGACTTCGATGTGAAAGATGACCGAGTCCGCGCCCGCCTTGAAGAACCCGTCGATGAATTTGTCCGGGTTTGTGACCATGAGGTGAACTTCGAGCGGCAACTTCGTCACGGGGCGAAGGCCCTTCACGACGACCGAGCCCATGCTGAGGTTCGGGACGAAGTGGCCGTCCATCACGTCGACGTGGACGCGGTTCGCCCCGGCGCGTTCGGTTTCGAGGACGAGTTCGCCGAGGCGGGAGAAGTCGGCGGCGAGGATCGACGGCGCGATCATGTCGGGGGTTCCAGCGGGGGGTTCGCGGCCGGCACCAGCGCCCGCAGCGCGGGGGCGGTGGCCAGGGTCGTGACGAGGGCCATGATGACCATCATCGCGAACAGGGCGGGCGAAATCACCCCCTCCTTCAAGCCAATGTCGAGAACAATCAGCGCCATGAGCCCGCGGGTGTTCATCATCGCCCCGAGCGCCGCGGACGTCCGCCAGTCGAGCCCCGTCAGCCGCGCGGCCACGATCGTCCCGCCGAACTTGCCGAGCGTCGCGACCAGGATGATCGCCAGGCATATCCCCCACGCCTGCCAGCCCGAAACGAGGCCGATCTCGGTGCGGAGCCCGCTCAGGGCGAAGAACGCCGGGAGGAGCAACACCGTGACGACGTCCTTCAACTGCTTCGTGACTTCGCGGGCGAGGCGGCAATCGTGCGGGATCACGGCCCCGAGCAGGAACGCGCCGAAGACCGCGTGAACGCCGATCTCTTCCGTGGCAAGCGCGGACAGCAGCACCGCCACGAAGAGCAGCGGAATCGCCGCGGTGGGGAGCGGACCGTCCCCGGAATCGAGCTTCCGGCACACCCACTTCGCGACCGGCCCGACGACGAAGAACATCACGAGGATGAACGCCATCGCCGCGACGCCGGTGACGACGGCCCCGCCGACCTGGGCCTTCGCCACGCCGACGACCAGGGCGAGCAGGCACCACGCGGTCACGTCGTCGGCGGCCGCACACCCGAGGGCGACGGTGCCGACCTCGGTCTTGTCGAGCTTCTGATCGGCGAGGATTCGCGCGAGCACCGGGAACGCCGTCACCGCCAGGGCGGCCCCGAGGAACAGGGAAAAGCTCGTGAACGGAACGCCGGAATGAGACACCACCGGGTACAGCCACAGCGCAAGCGCCGCCCCGAGGACGAACGGGAATACGATGCTGGCGTGCGAAATCGCGATCGCGGAATGGGCATGGTGCTTCAACTTCGCCGCATTCAGTTCGAGCCCGACGAGGAACATGTACAGCACGACGCCGAGTTGCGAAATGGCCTTGAGTGCGGCCGTCACCTGCCCCTTCGGATCGGCGGCGGTTGATGGGACGAGCAGGTGCATCGCGTCCGGTGAGATCGCCCCGAGCAGCGACGGGCCGAGAAGAATCCCGGCGACGACTTCGCCGATCACCGGTGGCTGGCCGATGAGGGTGAAGAGTCGGCCGAGCACGAACCCGAGCCCGACGATGGCCGCGAGCGTGGCGAGGACGTGCGAAATCACGTCAATTTGCACGTTCGACGGCGACGCGATCTTCCCCACGAGCGGCGGCGCGGCCGGAGCGGTGAGCGTTTCCCCGACATTGCGGATGACGAAAAACAGGGCGATGCCGGCCGCGAGCATCACCACGTAGCCGGCACCGAGCACCCAGGACGGGAGCGGGCGGGGGCGGGTCAGTGCCAGTGATTCGGTCATCGCTTTCCCCCGGCGTGACGCCCGCGCTCCGCTTCGCGTCGCGGCTAAACGTGATTCACGCCGACACCGCTTCCTTCGCGGCCCGTTCGGCGGCGACTTCCTTCCGCAACTCGTCCATCAACGGCCACAGCACGTCGACTTCCGGCTTGAACACGTCGCCGATGAGCACGTCCGTGACGCGGTCCTTCAGGTCCGGGTGCTTCTTCACGAACCGGCCGAAGCTGAAGCCGTCGTAGAACTCGCAGACGAGCCGGCGCATCCGCTCCATGCCGTCGACGAACGGCTTCTCCCAGGTGCGGAGTTGCGTCTCGGACGTGTCCCCCTTCGCGAGTCCCTCGGCGATGGCGTCGGCGGCCATCATGCCGGACGTGAGCGCGAGGAGCACGCCGGACGAGTACAGCGGGTCGAGGAACCCGAAGGCGTCGCCGACGAGGCACCAGCCGTCGCCGGCCACTTGCTTGGAGCGGTACGAGTACTCCTTCTGGGCGCGGAAGATGTCGCACCGCGTGGCGGACGCGAGCCGCGGTTGCAGGCCGGGGGCTTTCGCCACTTCCTCGAAGTAGATCGTTTCCAGATCCTTCGACGGGCGGTTCTGAAAGAGGTAATCGTACCCCGCGACGACGCCGACACTCAGCACGTCGTCGTGCAGCGGGATGTACCAGAACCAGCCGTGCTTGCCTTCCGTCTGGATCACGACCGTGGCCCCGGCGTCCTTGTCTTGGTCGCGGTACGCCCCCTTCCAGTACGTCCAGATGGCGGCCTTCTTCAAGACCGGGTCCCACTCGCGGAGGTTCATGCGGTCGATGAGCATGGAACTCTGGCCGCTCGCGTCGACGACGACTCGCGCCCGCACCTCCCGTTCGGGGCCGTCTTCCGGCTTCACGCGGACGCCGACGGCGCGGTCGCCGTCAAAAATCACTTCCAGCACGCGGGCCCCTTCGTGCACCGTCACGCCGTGCCCGCGGGCGTTGTTGAGCATGAGGTGGTCGAACTCGCTGCGGCGGACCTGCCAGGTCTGCGACGACTCGTGCGGGTTGTGGTCCACGAAATAGAACGGCTCCGAGAGTTTGCCCCGCTGGTTCACGAACTGGACGCTGTACTTCTTCACGAAGTGGCTGCTCTTCAGCTTCGGCAACATGCCGAGCCGGTTGAGGACGTGGTACGTCTGGGGGATGAGCGACTCGCCGATGTGGAAGCGGGGGAAGTGGTCCCGCTCGAAGAGCTCGACGCGGTGCCCCTTCTGGGCGAGCAGGGTCGCGGCCGTCGACCCGGACGGGCCGCCGCCGATCACGATCACGTCGGGGGAAGACATGCGAATCTCCGAAAAGGGGGGGGTTACTTCCACACGCTGCCGTCGGGCTCGTGCGGTTCGCGTGCGGTTCGCAGCAGCGAAGTCAGCTTCTTTAGTTCCGCCGGGGACAGGTGCCCGAGTTGCTTCGCGTGACACTCCCGCAGCGGCCCGGCCATTTCGTCCAGTAACCGCAGGCCGGCGTCCGTGACGGCGACCAGAACCGTTCGCCGGTCGGTCGGCGGGCGGTCGCGGCGGACCAGTTCCCGCTGTTCGAGCTTGTCGATCATCCGGGTGATGTCCGGTGCCCGCGAGACGAGCCGCTCAGCGAGGGCCAGCGTCGGCAGCGCGTCCGGGTAGACGGCCCGCAGCAACCGCAACACGTTGTACTGCTGCGGCGTCAGGTCGAAGCTCGCGAAGAGGTCGTCTTCCAGCACCCGGAGGCGGTCGTAGGTCCGCCAGAGGGCGAGGAACGCTTCCTGTTCGGGGGAATCGAAGCGGAGGCCGGGGGTCGGTTCCGTGCGCGCGGTAGCCATGCCGAAATGGTATCAGTCCGGACGATAGTTGTCTACACAATTATCGTCCGGACTGCGAGCGATCTCGTCCTCGACTTCATGCGGGAGCGACCCTGGCAGCTCGAACCGAATGTCGCCCGCCTCACCCCTGCTTGCTCTTCGGCGGGCCGAGGACTTCTTGCAGGACGACGGCCATCGCGACGGATTGGGGGTTGGCCAGAAGGGCGGTCAGGCCGCGGCCGAACTCGGTCTTCGGGGCGACGCGCTGGCGGACGGTGACGCGGGAGCCGCCGCGGGGGGCGGCGGGGGCGTCCCCCTGGCGGTGCAACGCGCGGGGCGTTTGCGGGGTCTGAGGCGTCTCGGCGGTGGAGACGACCGGCACCGCGGGGGGCAGGTCGCTGATCACAACGGTCGGCTGGGGGGTCGGGGCCGGGGTCGCCTCGATCCGCCGGGTCGAGCGGACGGGCGCGGCCTCGGCGACGGGGACCGCCGTCGGCTTCGGGCGGGCCTTCACCGGCTTCGCCACGGGGGGCTCGCCGCCGTCCGCCTTCTTCTTGCGGAGGCGGTCGATTTCTTCGAGGAACCGGTCGATGTCGTTGCTCGACGAGCGGACGCCGCCGGCCGCCCGGTTCCCGCCCCCCCCGCGGGCCGGGGGTTGCTGGGCGTTCTTCAGCACCTGGGAGATGGCCCCGATGACCGTGCCGATCAGGACGATCAGCATCACGCAGACGACGAACCCGTTCATCGGGGAATCTCCGGGTGGGAGTGAACCGCGCTCCGATCGGGTCGGGACGACAGGGTTACGACCCGCGGTTGTCCTGCCCGCCGGACATCGACGCGATGTTGCTCCGCATCGAGGTGTCGGCCTGCAGGTTCTTCATGTTGTAGTAGTCCATCACGCCGATCTTGCCGGTCTTGAACGCCTCGGCGATCGCCATCGGCACCTGGGCTTCCGCCTCGACGACCTTGGCGCGGTTCTCCTCGACGGCAGCCCGCATCTCCTGCTCCTTCGCGACGGCCGCGGCCCGGCGCTTCTCGGCGTCCGCCTGGGCGACCCGCAGGTCCGCGGCGGCCTGGTCGCCTTGCAGCTTCGCGCCGATGTTCTCGCCGACTTCGATGTGTGCGATGTCGATCGAGACGATCTCGAACGCGGTCTGCGCGTCGAGGGCGTTGTGGAGCACCGTCTGCGAAATCAGGCCGGGGTTCGCGAGGACTTCCTTGTGGTCGGCCGCGGAGCCGATCGCCTTCACGATCCCCTCGCCGACGCGGGCGATGATGGTTTCCTCGGTCGCCCCGCCGACGAGCCGTTCGAGCTTCGTCCGCACCGTCACCCGGGCCTTCGCGAGCAACTGAATCCCGCTGCGGCAGACGGCGTCGAGGAACTGCTTCCCCTTCGTCGGGTCCGGGCAGTCGATCACCTTCGGGTTCACGCTGGTCTTGACGGCGTCGAGCACGTCCCGGCCGGCGAGGTCGATGGCGGCGGCGGTCTTCCACGGCAGGTCGAGGCCGGCCTTGTGCGCGGCGATGACCGCCGTCGCGGTGCGGGGGACGTTGCCGCGGGACAGGAAGTGGGATTCGAGGTCTTCGGTCGCCACCTTCACGCCGGCCTGGACCAGGGCGATCTTCTGGGTGACGATCATTTCCGGGTTCACCTTCCGGAGCTTCATGCCGACCATGCTCATCAGGGACACGTTCGCCCCCGTGAGCAGGCTCTGGATCCAGAGGCGGATGAAGCTGAAGAAGATGAACAGGAAGACGATGAAGATCAGGGCCGCGATCGCCGCGACGACGACGAGGATGATGTTCGAGTCGAACGCCGCGGGGGCCTTGGGCTGCTGGCCGAACAGGGCGGCGGGGAAGGACCAGTTCACGGGGGGTTCCTCGGTTGTTCGGGTGCGTGCGGTGAAAATCGGACTGGTAGCTCGGGTCGAGGCTTTGCGAGGCCCGACGTTGCGCGTCCCGTCGGGCCTCGCAAAGCCTCGACCCGACCTACAAGAATCGGCGTTGGGTCAGTTCAAGTCTTCGAGGTCGATGTTACTGAGGTCGCCGGGCGGGTCCACCTTGCGGACCAGGACGCGGCCGCCTTTCACGTCGACGCACTTCACCCACGTGTTTTCGTCGAGCATCATCCCCTCGCTCAGGGCGTCGATGCGGTGGCCGTCGATCAGCACGGTTCCGCTCGGCCGCATCGGGGACAGCGTCTTCCCGTACCGTCCGCGGAGCTTCTCCAGCCCGGCGATCTCCGGCGTCTCGTTGACGGTCGCGGCGGCCGCC
The DNA here is from genome assembly GCA_964444365.1 of uncultured Alcaligenaceae bacterium. Classification (GTDB taxonomy): domain Bacteria; phylum Planctomycetota; class Planctomycetia; order Gemmatales; family Gemmataceae; genus CAYUHJ01. Next base: position 41,811 of record CAYUHJ010000020.1, on the reverse strand, counting down.
TCGGAGTGCTCGGCCGGCGAGGGCATCAGCTTCCGCCACGCCTGGACCATGAAGTACCACGCGACCATCGACCCGACCGACAGGCCGATGGTGGCCACCGCCGCTTCCGTGCCCGTGCCGTAGTACAGGATGACGCCGACCGCGGCGGCGAAGAACGTGATCCCCAACACGGCCGCGAACCCGCCGGTCGGGACGAAGAACTCGGCGACGAGCATCGCCCCGCCGGCGGCAATCAGGACCAGGGCGACCGACAGGTACCATTCCATCGCGTTACATCTCTTTGACGACGATCCGCGTCCCCTCGACTTCGACGACTTGCACCCGCGCCCCCGCGGGGACGTACCCGCCGTCCGACACCACGTCGACGAACCGGTCGCCGAACTGGACCGACCCCGCGGGCCGGAGCACCGTGACCGTCGTGCCGACGGCCCCGAGCAAGCCGGCGGCTTGCGTCGCGCCCGGCAAGGCGTACTCGGCGAGGTCGCCGGGGGCGTCGCCCGGCGGCGCGAGGAGCAGCCGGTTCGCGCCCGGAATCTGCGGCAGGAAGCGCGACAGGTAGAACGCCCCGAACGTCGCCCCGATGATCGCGAACAGGAAGGTGGCGACCTTGCCGCCGAACTCGCCCCAGTCCCCCCCGGTCTGCGGGACCTTGTCCAGCGTCACGAGGGCGAGGCTGCTCAGGATCAACAGGACGCCGGTGATCCCCGCCACCCCGAAGCCGGGCAGGACGAACACTTCCATCAGGACCAGCACCAGCCCGAAGATGAACAGCAACCCGGCGAGGGCCGCCATCTGCCCGCTGAACTGGGTGTGCGCCCAGAACACGAGGATGAAGCACATCGCCGCGACGATGCCGGGGACGATCGTGCCGGGCACCTTCAGTTCGAGGATCAGGCCGGTGAACCCGATGACGACGAGCAGCACCGTGACGCCGGGGATTTTCAGGAAGTTCGCGAACTTGTCGAGCCACGCGGGGGTGGCGTCCTTCACCCTGGTCGGGTCGACGCCATACTTCGCGTAGAGCTCGGCGGGGTCGCGGGTCTCGGTCGTGTGGCGGGCGATGCCGAGCTCCTCGGCCCGGGCGGCCGGCAGTTTCAGGAACTGGCCCTTCACCTTCACGACGGCGTCCGTCTCCCAGTTGGCCTTGTCCGCGGCGAACTCCTCGGCGGTCATCAGCCGCTTCTTGGTGCGGTCCGTGCGGGCCCGGACGCGGACGATTTCGAGGTCCTTGCGGAGCATGCCTTCCACCAGCAGCGGCGAGTAGCCCTGCTCCTCGGCGAGTTGCTTGAGGCTGCCGACCCAGCCGTCCAGGTTCTTCTGCTGGTTTTTTTTGCCGGCAAACGCCTCGAAGTCCCCGAACTCAGCTTCGGTCGGAACCTCGCCGCCGGACGGGGGCGCGTCCTTGCGCTTGCTCATGACGATCTCGGTGCAGCCCAGCGCGATGATCGCGGCGGTGTCCGGGGCCTTGTCCGGCACGACGGCGACGATCAGGATGGCCTCGTCCCCCTCGGCGGTCGAGAACTTCCGCAGGTCGTCGGCCAAATCGCGGGCCGCTTGCCAGTCGCCGCCGGCACACTCCAGTTGCAGGAAGAGCACGTTCCCCTTCTCGCGGACGACCTTCTCGACGACCCGCCGCACGCCCTCGCGGACGCCCTGGTCGATCGGCCCCCGCAGGACGTAGCGGAACGCGGCGGGTGCTCGGCCGTTCAGGGGGTCTTCGCGGAGCGTAGCTTGTGCCAGGTCCAGGGCCTCGACGACTTCCTGCCGGGTGTCCGCCTCCCGCTGCGCGAGCCCGAGCCCCGGCACGCCGTTCTTGGTCGAGAGCAGTTGCGCCTGCTTCAGAACCGCGATGGCGTTGTCGGGCACGTCCTTGGGCGGGGCCGTGTCCGACACGACGACGCCGATCTTCTCGGCCTCGGCCCGGTCGCGGTCGTCGACGTACCAGTCCGCGCCCCCCTTGCGGCCCTTCCGCAGTTGCACGTCCGGATCGAACATCTTGCGGACGACCGCGAGGTGAGCGGGCCGAGTGCCCTTCAGGATGCTCGTGTACCCCGCGACGGGCAGGTCTTTCAGCGGCGGGTCGGACAGCGTGCGGACTTCGCCGATCACCGCCTGCGGCCCGACGACGAGCCCCTTGCACGCCATCACCGGCAGGACGGTGTGGCCGGAGACTTTGCGGTGGACCCAGGCTTCCGTCTGAAGGTCGTGCAGCCCGGCGATGTACTCGGCGAGGTCGTAGCACGCCCCGAAGTCCGGGGTGGCGGCGTCCTTGTCGTTCGGGTTGAAGTCGAACACGACGACCGACGGCCGCTTCTCCCCGGCGTTGCGGGCCGGCTCGATGCGGTTCTTGATCCGCTTGACGGCGTCACTGTTGAGCGGGTTCGGGACGGTCACGAAAAGCCCCGGCCGGGCCGCGGCGTTCTCCGCACCGGCCGGGGACGGACCGGCGGCCGCCGCGAGGACGGCCAACACCCACACGCGGGAACGCAAGACGACAGGGGGCATCTCTGGGGGCATCCTGAGCGGCGGGGCCGTGCATCACATTATAACGGCCGCCGAAAGTCGGGGCCAAATTCTTCCACCACTGCCGTGAAGGGATTCGCTCGCCGCTTCGCGGCGTTTGCTCCGTTCCCACACGAACCCGAAGCGCCAGCGAGGGAAGAACTCGAACCTCGCTGGCGCTTCGGGTTCGTGTGGGAACGAGCTCGCCGGCGCGATTCGGCAGCGGGTGCGGATTCTAGCGGAATTGCCGAGAACACCGTGGACTCGGCAAGGCGAGGAACTACGGTACTCGGGGGTCTATTGATCGAGAATCGCAACTCGCGTAGGGTAGAAGGCGTGGCGAAGATGGGGTAGCTGAGGAGTTTGCTACGATTTCTCGCCGTCGAACAGTCTTCGACGTTTCGGACCCGGCGGGGGCCTGAGTGCCCCGCGGCCGGTGGGACGAATCCGACCGGGAGCTCCCCTCCGCGGCCGGACCTGCGGGGGGATATATGCGTCGGGTCGTTGTCACCGGGATCGGCGTCGTCGCCCCGAACGGGGTCGGCAAGGCGAACTTTTGGGCCGCCTGCCTGAACGGCCGCAGCGGCGTCGGGCCGATCAAGTCGTTCGACGCCTCCCGCCACCCCGTCCGCGTGGCCGGCGAGGTCAACGACTTCGACCCGACCCCGTGGCTGCCCGCCGCCCAGCGGAAGACGGTCAAGGTCATGGGCCGGGCCGCCAAGTTCGGCATCGGCGCGGCCGGCCTCGCCGTGTCCGACAGCGGCATCGAGATGGACAAGGAAGACCCCGAAAAGGTCGGCGTCGTGATGGGGGCCGGCCTCGTCCCCGTCGACCTCGGCGAGATCGCCCCGATCCTCGCCCGCGCCTGCCAGGAAGACGGCAGCTTCGACCCGACGCAGATGATCGGGTCGTGCAGCAAGGACTCGCCGCTGTTCCCGCTGTGGCTGCTGAAGCACCTGCCGAACATGGCGGCCGCCCACATCAGCATGGCGTTCAACTGCCAGGGGCCGAACAACACCGTCGTGACCGCGTGCGTGGCCGGCACCCAGGCCGTCGGCGAGGCGTTCCGCCTGATCGGCACCGGCGTCGCGGACGTCATGCTCGCCGGCGGGGCCGACAGCCGCATCGACCCCCTGATGCTCCTCGCCTACAACGCGCTCGGCACACTGAGCCGGGCCGACCGCCCCGCGGAAGAACTGTCCCGCCCGTTCGACCGCCTGCGGGATGGCTTCGTGATTTCCGAGGGGGCCGCGGTGCTGGTGCTCGAAGAGTACGAACGCGCCAAGGCCCGCAACGCCGAGATCTACGCCGAGGTCCGCGGGTTCGGCAGCAGCTTCGATGCGTACTCCGTCACCAAGCCCGACCCGGAAGGCCGCGGCGGGGCGCGGGCGATTCAAGCCGCCCTCGGCGAAGCCGGCGTCAACAGTGACGACGTGGGCTACATCAACGCCCACGGGACGAGCACGAAGTTGAACGACTGCATGGAAACCGCCGCCGTCAAGCGGGTGTTCGGGTCGAACGCCCGGCGGGTGCAGTTGTCCAGCATCAAGTCGATGATCGGCCACTCGATCGGGGCCGCCGGCGCGATCGAAGCGGCGGCGCTCGCGATGAGCCTGAAGCACCAGGTCTACCCGCCGACGATCAACCTGACGAACCCCGACCCGGCGTGCGACCTGGACTACGTGCCGAACACCGCCCGCGAGGACAAGGTGCGGTACGGCATCTCGACGAGCTTCGGCTTCGGCGGGCAGAACGGGGCGCTCGTCATGGGCGCGGCGTGAATGTCACACCAACCCGAAGCGCCAGCGAGGGCCGGCCGGCATCCCAAAGTACCGAGTCGGCAAGCACCGACACTAGCCGGGAGGCGGAGGCATGGACGACGGGGGACCGCCGCCGGGCAGCGATCTGACGAGCAGGTAGAGGGTGCCGACGACGCCGATGGCAGCGATCAAGGGGATAGGCGGGACGGATTCCAGGATTTCGCCGACGGTTCGCCCGCTGGCGATGAACGCGGCCAGGGCGCAAAAGGTCGCAAAGAGCCCCACGATGACCCTCGCGGCACACCCTTCGTTCTGACTGGCACTCATGTTCATTTCATACACCGGGGTGCTGATGGACGTCGTCGCGTTCGACGGGATCGAACGCGAGGCGATCTACTCGGACGACGAGAAGTCCCTCGCTGGCGCTTCGGGTTGGTGGGTTACAGCTCCGGCATCTTCCCGGCGGCCACGTCCTTTTCCCACTGCTCTTGCAGCGGCCAGCTCACCGCGCACGTGCCGAAGTCGGCCAGGAACTGGTACTTCGTCAGCCGGTCGATCGCGGACTTCAGAACCTTCGCGTCTTTGCGGAACGCCGGGCCGTGGCTGGGGAGAAGGAACTCGGCGTCGTCCGCCAGGATGCGCTTCAGTGAGGTGATGTAGTCCGGCAGGTTCGACCCGTGGTGCGCGTCGATCACACCTACGCTGGCGTCCTTGTAGATGTTGTCCCCGCTGAACAGCAGGTTGCCCATCCGGAAGCTGAGCTGCCCCGGCGTGTGGCCGGGCGTGGACCACACCGTCAGCTTCAACTTTCCGACCGCGATCTCGTCCCCGTCGTTGAGCCGCACGTCGATCTTGCAGGCGGGCATCGGGATCGCGAAGTTCTGGGCGGAGATGGCCGCGAACGTCTCGATGGTGTCCCCGGCCTCGATCAGGGCGGCCGCCCGCGGGTGCGCCGCGGTCTTCGTTTTGAGCCGCTTCTTCGCCTGGGCCAGCGCCTGGATGTGGTCCGCGTCCGCGTGCGTGGCGACGATCATCTTGCACTTGGATAGGGGGAAGTCCATGTCTTGCAGGGTTTCCAGCACCTCGTCGAAGTGGTCGTCCTGCCCCACGTCGAGGAGCAGGTACTCGGTGCCGCCGTCGATCAGGTAGATGTTCACCCCGAACGACCGGGCGGCCGCGAGGTTCAGTTCGATGACGTTCGGGAACAGGTACTTCCGCGGGGTCTTCATGTGGTGAGCCCGGAATGGTGCGGGGGGCATCCCTCTCCGGTAGTTTAGCAGGCGGGGCCGGAAGAGACGCCACCCCGCTCGCCCGGGATCACCTGACGGACGGGCTGTTCGAGTCACCTGTCGGGGAGTCGCACCCCGTCCTCCGGATTGAAAGCCCGGCGTGCTTGCTGGTACACAAACAGGCGGATGTCGCCGCGACCGCACCGAGACGGGAAGCGGTCGGCGGCTCATCACAGTGACGCGCACCGCCAGCGAGGGTTCGCGGGAGGGTGGGATTGTCCTTGCCGGTGAATGTGCCCGTCATGACCTGCTCGCCCGGACGTGAGGCGTGCCGGTTCGCCTTCCCCGGCCGTGTTTCCTTCGTTATTCTCGCCGCACATCCCGGCCGGCGCGGTCGGCGGGAGCCGTCGTGTCCGGGCCGGAGGCATCGATGACGGGACGCTTCGTGGCGGGGGTGCTGGTCGCCGTGGGGCTTACGGCCCCGGCCCCGGCCCAGATCGCGGTCATTCTCAGCAGCGGGCCGGCCGGCGGGGGGGGCGACCGCGTCGGCGACGTACAACTCCTCTCCGGACGTGACGGCCATCGCATTATCGGAACTCGTCACGCTGAACTTGAATCCCCTCAACGCGAGCCTCGTCAGCCTGTTTCTGGACGGCGTCGAGACGCGGGCCCCGTCGGGGGCGGTGTCGCCGTCGCTGCTGCTGTCGCCGGGGGCCGCACTGTACGCCGGCAGCCCGCCTCCGGGGGCGCTGGGCTCGCTCGGGCAAGGACCGTCGTCCGGCGGCGGGGGCGGCGGCGGTGGTGGAGGGGGCGGCGGCGGGTCGCCGCTGATGGGCGTGAAAGTGAAACTGCCCGAGAACGGGACGCCGGGCGACGTGTCGTTCACCGCGACGGACCCGACCACCGGGGACGTGGTCGGCGGGGGGTGGGTTCCGATCTCGGACGGCGGGTGGTGGGCGATCGAGGTCACGGACCCGAAGACCCTGACCCCGCTGCCGAACGTCCGGAACCCGACGGGGGGGACACCCCCGCCCGGCCCCGGTCCGTCGGCGAACACGCCGGAACCCTCCACGGTGGTCCTGGCGTGCGTCGGCGGCGTCGCCGCGGTCATCGCGCGCCGGCGGCGGCCTTCTGGAAGTACTCCTTGGACTCCTTCACGCCCGGCTTGATGGTGAGAGCGCCCGGCTTCCAGTCCGCCGGGCAGACCTCGCCGTTCTTCTCGAAGAACTGCAGCGCGTCGAGCACCCGCAGGGCCTCGTCCACGCTGCGGCCGAGCGGCAGGTCGTTGACCGTGATGTGCCGGACGATCCCCTTCTGGTCGATGAGGAACAGGCCCCGCAGGGCGACCCCGCCGTCGAGGAGCACGTCGTAATCCGCGGAAATCTTCTTCGTCAGGTCCGCGACGAGCGGGTACTTCAGCCCGCCGAGGCCGCCCGCCGCGCGGGGGGTCTGGATCCACGCGAGGTGGCTGAACTGGCTGTCCACGGACACGCCGATCACCTCCGCGCCGCGCTTGTGGAACTCCTCGACGCGGTCGCTGAACGCGATGATTTCGGTCGGGCACACGAACGTGAAGTCGAGCGGGTAGAAGAACAGGACGACGTACTTGCCCTTGTAGCTGGACAGCTTCAAGTCCGGCTTGAACTCCTCGTTCACGACCGCGGTGGCGGTGAAATCGGGGGCTTCCTTCTGAACGCGAGCGGCCATCGGTGGGGACTCCGGTAGAGGGTCGGGGACGCGGGGTATCCTAGGAGCGAGCCGCGCCGCGAACCACCCGCCCCGGCCAAGCCCCGCGATAGCCGGCGACTATGGCCCGAACCGCAGGGCGACGCAGTGCGGTAAGGTAGGCAACTCGCTCCGCGAGTTGCGGGCTCATGTCCCGAGACGACTTCACCCGTTTTCGAGGGCGGAAGCACAGTCACTCGCGGAGCGAGTGACCTACTGAATCGGCCGCACTTGAATCCCTGCGTCGCCCTGGCCCGAACCGCAGCCGCAGTTGACACCGCTCCCGCACCGGTGCTACCCTTCGCCGGTTCCTGACGCCCGTGCGAGTCTGGGGAGCCCGTGACCGACCGCGCCACAGCGTGGACCGCCGTGATCCGAGGGACGAGGCGCGGTCCCGCGGCCGCCCTGGCCCGGGCCGGGCTGTGGTGGGCGCGGCTGCCCTACGCGGCCGGCGTTCGCGTGCGGAACGGGTTGTTCGACGCGGGGTGGAAGCGGGCCGCGAGCGCGGGCGTGCCGGTCGTCAGCGTCGGGAACCTGTCGGTCGGCGGGACCGGGAAGACGCCGTGCGTCGAGTACGTCGCGGGGTTCTACCGCGACCGCGGGTTGCAGGTCGCGATCCTGAGCCGGGGGTACGGCTCGACCGACGGCCGACCGAACGACGAGGCGATGGTTCTGGAAGAAAACCTTCCGGACGTCCCGCACCTGCAGGGCCGCGACCGGGTCGCCCTGGCGGCGACCGCGGTGGACGAGTTGGAGAGCGAAATCCTCGTGCTCGACGACGGCTTCCAGCACCGCCGGCTGGCCCGCGACCTGGACGTCGTGCTGATCGACGCGACGCGACCGCTGTGCGACGAGTACCTGTTCCCGCGGGGCACGCTCCGCGAACCGGCGTCGAGCCTGAAGCGGGCGGGCCTGGCGATTCTGACGCGCAGCGATCAGGCGGACCCGGGCGAGGTGCGGCGGCAGCGTGACTGGCTGCAGGCCCGGTTCCCGGCCCTGCCGACGGCGACCGCGCGGCACGCCCCGCTCGAACTGGTGGGAACCGACGAGGCCGAGGCGGTTGAGGCGGTGCGGGGTCGTACCGTCGGCGGGTTCTGCGGCATCGGCAACCCGGCCGCGTTCCGGCGGACGCTCGACGACCTGGGGGCGAACGTGGCCGCGTTCCGCACGTTCGCCGACCACCACCCGTACTCGCGGGCCGACGTGGACGACCTGCGCCGCTGGGCCGAGACGCTGCCGCGCGACGCGACGGTCTGCACGACGCAGAAGGACTGGGTGAAGCTGCGAATCCCCGACCTGGCGGGGCGGCCGGTGCGGGCCGTGCGGATCGGGATGCGGTTCCTCGACGGCGAGGAGGCCGTGCGAGAAGCGTTGAGCCGCGTCACCGGCTAGCCGCGAGGCGACGCCGAGCGAGTCCACCCGACAGCCACCAGTGACAAGGGAGTGTCACCGACGATGCGGACGATCGCGCTGTTCCTGCCGAACTGGATCGGCGACGTGGTGATGGCCACGCCGGCGGTCCGCGCCGTCCGCGAGCACGTCCCGCATTCCCGCGTGTTGGCCGTTTGCAAGCCCTACGTCGCGGACACCCTCGCCGGCTCGCCGTGGTTCGACGCCACGATCCCGCTCGACCGCTCCGTTCGCGGCTTCTGGAAGGCCGCCCGCCGCCTCCGCGACGAGTCCGCCGACGCCGCCGTGCTGTTCCCGAACTCGCTGAGGTCCGCCCTGCTCGCGCGAATCGGCGGGTGCCGCACCGTCGTGGGCTTCGCACGTTACGGCCGCGACGTGCTGCTGACACGGCGGCTGTACCCCGCGCGCGATGCCGCCGGCCGGCCGAAACCGGTGCCGGTCATCGACGACTACAACCGCATCGTGCAGCTTCTCGGCGTCCCGGACCCCGGCCGCCGGATGGAACTGTTCACGACCGCGGCCGACGAAACCGCCGCGGATTTCGTGTGGGATCAGTTCCGCCTCGACCGCTACCCGCAGGTCGTCGGCCTGAACCCCGGTGCCGCGTTCGGGGCCGCGAAGCACTGGCCGACGGACCACTTCGCGGAACTGGCGAGGTCCCTCGCCGTCTGGCGGGGGGCCGGCGTGCTCGTGCTGTGCGGCCCGACGGAACGCGAGATCGCACGGGACATCGCGGCGAAAGCCGCCCACCCCGCCGTGGCCGCGATGAGTGACATGCCGCTGTCACTCGGCCTGACGAAGGCCGTCGTCCGCCGGCTCGGGCTGCTGGTCACGACGGACAGCGGCCCCCGCCACTTCGCCGCCGCCTTCGGCGTGCCGGTGCTGACGCTGTTCGGCCCGACCCACATCGGCTGGACGGAAACCTTCGACGAGAAGGCCGTCCACCTCCAGAAACCGGTGCCGTGCGGCCCGTGCCAGCAGCGGGTCTGTCCGCTCGGCCACCACCGGTGCATGACGGAACTTTCGCCCGCCGAGGTGTTCGCGGCCGCCGATGCGTTGCTCGACCGCTTCCCCGCCGGGAAGGGGGTGCGGCGTGCCGGCTAAGCTTCAAACCGAACCGCTCCACGTTCCGCGTTCCCCGCTCCCCGCTTCGGGGTTCATTGTCGTCCACCCGCGGCACCGGGCGTGGCTCGCCCGCCACGGCGTGTCGACGGCCGCCGACGCCCTCGAACTCCCCGGCGAAATCGTCTGCGGCCACCCGGACCGCCACGTGGTGCGGGTCGAACGCGCCCGGCGGGTCGTGTTCCTGAAGCGCGAGCACCTGGTCGGCTGGCGGACCCGCTTCAAGAACTGGCGGGCCGGGTTCGGGTGGGTGTCGCGGTCGGTGCGGGAGGCGGTCACGCTGCGGCGGCTGGAAGCGGCGGGGTTGCCCGGCCCGCAGTGGCTGGCCTACGGGGAAGACGGTCGGGGCCGGGCGTTCCTGCTCGTGGACGAGCTGACCGGCTCCGCCGACCTGCGGACGGTGCTGAGTGACACCCGGTTGTCACCGGACGACCGGCGGGTCCTCGCGGAGCGGGCCGGGCGGGTCGTCGCGGACCTGCACGAGGCGGGGTTCGGCACGCCGGAACTGGCGGCGAAACACGTCCTGGTCGGCCGCCGGCCGCTGACGGTCAACCTGCTCGACTGGCAGTCGTGCCCGCCGCCGGGGGCCGTGTCCGACCCCGACCGCGCCCGACAGGTTGCGACGCTGGCCGCGTCGCTGGCGGGGGAACTCGCCACGGACCGCGAGCGGTTGCGGTTCGCGTGGGCGTACCACCGGACGGTGCGGCAGTCGCGAACGGCCGAGAAGATGCCGACCCCGCGGTTCGGGGCGTTCGTGCGGGACGTGCTGGCGAACGCGGAGCGGATTCGGAATCGCTCGTCCGTCCGCGATCAGCGGCAAGCCGCGGGGCCGCCGCAGCGGCTCGTCTGGCTCGCCGGCGAAGAGGTGTGCGCGGTCCCGGATGTCGCCGCCGTCTGGCCGACGCCGGCGGTGGCGGAGCCGGTCTACGCCGCGGCCCCTCCGGTCAGCCCCGAAGACGTCACCCTGCCCGACGGACGAAGGGCCGTGCTGGCCCGGTTCCGCACGGTCGCGCCGGTGGCCCGACTCGCCGCCGGACTTCGCGGGAAACCGTGGCGGTCGCCGGGAGCGAAGGTGGCCCGCGTCCTGTTCCACCTCGACCGCTACGGCATCGCCGGCCCCCGGCTTCTCGCGTTCGGCCAGCGGCTGACCGGCCCCGCGACCGCCGATTCGTTCGTGCTCTACGAGCCGATCCCGGACACAACTTTGACCGCGGAGGCCCCACAAATCCGCGCGAAACTGCGGGCCGCCGGGTGCGAAGTCGTCCCCGGCGAGGCCGCGTTCGGAACCACCCCGGACGGCCGCGACGTCGTCGCTTCCCCGTTCGCCGTCCGACTGACCCAGCGAGTGACACTCCGGTGACACTGACCTCCGCGATCTCCGGCCTCACCCTCTGGCGGCGGCTCACCCGCCCGTCACGGATCGTGCATTCCGCCCGCGACTGGGACCGGTTCGCCGGCAAGCGCTGGGAGTCGCGCGTCATGTCCGTCGCCGTCGGCGACCGCCACCACGCGAAGCAGGGTCGGTCGATCGGCCGGTGGACGCTGACCAGTGACAAGGGTGCGTCACTGGTCGTGTACCTCAAGCGGCACTACGAACTCCCGCGGGTCCACGGCCTGCTCGCGGCCCTCTTTCCCGGCCGGGCGTGGTCGCCGGGGGTGCAGGAGTGGGAGCACCTGGCCTGGGCGCAATCGCAGGGGATTCCCGTGCCGCGGCCCGTCGCCGCCGGGGAGTTCCGCGGGCCGTGGGGGAAGCTGCAGAGCTTCCTCGCCGTCGAGGAACTGACCGGGATGCTCGCGCTGCACGAGGCGATCCCTCTCGCGAAGTCGCGGCTCTCGCCGGAGGAATTCGCGAAGTGGAAGCGCGGCCTCATCGCGGAGATGGCGCTGCTCAGCCGGGAACTGCACCGCCGCGGGGCGTACCACAAGGACCTGTACCTGTGCCACTTCTACATCGCGGAGAGTGACACCGCACTGTCACCGAAGGCGTGGCAGGGCCGGGTCGTGATGATCGACTTCCACCGCCTCGGCCGGCACTGGCTCGGGAAGTCGTGGTTCCAGGTCAAGGATCTCGCGCAGTTGATGTACTCGTGCGACGGCGTCGACGGCGTCACCGTTCGCGATCGGTTGCGGTTCTGGAAGCTCTACCGCGGGTCCACCGCGGACTGGGGCAGGTCGTCGCGCCCGCGGCAATGGATTGCCGTCGCGGCCCGGTGGAAGTGGCGGTTGTACGCCCGGCATTCCGCCCGGCGTCAGGCCCGTTCAGGACGAACCCGGTGAACGAAATGGACATCGCACTCTGCTACGAATCGGTGCTGCCCAACCGCGGCGGGGCGGAGACGTACATCGGCGACCTCGCCCGGCGGCTGGCGAAGGACGGCCACCGCGTCCACCTGTACGCCTGCCGGTGGGACGCCGCCGCCCTTCCCGCGGCGACGCACTACCACCGCCTCGACGTGCCCGACGGCCCTCGGTTCCTGCGCCCCTGGCGGTTCGCGACCGCCTGCGAGGCGGCCCTTTCCACCGCGAATCACGACGTGTCGATCGGCTTCGACAAGACGTGGGGGCAGGACGTGCTCTACCCCCAGGGCGGACTGCACGCCGCGAGCCAGCATCACAACCTGCTGAAGTACCACTCGAAGACCGCCCGGTTCGCGGCGACCCTCGGGAAGATGTTCGACCCCGCGTGCCAGTCGTTCGCGAAGCTGGAGAAGAAGCAGTACCTCGGCCCGGACCGGCCCGTGATCGTCGTGAACTCCCGCATGGTCCGCGGGCACTTCGAGCAGTTCCTCGGCGTCGCCCCGGACGACGTGAAGGTGATTCCCTCGGCGATCGACCCCGGCCGGTTCCTCGCCGAGGACCGCTTGAAACGCCGCCAAGCGGAACGGGAAGTGTGGGGCGTCGGCCCCGACGTGCCGACCGGGTTGTTCGTGGCGATGAACTACCGGCTGAAGGGTCTCGCCCCGCTGATCCGCGCCGCGGCTGCCGTTCCCGCGGACAAGACCTTCCGCATCGCGGTGGTCGGGCACCCGAAGTTCGGCAAGTACGAGAAGCTCGCGAAGTCGCTCGGCGTGGCGGACCGGTTCGCCTTCCGCGGGTTCAAGGCGGACCCGAAGGACTGCTACTTCGCCGCGGATTTCCTCGTCCATCCGACCTTCTACGATCCGTGCTCGCTGGTCGTGCTCGAAGCGTTGGCGTGCGGGTTGCCGGTCGTCACGACGCAGTACAACGGCGCGAGCGAGCTGCTGACGGTGCCGCACAACGGGCTCGTGGTGAACGACCCGCACGACGCCGCGGAACTCGGCGGGGCGATCGCCGCGATGCTCGACCCCGGTTACCGGCGGACGGCGAGCGCGGCGGCCCGACAGGCGGCGGCCAGGTGGACGTTCGAGGATCACTACCGGGCGTTGCTCGACGTGTTCGGCGAAGTGCGGGCCGCGAAACGGGCGGCGTGAATTCCCTTCTCCCTCGCGAACCTTCGGCCGGCCGGCCGAGTCTAACCCTTCGTGAACGCGACGTTCACGAGGGTCGGCTAACGGTAGGCCACCGGGCTTTGAACTCGGCGTCGTGAAGGTTCGACTCCTTCCCCTCGTACTGCATTTTCCGGGGTGGTGCAGCGGTAGCACGCCACGCTCTGAACGTGGAAACGCTGGTTCGATCCCAGCCCCCGGAACTCTGGCCGGAACCCGTCATTCTCAGCGCCGCGGGGGGATCGGCTTAGCCCGCGCCGCGGTAATCTGGATCGTGTCGAAGAACTTGCCAACATCTGGGCCGTTCACGACGGCGCGCTCGCCGGTTGCGACAAACCCGTATATCCGCATGTCATAGTGGTAGATCCGCGCCTTGATCACCGCCCCCGGTGGCTCGGGGACGGTAGCCATGAACTCCAGCCCCTTGGCGAGATCCCGCTCGCAACTATTCGAGTACACTAGCGTTCCGGTCACGGACTTCAGGAACCGGTCGCGGGATTTCTCGAGCATCTCGGTCTCCACCTTCCCATGCGGAGGACCCGCATACATACCGTACACTTGGACCCCCGACAGGTGAACTTCATACTTCACTCCGGGGTTCGCGGCCTCGTAGAGACGGGTCGTATGCATCTGTGACGACAGAAACCGGAACGTCGGCGTGCCCGGTAAGAAGGTGGTGAACCCGTCCTCCGCGGTCTTGTCGAGGTACACCATTTCCTGCCGAACCGTCGGGGCCGCTGATGTGGTCGGTCGGCCGCAACCGACGAGAGCACTGATTCCCAAAATGAATACGACGCGCCGCATGGACTTCCTCCGAGAGAATGCCGCCGAGGAGTTTCCCCTTTACTTCCCGAAGTCCGGCTTGAAGTCCAGGTTCCGCACCAGGAACGCCCACTGGTCGGCCACTTCCTCGATGACCTTCGCGGTCGGCTTCCCGGCCCCGTGCCCCGCCTTGGTCTCGATGCGGGCCAGCACCGGGGCGTCGCCCGTTTGCATCGCCTGCAGCGCCGCGATGAACTTGAAGCTGTGCCCCGGCACGACGCGGTCGTCGGTGTCGGCGGTCGTCACCAGCGTGGCCGGATACTTGCGTTTGCCTTCACGCAGCAGGGCGTGGTACGGGCTGTACGCGAGCTGCGCCTTGAACTCGTCCGCGTTGTCGCTGCTGCCGTAGTCATCGACCCAGAACCGGCCAGCAGTGAACTTCTGGAACCGCAGCATGTCCATCACACCGACCGCCGGGAGGCACGCGCCGTAGAGGTCGGGCCGCTGCGTCATGCACGCGCCGACGAGCAGCCCGCCGTTGCTGCCCCCCTGGATCGCGAGCTTCGGGGCGGACGTGTACCTCTCCTTGATGAGCCACTCGGCGGCCGCGATGAAGTCGTCGAAGACGTTTTGCTTCTGCAACTTCGTGCCAGCGCGGTGCCACGCTTCGCCGTACTCGCCGCCGCCGCGAAGGTTCGCCACCGCGAGGACGCCGCCCATTTCCATCCATTGAATCCGGCTCACGCTGAACCCCGGCGTCAGCGAGATGTTGAACCCGCCGTAGCCGTAGAGCAGCGTCGGGTTCTTGCCGTTGAGTTCGAGCCCCTTCTTGTGCGTGATGAACACCGGAACCTTCGTGCCGTCCTTGCTCGGGACGAAGACTTGCTTCACCTCGAACTGCGACGGGTCGATCTTTGCCTTCGATTGCCGGAAGAGTTTCACTTTGCGCGTGACGAGGTCGAGCCGGTAAACCGTCGGCGGCGTCGTGAAACTGGTGAAGGTGAAGAACGTCTCGGTGTCGGACCGCTTGCCACCGAAGCCGGAGGCGGTGCCGATGCCGGGGAGCGGCACGTCCTCGATGAAGGTGCCGTCCGGGGTATACAACTTCACGACGGTTTTCGCGTCTTGCAGGTAGACGCAGATGAACAGATTCCCGACGAGTTCCACGTCTTCGAGCGTGTCCTTCGGCGACTCCGCGACGATCGTCTTCCAGTTCGCCTTCTCCGGTTTGCGAGTGTCGATAGCGATGAGCCGACCACGCGGGGCGTCCGTTTCCGTGCGGAAGTAGAAGACCGGGCCGTCGTTGCCGACGAAGCTGAACTTCCCCTCGAAGTTGTCGATCAGGTCGATCGGCAAGCCGTAGGGCTCAGACAGATCCTTGTACGCGATGCGAGCCCGGCGTGACGTGGTGCCGTCGCCGATGGTGATGACGAGGTACCGGCCGTCTTCCGTCACGGAGCCGCCGATGGTCCACTTCGGGTTGTCCGGCCGTTGGTAGACGAGCACGTCGTCCGCTTGCGGGCTGCCGATGCGGTGGTAGTAGAGCTTCTGGTTCACGTTGAGCGACTGGAACGTGTCCCCCGGCTTCACCTCCGGGAACCGGCTGTAGAAGAAGCCCTTGCCGTCCGCCGTCCACGACGCGCCGCTGAACTTGACCCACTTCAGTTCATCACCGAGTGTTTTGCCACTTGCGATGTCGAGGAGCTTCCAGGTGTTCCAGTCGGAACCGGCTTCCGCGACGCCGTAGGCGGCGTACTTGCCGTCGTCGGACACGGCGAACCCGCTCAGCGCGACGGTGCCGTCCTTGCTCCAGGTATTCGGGTCGAGCAGCATTCGCGGCTCGGAGTCGAGCGTGTCTTGCGTGTAGAGCACCGCCTGGTTTTGCAGGCCGTCGTTCTTGCTGAAGAAGTAGCGCCCGCCGGCCTTGCTCGGGGCCGAGATCTTTTCGTAGTTCCAGAGTTCGGTGATCCGCTTCTTGATCGCCTCCCGTTCCGGGATCGTGTCGAGGTACGCCTGCGTGACCTTGTTAGGGGCGGCGACCCACTCCGCGACGTCCGGCGACTTCCGCACGTCGTCTTCGAGCCAGCGGTACGGGTCGGCGACTTTCGTGCCGTGGTAGTCGTCGGTCTGCTCGACTTTCTTCGTGTCGGGGTACTTCAACGGCTTCGACTCCTGGGCGAACGCGACGGTCGACAGCGCCACGGCGACCGCGGCGAAGGGCTTCCAGTCCATGTCAGGCTCTCGGCGGGACGCGGGGAACAACGGAAGTGGAGGAATTGTAGGGACCACAGGGCGCTCACGCTTCCGGCAAGTCTTCGCCGGTGGCGTCGTCCTCGCCGATGCGGACGCGGACCTTGTTCCCCGGCACCGGGCGGAACTGGACGCCGCTCGCCGGGCTTCGCACCCAGCCGTCCGCGTCGGGGTCGAGCAGCGTGTACGCGGGGCCGGCGGTCAGGGTGCGGAGTTCGACGGCCTTCGTGTCCCGGTCGAAGACCCAGACCTCGAGCACGCCGAGGGCCGCATAGAACGGGAGCTTGTCGTAGGTCTCGTCGCCGGGCGACTTGATCTCGACGACGACCAGCGGAGCGCCGGCCATGTACTCGTTTCGCTCGATATGGAAGCGGTCCGGCGACAGCAGCACGAGGTCCGGGATGCGGAAGTTCAACGTCCAGTGGGCTTCGTCGGCCGGCGGCGTGAGGTTGACTTGCTGGTGAACCCGGCCGCCCGTTCGCGGGACCCAGTGCACGAACAAGTACACCGCAAGTCGAAGCTCGAAGTTCTGGTGGAAGCGGTTCGGGGCCGGCGGCATGTGGAGGACTCCTTCCCACATTTCGTCCCATTGCGCGATCTCGGAGTTCATCCGGTCCGCGAGCCAGTGGGCGGGCATCTGGGCGACAACGGCTTTCATGGCGGCCCCTCGGACATCGACACCCCACGCTGCGATTTTATCCCGGCTGGGACCGGCGGCTCGGCCGGCGGCGGGCTCAGCCCCCGCTCACCGGGGGAATGGCGGCGACCTCGTCCGTTTCGGCGAGCGGCCGGTCGTCGGTCGCGAACTCGCGGTTGACCGCGATCGCGCTCCGTTCCAACAACGCCGCCGCGGGCGGAACGCGCTCCGCGAGTGCGTGCTTCAACTGGGCGACGGTCGCGCCGGCGGGAACCTCGACCGCGACGCGGTCCGTCCCCGCGGTGTCCCGCAGCTTCGCGAAGAGAAGGACGGTGAGGGTCAATCCGTCACCCGCTTTCCGAGGGGGCGGAGGAGCGTCCGCCCGAGTTCCGGCATCAGCCCGTAGGCGAGGGCGAGGTACTGGACGGGGTGCAGCGTCCGCTTGCCGGTGCCTTCTTGCATCTGCATCCGGCAGGCACTGCACTCGGTGGACCCGAACATCACGCCGGGGCGGGCGAGTTCCGCGAACACCGGCCGGCCCGCGGAAAGAGACGCCTCGTAGTTCTCCGCCTTCAGGCCCCAGGTGCCGGCCATGCCGGAGCAGCCGACGTCGACGGTCCGGGCCCGCACGCCGGGGATCAGTTCGAGCAGCCGGGGGCCGGCGACGGGGCCGCGCAGCGCCTTCACGTGGCACGGGACGTGGTGGCCGAGTTGCACGTCGAGCCGGCGGAAGTCGGTCTTCAGCCGCCCGGCGGCGTGGAGTTCCCACAGGAACGCGGTCAGTTCGACGGTGTGCTCGGCGACGAGTTTGGCGTCCGGGTCGTCGAGCACGTCCGGGTAGTCCTGTGTCAGCGCGACGGCGGCGGTCGGCTCCGGGCAGACGACACGGTAGCCGTCCCGCACGAGGTCCGCGAGGGTGCGGACGTTGTGCAGGGCGATTTCGCGGGCCGTGTCGAAGTCGCCTTGCGTGAGGGCGGCCATCCCGGAGCCGCGCTGGTCGGGCGGGACGTGGGCCTCGATGCCGTGGCGAGCCAGCACCGCGACGGCCGCTTCCCCGATGAGCGGGTCGTTGACGTTGGCGAAGGTGTCCACGAAGAGCGCGACCCGCGGCCCCGGCGAGTTCTTCCGGACGGTCAGTCCGGCCCGCGCGGCTCGGCGGAGGAACGTCCGGTTGGTGAACTTCGGCAGCGTCCGCCGGCGGGAGACGCCGAACAGTTTTTCGATCGCCCACCGGGCCGGGGCGTTGCCCAGGAGGCGGTTCGCCGTGAACGCGAAGTTGCCGGCGAACGCGGCGAACCCCTCCGCCCGGGCCAGCACCCAGTCGTCGCGGTCGAGGCCGTGCTCGGCGTGGTGGGCGGCCTTCGCTTCGAGCATCAGCTTCGGCACGTTCACCCCGGCCCGGCACTCGTCGCGGCACATCTTGCAGTTCACGCACAGCCCGGCGACCTCCCGCACGTCGTCCGCGGCGAACCCGAGGTCGGCGGGGGCCGGGCCGAACAGGTCGCGGGCGAGCAGGGCCTTCGCGCGGGGCGTGGCGGTCTCCTGGGCCGTCGCGCGGAAGACGGGGCACATCCGGGTCCGCGGCGACGCGGTGCGGCAGTCGCCGCAGGAGTTGCAGGCGTTCCCCGCCGATTCCCGTTCCTTCGGCTTCCACACCAGCAGCGGGGTCCGGGCCGGGGGGGCGTCCGGCTTCGCGATCTCCAGCAGCGGCCACGCCGGGCGGCTCGGGTCCGGGCCGACGATCTTGCCGGGGTTGAGGATGCCCTTCGGGTCGAAGATCCGCTTCAGTTCGCGGAACACCGGCATCAGCGGGCCGTACTGCTTCTCCACCCACGGCGTGCGGGCGAGGCCCGTGCCGTGCTGCGCGCTGACCGTCCCGCCGAGTTGCAGCGCGAGCCCGTGGACCGCCTCGGCGAGCGGCCACAGCTTCGCCCGCTGGTCCGAGTCGGCGAGGTCGACGAACGGCCGCAGGTGGACGACCCCCGTCAGCGGGTGGGCGAGGACCGACCCCGCGAGGTCGAACTTCCGGAGGGCGGCCTGCGAACCGGTCACGAACTTCGCGAGTTCCTCGGCCGGCACGCCGACGTCCTCGACGCACGCCACGGGCCGGGGGCCGGGGCCGACGGCGTACAACCCGGCCACGGCCGCCTCGCGGAACCGCCGCACCCGTCCGACCGCGGCGGGGTCGCACGACGGGTCGGCCAGCACCCGGTGGACGTGCCCGGCCCGCAGGCGGTTGATGCCGGCACGGGCCAGCGCCTCGGCGGCCCGTTCGCTGTCCCCCTCGAACGCGACCACGAGCGCCGCCCCGACCCCGACCGGGACCGCGACGGCCCCCTCTTCCGCCGGCCCGGCCCGGACCGCCCGCGACACCGCGAGCTGCCGGGAGTCGAGCAGGTCGCAGGCGACGATTCCGTCGGCGATCCGCAGGTCGACGCCGGCCCGCACCGCGGCGTCCAGGGCCGGGAACCCGACCACCGCGAGGCACGTCCCGCCCGCGACCGGCACCGTCCGCAGCGTCACTTCCGTGACGAACCCGAGCGTGCCCTCCGAGCCCGTCATCAGCTTCGCGAGGTCGAGGCCGTCCGTGGTGAGCAGGTCGTGCAGGACGTACCCGCACCGGTTGAACCGGGCCGCCGGCCGGGTGACGCGGATCAGGTCCCGGTGCTGGGCCAGCAGCGCCGTGGCCTGTGCGTGAATTTCTTGAGTGCGGAATTCGGAACTCGGAATGCGGATTGAAGACTCGCCTTTGCCGTTCCTCGTTCCGAATTCCGCAGTCCGAATTTGCTCGGCGGAGCCGTCGTCCCACACCACCCGCAGCCCGCGGACGGCGTCGCGGGTGTAGCCGTGGCGGAAGGCGTTCCCGCCGGAGGCGTTCGTCGCGACCATGCCGCCGACGGTGCAGGTGAGGGAACTGGCCGGGTCCGGGGCGAACCGCCGGCCGTGCGGGGCGAGGGCCGCGTTCAGGGCCGCGTGGGTCACGCCCGGTTCGCAGGTGACGGCGTCGGCCGAGATGGCGCGGACCGCCCGGAAGTGCCGGCCCAGGTCGACGACGACCCCCGGCCCCAGGGCCTCCCCGGCGAGCCCGGTCCCGGCCCCCCGCGGCACCAGCGGCAGCCCGTGTTCGTGGGCGTACCGCACCAGCGTCCGCAAGTCCTCTTCGTCCCGCGGAACCGCCACCGCCTCCGGGACGACGTGGAACGGGCTCGCGTCGACGGCGTATACCCGCCGGGTGACGGCGTCGAGGTGCAACCGGCCGCGGAACTCGCCCCGCAGGTCGTCGCGAAGTTGGCTGGCAGGAATGTTCACGGGTAAACGGCGGCGGAACCGGGCGAAATCACCATTGTAGGTGCTTGGGACCGGTGTTGATCGGGATTCCGATCACAGTGTCTCGCTGGTTTCTGGCGAGCCGCCCACGCCAGTGGGCGGGTTGACGACTGTGACCCGCCCACTCGCGTGGGCGGCTCGCCGAAATGCTAAAATCGGGAGGCACATCCACCGGCTGCGGCAAGTGGTCCGATTCTTCTCTCCTTGCAGCCCCCCATCAGGATGAGAAGCCACGAGTTCGCGCCGGTTCGGGTGCGGTTTCGTCGGCACGACCGGAGGAGTTGAAGGCTTTTCCCCGTTCCCGCGTCACGCTTCTGTCACCGCCCCTTGTGACCCGTCCCGCCGGGTGTTACCCTCTTATTGCTCTCCGACGGCCGTTCCGGTCGTTTCCACCCCGACGCACGCCAGGGATTCCGACCATGCGGAGCATCACGATCGGAGCAGTTGTCGCGGCGCTCGCCGTCGGCGGATCGGGGTTCGGCCAGCAACCGGACCCGAAGACCCCGCCGAAACCCGCCGCCGCGGTCGTTCCCGCCGAGATCAAAACCCTCGTCGCCCAACTGTCCGCCCCGGACTTCCGTGCCCGCGAGAAGGCCGGCAAGGACCTCGCCGCCCTCGGGGACAAGTCGCTCAAGGCGCTGCACGCCGCGCTCGCGGAGGTGGACGACCCCGAAGCGGCCCGCCGGTTGGAGGTGCTGATCCAGAAGATCGAAACCGGACGGCTCGTGAACGCCCGCAAGGTGACGGCGACGTTCCATGGCACCTCGGGCAAGGCCGCACTGGAAGAACTCGCGAAGCAGTCCGGCTACCGGCTGCTGACCAACGGCGTCGGCGACGCCGGGAAGGTCACGCTGACCCTGACGGACGTGCCGTTTTGGGAAGCCCTGGACAAGGTCTGCGACGCGGCCGGGGTCACCGCCAACCTGCAAGACGAGGACGGCACCATCGGCGTGTATTCCGGCGAGTCCGCCAACCCGTTCGTGACCTACTCCGGGCCGTTCAAGCTGATCGCCACCAACATCAACTCGAACAAGAGCCTGCAACTGTCCGGGATTTCCCGGCACCAGCCGCTGCAACGGCAGGCGGAAAACCTGTACCTGAACCTGCAAGTCATGTCCGAGCCGAAGGCCCCGCTGATCGGCATCGGGCAGGCGACGATCGTGAAGGCGACCGACGACCTCGGGGCGTCGCTGGCCCCGCCGCAGAACCCGCAGAACGGCAACGTCGACGTCTTCTACCCCCCGCAGATCGGGTACAAGTCGTTCAACCAGAACACGGCGATCAACCTGTTCCGGTCCGGCCGCGGCGGGACGACGATCAAGGAACTGAAGGTCAAAATGCCGGTCACCATCCTGGCCGAGGTCCGGCCGGACGTGGTGTTCGAAGGCATCGCCAAGGCCAAGGGCAAGCGGCTCGCCGGCCGGACCGTGGACGTGAGCATCAAGGACGTGTCGGAGGGGAACGGCATGGTGCTCGTCAGCCTGACCGCGACGCACACCAACGGCGACCCGAACGACTACTCCTGGACGAACAGCCTGCACCAGCGGCTCGAACTCTACGACGACAAGGGGCAGAAGTACCGCTCCTTCGGGCTGACGGAGCAGAACATCGGGCCGAACGTCGCCACGCTGACGGCCCAGTTCGGCGGCGACGGCAACATGAAGCTCGGCAAGCCGGCGAAATTCGCGGTCGTGGAGTGGGTTCCCCTGAACCGGGAGCTGGAGTTCACCCTCAAAGACGTACCGCTGCCGTGAACCGCCCGCCGGTCCTTGTCCGGCGGTTCCGGTACGGGATATGATTCACTGGGGCATTAGACTCTTTCGGAGGCCCGCACCCGCGGGAACTGACACGTGGAAAACTACGACCTGCGATACGGGGAAGACCGTTACGCCGTCGCGAACGCCCCGGCCGACACCCGGGCGGCGTTCATCCGGAAGACGTACGCCCACGTCTTCGGCGCGATCCTGGCGTTCGTGGCGATCGAAGCCGCGATCTTCAAGTCGAACATGGCCGAGCCGATCATCAGGGCCCTCTTCGGCGTCCCGTTCGCGGGGCTGCTGTTGATGGTCGCCTTCATCGGCGGCGGGTACGTCGCGCAGTACATGGCCCGGTCCGCCACGTCGAACGTGGTTCGGTACGCCGGATTGGGTCTGTTCGTCAGCTTGTGGGCGGTGATCTTCCTGCCGTTGCTGTACCTCGCGGAAATGAAGTTCCCCGGACAGCAAGTCGCGGAGCAGGCGGGGATCGTGACGCTCGCCGCGTTCGCCGGGCTGACCATGACCGTATTCGTATCCGGGAAAGACTTTTCCTTCCTCGGGCCGATCCTCGGCGTGCTCTCGTTCGTCGCCCTGGGCGTGATCCTGGTCGCCTTCGTCTTCAACCTGAGCCTCGGGCTGTTCTTCATCATCCCGATGATCTTGCTGTCCGCCGGGTACATCATCTACGACACCTCGAACGTGATCCACGTCTACCGCGAGGACCAGTACGTCGCGGCGGCCCTGGAACTGTTTGCGGACGTGGCGCTGATGTTCTGGTACATCCTGCAGCTGTTCATCTCCTACGGCGGGAACCGGAACTGAGTGCGGGTGGAGAAGGCTCGACCCCACGACCCTCGCTTGCGCTTCGAGCTAGTGTTGGCACTAGCCCGAAGCGCAAGCGAGGGTCTTCCCGTTAAATTCCGCTCAGGACACGGTTCATTCTCGACCGGCCCGCCCGCCTCAATCCGGGTTCCGTCCGCCGGCCGGCGGACGTAAAATACTGTCACTCCTCTCTCGCCACCCCGCACCCGCTTTCCGCCGAGGGGGTTCTTCGATGCAGCCCTTCCGCACCATCCCCGTCGTTCTCCTCGCGGCCGGGTTCGCGGCCGCCGCACCCACGGGGGCGAAGCCGGACCCGGAGACGAAGAAGACGCCGGGGCCGGTCGAGGTGGAGGTCAAGTACACCGACGACAGCACCATGAAACTGAAGCTGCTCGACGAGACGGTCGAGCTTGCCACGAAGTACGGCCCACTCAAGATTCCCGCGTCGGACATTCGGCGGATCGAGTTCGCCACACGGCTCTCCCCGGCGACGGTGGACAAAATCGCGGACGCCCTCCGCGACCTCGCGAGCGGGGACTACGCCGTCCGGGACAGGGCGACGACCGAACTGAAACTCCTCGGCGACCGCGCGTACCCGAGCGTGCTGAAGGCGGCCCGCGACGCGGACACGGAGCGGGCCCGCCGGGCGGAGGAAATCGCGGAGCACATCCGCAGCCGGGCCAGGCCGGGAGACCTCACCCCGCGCGAGTTCGACGTGATTCACACGGACGACTCGAAGATCGCCGGCCGACTCGCCGGGGTTCCGCTGAAGGTGTCCACGTTCCAGTTCGGGGAGCTGCAACTGCGTCCGGCCGACGTGCGCGAGATGCGATTCGCTGGGGCGCTGCCGCCCGTCGAACTGACGGCGGTACCCGCGAACCAGAACCTCACGGAGTACGCGAACAAGATCGGGAAGGAACTCGCGTTCAGCCTGACCGGATACCCGCTGAACCCCGGCGTCGGCCAGCCGCAGCAGGGGAACGTGTGGGGGACGGACGTGTACACGCTCGACTCGCACCTCGTCACGGCGGCGATGCACGTGGGGCTGGTCAAGCCCGGCCAGACGGCCGTCGTCCGCGTGAAGATCGTCCCGTCCCCGCCCCAGTTCGTCGGCGGGCAGCGCCACGGGGTGGCGTCCGTCGGGTACGGACAGTACAACGGCGGGGCCTTCGAGTTCGTCGTGAAGTAAGGGTTCCGGCGATTGCAGCAACCTCGCGGGACGACTAGACTACGAACACGAACGGCCCCTCTTCCCGAGAGCATCATGTCGCGTCGCGCAGCCTTTACTCTGATCGAACTGCTGGTCGTCATCGCGATCATCGCGATTCTGATCGGCCTTCTTCTGCCTGCGGTGCAGAAGGTCCGCGAGGCCGGGGCCCGGACGCAGTGCGGCAACAACCTCAAGCAAATGGGTCTGGCGGCGACGATGTACACGGACACGATCGGCACCCTGCCGCCGGCCCGGCTGAACGACACCTACGCGACCTGGGCCGTGATGCTGCTGCCGTACCTGGAACAGGACGCGCTCTACCGGCAGTGGGATCTCGGGGTGAATTACTACAGCCAGTCGCAAGTCGCCCGCGAGACGACCGTGAAGACCTACTTCTGCCCGAGTCGGCGGCAGCCGAAGGTCAGTTCCCGCGACGTGCCGATCGGCGCGCCGGATGTTCCGAACTGGCCCGGCAGCCTTGGCGACTACGCCGGCAGTGGCGGCCACACGACCAACTACCCGAGTTCCAGCCGTCCCTGGGTCGACTCCCCGGACGGCTCGGGCACGATCCTGTGGACGGCATCCCAAACCTTCTCCGCGGGCAAGCTCAGCGCCTGGACCGGGGCCGTTCGCCTTTCGACCATCACGGACGGCACGAGCAACACGTTCCTGATCGGGGAGAAGCACGTCCCGATCTCGCTCCAGGGCTACAGCCGCGGGGCGGACAGTCGCACGGGGGATGGGTCCATCTATGCCGGCGACCACGAGGAACAGTTCTCGCGGTGTGCCGGACCGGGTCGCCCGCTCGCTCGGGGGCCGGATGACACCGCCGGGGGAAGCTGGATGTGGGTCTTCGGTAGCGCACACCCCGGCGTGTGCCAGTTCGTGTTCTGCGACGGCAGTGTCCGCGGGTTGGCCACCAGCACCGACACGACGACCCTGTCGTACCTCTCGCAGCGGGCGGACGGACAAGTCGTCAGCCTGCCGTGACGAACGTGTCGCCAATCGCCGGAGGATCTCGTGACTCGCTTCGTTCCTATTTTGTTTCTCCTCGCCCTCTCGGGGACGGCGTCCGCCCAGGACATGCCGCTGTTCACGTTCACCCTCGACGGCGAGGGGTGGCGGAAGGTCGAGGAGGCCGTTGACACGCCTCCACCGAAACCGGAGCCGCTTCCTATGCCACACCCGGACGTGAACGATCCGACGGCGTTTGTCCTCTCTCGGGACGGCGGGACGGTCTATTTCGGTACAAAATCGGGTCAGCACCTCTGGGCCTTCCCCGTGAACGCAGCCGGGGCCGTGGCGGATCACGGTGCGAAGTACGCCCCGCTGCGGCTGCACAAGGGGGAAAAGTCGCTTGCCGTGACGAGCCTGCTCACCGACGCGGACGGCCGCATTTACGCCGGCACCCCGGACGGGATCCAGGTGTTCGACCCGACCGGCCGGCTCAGCGGGGTTCTGCTGCTGCCCGCGAAGGGCTCCCCGGACGGGTTGCGGTGGGACGGCAGCGATCTCGTCGTCTGGGTCGGCGGGCAAAGGTACGCCCGGAAGATGAACGCCAAGGGGATCCAGTAGCGCCCTATAATCCTCGGTGTCGCCCCGAGGAAGTCCCGTGCCCGAACCCGTCAAACCGCTGTCGCTCCGCCGCGAAGGGGACGGCCTCCGCATCGACTGGGCCGACGGCCTCAGCACGTTCGCGACGTGGCGAACGATCCGCGCCGCGTGCCCGTGTGCGTCGTGCCTGGACGAGAAGGCCAAGCCGCCGGACCCCTTCCGCGTGTTGAAGCCGTCCGAACTGACGTCCGGCCCGCCCGCCCCGGTCGCGATGAAGCCGGTCGGCCACTACGCCTACCAGATCACGTGGAACGACGGCCACGACACGGGCATCTACACGCTCGACGCGCTCCGCAAACTGTCGCAGGAACCCCAATGACCCCGCAGATGCCCGGCCAGAAACTGTCCCTCCCCGGCGTGAAGCACGTCCTCGCGGTCGCCAGCGGCAAGGGGGGCGTCGGCAAGTCCACGGTGGCCGCCAACCTCGCGACCGCGCTGCACATGTACGGCCAGCGCGTCGGCCTCATGGACGCCGACATCTACGGCCCGTCCGTCCCGATCATGTTCGGCCTCGGGCTCGTCGACCAGACCCGCACCCCGTTCCCGATCGAGCGGTTCGGGCTGAAGCTCATGAGCATGGGGTTCCTGGTCGACCCGAACCAGGCCGTCATCTGGCGGGGGCCAAAAGTCGCGCAGGCGGTCGGCTCGTTCCTCGCGCAGGTGCCGTGGGGCGACCTCGACTTCCTCGTCATCGACCTGCCGCCGGGGACGGGGGACGCACAACTGACTCTGTCGCAGCAAGCCCCGCTGACGGGGGCGATCATCGTGACGACGCCGCAGGACGTCGCCCTGATCGACGCGCGGAAGGGCGTCAAGATGTTTCAGGAAGTCCGCGTCCCGGTGCTCGGCGTGATCGAGAACATGAGCTACCTGGAAGACGCCGCCGGGAACCACACCGCGATCTTCGGCAAGGGCGGCGGCCAGAAGCTCGCGACGGAAGCCGGCGTCCCGCTGCTGGGGGAACTCCCCATCGACCCCCGCGTCGGCGCGTGCGGCGACGCCGGGGAGCCGATCGTCCGCCGGCACCCGGACTCGCCCGTCTCGAAGGCGTTCGTCGAGATCGCGCAGAAGGTCGTGAACGAGATGCTGAAGCAACCGACGACCGCGGCGTTGCCGGAAGTGCAACTCTAGCGCGGTTCCGACTTGACCGCTTCGGCGACCAGTTTCACGACGGCGGCGATCACGCCGTCGGCCGTGAACTCCGTCGCTTCGGCGGCGACCGCGTAACCCAGGTCGCGGACGGCCTTGCCCGTCTCGGGGCTGATCGCGACGAGCTTGACCTCGCCCCGGTTGATCCGGCCGCGGATGGTCTCGTCGCACGCGGACAGGAACGCCCGGGCCACGTTGGAACTCGTCAACGTCACGTACCCGATCTCGCCCCGCCGAAGTGGGTTGAACGCCTCCGCGTTCGGGTCGATGGCGTCGACCTGCTCGTAGGCGACGACCTGTTCCACCGCCGCGATTTTGGAGAGTTCCTCCCGGAGCAGTTCGCGGCCGCGGTTCGCCCTCGCCAGTAAGACGCGCTTCCCGGCCACTTCTTTCGCCAGCGCTTCGACCAGCCCTTCGGACCAGAACGCGGTCGGAACCACGTCCGGTTCGAGGTGGTACTCGCGCAGGGCGTCCGCCGTCTTCGGGCCGATGGCAGCGAGTTTCACCCGGCCGAAGGCGCGCAGGTCGCGGCCGAGCGCCTTCAGCCGGCGAACGACCGCGTGGACGCCGTTGGTGCTGGTGAAAACGACCCAGTCCCAGCCGCCGTCGCGGAGTTTGCCGAGGGCCGCGTCGAGTGCCGAGGTGTCAACCGGGTCGCGGATTTCGACGGTGGGCAACAGGTACGGGACGCCGCCGAGGAGTTCGATCTTCCGCAGCATCCCCCCGGCCTGATGGCGGGGCCGCGTCACGAGCACCCGCTGGCCGAACAGCGGCCGCTTCTCGAACCACGACTGTTCCGGCCGGTTCGTGACCGCGTCCCCGATGAGAATCAGCCCCGGCGACTCGATCCCCGCGTGCCGGCGGGCGGACTCCAGGTCCTTGAGCGGGGCGTAGACGGTCCGCATGTCGCCGGTGGACGCCCGCTCGATGATCGCCGCCGGGGTGTCCGGCGGCTTGCCGTACCGCAGCAGTTCCGAGATGAGGATCGGCAGCCGGGCGATGCCCATGTAGATGGCCAGCGTGCCGGGGAATTTTGCGATCGCGTCCCACTGGAGGCGGTTGCCCGGCTTGTTCGGCAGTTCGTGCCCGGTGACGAGTGCCACCGCGCTAGCGTGCATCCGGTGCGTGAGGGGAATGTCCAGGTACGCCGCCGTCGCCAGGGCCGCCGTGACGCCGGGGACGATCTCGTAGGGAATCCCCGCCCCGCGGAGGCACTCGGCCTCTTCCCCGCCGCGGCCGAAGATCAGCGGGTCGCCCCCCTTGAGGCGGACGACGACCTTCCCGGCGGTCGCGGCCTCGATCATCCGGTTGTAGATGTGCGGGTACTTGTCCGGGTGCTGCCCCGGCAGGTCGCGGACGCAGACGACCTCCGCCGTCGGCCGCGCGAAGTCGAGCATCCGCCGCGGTACGAGTTGGTCGTACAACACGAGGTCCGCCCGCGCCAGCACCTCGGCCGCGCGGAGGGTGAGTAAACCGGGGTCGCCGGGTCCGGCACCGACGAGGAACACGCGGGGTTCGGTGGAAGGGTCCATCCGGTCAGGATAGCAGGTGCCCTCTCGTTGACCGGGGGAAACTCGTTCGTCACGCCCCCCGGTTCCGGGCCGCGGTCGTTCGGAGCTTGAGTACGACGAGCACCCCGACGAACACCGCGAAGGCGGCGGCGACGGCGGCGACTCGTTCGCGGGAGGGGAGGAACGCGGAGCCGTCCGGCTTCGGCGGGTCCGGGGGCGTCGGGGGCAGGACCAGGTCCGGACCCGGCGTCTCCTTCGGCAGTTTCGCGACGGCGTCCCGCACGGCGGCGCGGTGCTCCATGAACAGCGGGCGGTTCGAGTACTGCCGGCTCTCGACGACCTGGTTGAAGATCAGCTCCGCCTCCCGCAGTCGGCCGCCGGCGGCGTAGAGTTCGGCGAGCAGCCACTGCAAGGCCGCGTCGTCCGGGGACCAGAGCATGAGTTGCTGGACGACCGCTACCGCGTCGGGGGGCAACTTCGCCTTCTCCGCGGCGGCGAGCGTGCCGGGTTCGTACCGTCCGGATTCGCCGACGAACTTCACGTCGAACAGCGGGAAGACGCCCTCGTCCGCGGGCTTGACCCGGTCGGCGGCGCGCTGCTGGTGGACGGCCAGCCACTTCGCGTAGTGTGTGCGTTCGAGCTTCTTCAGCCACTCGCGTTGGGCCGGGGTCGTGCCGGCGAGGTCGTCCGGGAAGTCGGCGTCGAGCAGGGCGTTCCGGTGGGCGTTGGCCGCCTCGGGCCACTCGCCCCGGGCCGCGTGGACGTGGGCGAGGTTGGCCAGCACGCGGAAGTCGGAGCGTTCCCGGCTGCGGAAGAGGCGGTTCAGGGCGTCGTCCGCATGCCGGACGCGGAGTTCGTCGGCCGCCAGTCCCGCGAGTTCGGCCGGGGACAGCGCCGGCATCGCCTTCCGCTTCGCGATGCGGTCCAGGTACTTCTGCCGGTCCGGGTTGTCCGGTCGGTTCGGGTTGGCGTCCAGGGCGTTCAGCAGCACGGTGTAGCGGATGCGGAACTCGCCGGGATCGGCGGTGCCGAAGCTCAGTTCCTTCGCGCTGCCGTCGGGCTGGATTTCGAAGGGACAGGGTTCGTCCGGGGAGTACAGTCCGGCCCGGGTGTGCGGCGCGGCGGCAGGAAGTGCGACGAGCACCAGCACGAACGCGAGTCGGGACCGGGTCACGGGTCGCCTCCGAGGGGGACAGAACCCCGGCATTCTACCCGACCTCGCGGGTTACGGGGACTCGGCCGGTTCTGCCGCGAACAGGGCTTCGGCCTCCGCCGTCGCGTCGACCCCGCCGCAGAAATTGCTCCAGATCGCCCGGGTCGCCAGCACCGGCCCCCACGGCACCGCCCACGGCCCCAGGGCGAGTGACAACAAGCTGTACGGAAGACCGGGGATGGACCGGCGGGAGTTGGCGTCGATCAGATGAAGTCGCGACCGGCAAGAAAGGGACGCGATGCCGACCGAGATACAGTACTCGTACCGGACGGCGACCGCCCCGTTCCGGAGCCACCAGCGGACGTCGTCCGCGGTCATGTGTTCGGCCCCGACGAGGTGCGGCACGGCTCGGGTGCGGGCGCGGTCCGATTTTTGCTGCGACATCGCGTACCCCGATGACCGACGGCCGATCGCGATTGTTTGGGCGGCACTCGCCGACGCCCGCCGGGTTCGTCGGGGGCTCAAGGAACTCCGCTATGACGGCGACAGCACCACGACTCGACGAAATCCTGATTCAACGGGTGATCCGGCTCACCGGCCGCCGGGTCCGCGACCTGTCGGTGGAAGTGGCCGGGGAAGAAGTCGTCCTCCGCGGCCGGGCGAAGAGCTTCTATGTCAAGCAACTGGCCCAGCACGCGGTCCGGGAAGTCCTCGCGTTCGCGCCCCTGCGGAACGCCATCGTGGTCGACTGATCCGGCCCGCTCGGGTGAGCGGTTGCCGCACCCCGCGAACGCGGGCTCCCGGCGGGGTCCGCGTTCACGCGTTCCCGGCCTCGTACTGACAGGTCACGACCGTCGAGATGCCCCCCCGCGGGGTCCAGTCCGAGACGACCTTGCACCGCCGTGGTCGAGCGGCTGCCACGAAGTCGTCCAGCAGCCGATTGGTGACGGCCTCGTAAAAGATCCCCTGGTTGCGGAACCGCTGCAGGTACAGTTTCAGCGACTTCAGTTCGACGCACACCCGATCGGGGGTGTAGGTGAACGTGATGGTTCCGAAGTCCGGCTGCCCCGTTTTCGGGCACACGCTGGTGAACTCCGGGCACACGATCTCGATGGTGTAGTCTCGCCCCGGACTCGGGTTCGGGAACGTCTCCAGCTGCTCGGCGGCGGGCGTCTCGGTGTATTCCATCGGCACGGATTCTCGGGTGAAGCGGACACCTAGACAATAGCCGCCGGCCCGCGGCGGTTCCAGTCCGGTGCGTTGCGACTCGCGGGTGAAACTGGTATGATTGGCTGAAATGAGGTCGTCCGATGACGTTGCGAGTCGAGTACCTGAACGGTCAACTGGTCGTCGTCATTCCGCCGGATCTTGCCAGGCAAAGCGGGATCGTAGCCGGCACGCACCTTCATTTAACCGCCAATCCGAAGTCCTCCCGGTTCCCCTACACTCTCGACGAACTCGTTTCGGACATCACTCCGGAACGCTGCCACCCCGAATGGGACACCGGTCCGTCCGTCGGCAACGAGGTGTGGTGAGATGGTCGCCTACACTCCAGACCACGGGCACTTCGTCTGGATCGACTTCACTCCCCAAGCGGGGCGCGAGCAAGCCGGCCATCGTCCGGCGCTGGTTTTGTCCGCCGCCAGTTACAACGCCCGGTCCGGCCTCGTGGTGGTCTGTCCCGTTACGAGCCAAGGCAAGGGCTATGCCTTCGAGGTGGAGATCCCCGCCGAATGCTCCGTCCGGGGGTTCGTTCTCGTCGATGCCGTGAAAAATCTCGACTGGCGAGTCCGAGGGATTCGCTATGCCGCACCCGCGTCGTTCGACTTGATGAAAGCGGTGACCGGTCGTCTCGCCGTGCTGACCGGCGTCGACATTTATTGGCCCCGCGAGGCTTCCTGATGCCCCGTGCCGTGGTGTTACTCAGTGGCGGCCTCGACTCGGCCACCGTGCTCGCGATCGTCCGGTCGCAGGGGCACGACGCCTACGCGCTCAGCGTCGACTACGGCCAGCGGCACCGGGCGGAACTCGACCGGGCGGCCCAGGTCGCGAAGGCGCTCGGGGCGACCGAGCACCGGGTCGTCCCGATGGACCTCCGCGCCATCGGCGGGTCGGCGCTGACGGACGACTTCGTCGTGCCGAAGAACCGCACCCCGGAGGAGATGTCGCACGGGATTCCCGTCACCTACGTCCCGGCGCGGAACACGGTGCTGCTCGCGCTCGCGCTCGGGTACGCGGAGACGATCGGGGCGTTCGACCTGTACATCGGGGCGAACGTGCTCGACTACTCCGGCTACCCGGACTGCCGGCGGGAGTTTTTGAGCGCGTTCGAGGCGCTGGCGAACGTCGCGACCCAGGCGGGGGTGGAGGGCAAGGGCCGGTTCCGCGTCCACGCGCCGCTGCTCCAACTGACGAAGGCGGACATCATCCGCCTCGGCTCGGAGCTCGGGGTCGACTATTCGATGACGGTGAGTTGCTACGACCCCGAACCGGACGGCTCCGCGTGCGGGCTGTGCGACTCGTGCCTGTTGCGGAAGAAGGGGTTCGACGAGTCGGGGTTCGTGGACCCGACGGCGTACAAGTAACCCGTGTAGCCGCGACGCGACAGCGGAGCGCGGGCGCGAGTCTCGCGCTCCGCTGTCGCGTCGCGGCTAACCGTTGGGAACTTACTTCACCAACTTCTCGATCTCGTCCTTGAGCACCGGACCCGTCTGGGCGTTGCGGTTCACGACCTTGCCGTCCTTGCCGACGACGAAGACGTGCGGGACCATTTGAATCCCGTACGCGGTCGCCAGCGGGGACTTGTCCAGGCCGCCGGCCGCGTGCAGGTGCGTGCCGGGCACCTGAGCCGCGTTCAGGGCCGCGACGCCCTTCGCCGCCTCGTCGTCGAGGTTGATCGTAACGAGTTCGACGCCCTTCGGCCCGTAGGTCTTCGCGATGTCCGCGAGGGCCTTCAGTTCCGCGCCGGTGTCCCGGCCCCAGCTCGCCCAGTAGTACACGACGACGATCTTGCCAGAGACTTTCGACATGTCGAAGGCCCCGCCGCCGCCGATCTGCTGGCCGGCGAGCGCGAACGGCTGGCCCTCGCTCGTCAGCCGCTTGGACGCGCCGGCGGCCTTGGCGGCGTAGGCGTGGGTCGGGAAGTTCTTCGCCAGCGTGTCGTACCACTCCTTCGCCTTGGCGTCCCCGTCCTTGCCGGCGAACTCGAAGGCGACCGCGAGGCGGAGCATCGCTTCCGGGGTGTCCTCGGCGGCGGGGAACGCCTTCACGAAGCCTTCCAGCGTGCCGCGCCACCACTCTTGCACCTTCATCACGTCCGGCTTCGACTCGGGGGCGAGGCGGACGGCGTACTCGGCGGCGGCGAGGCGGAAGGCGGCGTAGGGCGTGGCCGCCGAACCCGGCGTCTTCGCGAGGACGTCGTTCCACTGCTTCAGCCGCTGCATGGCCGGGCTGTCGAGCGCCCCGGACTCGGCGGCGGAGGCGTAGGAGTCGATCGTCTGCTTGAGCCATGGCTCCTGGGCTGCGCCCTTGGTCTTTGACACGATTTGTTCGAGGATCCCGGCGCGGTCGGTGTGGTACTTCACCAGCGCCGCCGGGGTCGGGTCGGACGGGTACTTGATCTCTTGAAGCGCGGTCACGTTCGCGACGATTTCCTGGGGGATCGCCGGCGTTTCTTCACCGCCGCCGGGGCCGAACTGGGCCGCGCCCACGGCCGGGCCGTCGACCAGCTTCCACACGCGGCCGACCTGGATCAGCTCGCCGGTCTGGTACGATTCCAGCGACTTGCCGTCCCCCTTGTCGAACAGCACCGAGGCGTTCTTGTGAACGACGATGTCGGTCGTGCTGCCGACGGAGTCGCCGGGGGTCGCGCTCGGGACGCCGAGTTCGATGTGGACCCACTTCGCGCCGGCGGCCAACTTCAGGGCGGGGACGACGGCTTGCAGCTTCTTCGGCACCTCCGCGGACTTCTGCCCCATCTTCGCGGCTTCGTCGGCGGGCAGGCCGAGCGCCTTCAGTTCGTCGACGTTCGTCAGCAGCGGGGCGAGCCGCCGCGGGTCGCTCGTGAGGAACACGGTGAAGAGTTCCTGGGAGAGTTCTTCCGCCGACAGGACGTACCACTGGTCGACGATGCCGTCGTTGTCCTTGTCGAGGCCCCACTTCGTGCCGTTCGCGCCGAGCCAGCGGAACTGGTCGGGCTTGCCGTCGCCGTTGACGTCGATCTCGCGGTACGCTTCGACGCCGTTGAGGTAGTAGGAGAAGATGTTCGGGTTGTTGCGCCCGGTGGTGTCGATGAACTGGCGGACGAGCCGGCCGTTCGCGTCCTTGACGACGACGCCGGTCGGGGCGGGGCCGTTGGCGGGCTTGTTCCACGTCATCTGCTCGGCCTTACAGCCGGCGAGGTCGGCCCCGGCGGGGGTGGTGACGTTCACGCCCGCCTGGATCGGCTTCCGGGCGAGGACGTCCTCGACCTTGACCTGGGCGCGGGCTTGCCCGGAGAAGAAGCCGGCCGCGAGGGTCATCCCGGCCAGCACGCGGATCGAGAATCGCTTGATCGCCATCCGTGGTCACTCCTGTTCGGCGGGCGGCCGCCCCGTTTCCCCGCGGGACCATCCGCCCGGACTTGCGATACCGCGAATCCTTCATCGGCACCGCACGACCCGGAGAAGCAGGAAAACCGGGCCGATCCGGGAAGCGTCGGGTTACCGTTCCGCACGGGCCGCCGCGAACCCATGCACCAAAGACGCGTTTTCAAGAGCCGCGAACGCCAGTGAGCGGTTTGCCCGCGGAAAATGGCAGCCTCTCCTGTGCGGAAGTGAACCGCTCACTGGCGTTCGCGGCTCTTGAAAACGGCGGGCAAAATCAAGACAGTGCTTCGTGCCAGTTCCACAGCTGGAACGGCTTCTACCGCGCCCCGTCGAGTTGCTTCGCACTCGCGTCGCGGGTGTTGTCGAGCCACGCGACGTCGCCGGACTCGGCGAACCGCTTCTCGCCGACCTGCTTGATCGCGGCGTCCGGGACGACGTCCAGCGGCGTGTACCGCGGGTGGTGGCTGTCCTTGTAGGGGTCGTTCCGCGCCGCGTTGTAGCAGCAGATCATGCTCCACCGCGGGTGGTCGGACGTGTTCTGGTCGCTGCGGTGGAGCAGGTTCGCGTGGAAGAAGATCGCGTCGCCGGGGTCCATCTCGACGTACACGAGTTCGAGCCGCTTCGCCAGTTCGTCGACGTGCTCGCGGTCGGCCCCGGCCTGTTCCCCGGTGAGGACGTGGTTGATCCGCCCGGCGTGGTGCGAGCCGCGGAGCACCTGGAGGCAGCCGTTCTCCCGGCGGCACGGGTCGACGGCGATGAAGACGCTCGTCAGCAGCGGGAAGAGGACGCCGTTCTGATACCAGTAGCCGTAGTCCTGGTGCCACGCCCACGCGCCGCCGACCTTCGGGTCCTTCAGGATCATCTTCGAGTGGTAATGGTACACCTCGCCGCCGAGGAGCTTTTCGCAACTGCGGACCATGCGCTCGCACCGGGCGAACATGCCGTAGATCCCGTCGCCGGGGTGGTTCCACAGGGACAGCCGGACGACGCCGCCCTCGCCGTCGGCCCGGCCGAAGGACCGCTTGTCGAGTTCGTTGTCGGCCTTCGCGGAGCGGGCGAGCAGGCCGATTTCCTCGGCGTCGAACAGCCGCTTCGCCACGGTGTACCCGTCGGCGTGGTACGCGGCGACCTGGGCGGGGGTGAGGGGGCTCGGCATGGCAACCTCGGGAGAGAACGAATCGCTTCGCGGGCTCGTTCCCGGTAGGATACGGGACGTGACACCCGCCCCCAATCCCCAGCCGGAAGTCGCGGCATGACCCGCCAACTCTCCCTCGCGTTGATTCTCGGCAGCGTCGCGCTCGCATCCGCGGCCGACCCGAAATCTCCGGCGAAACCGGTCCCGGTGGCCGACGCCGCCGACCGGTTCAAGCTGCCGGAAGGGTTCCGCGCCGCGCTGTTCGCCGGCGAGCCGGACGTGGTGCAGCCGATCGCGATGACCTTCGACGACCGCGGCCGGATGTGGGTCGTCGAGTGCCTGAGCTACCCGAAGTGGCGGAGCGACGGCAAGGGGAGCGACCGCGTCACGATCCTCGAAGACACCGACGGCGACGGCAAGCACGACAAGAGGACGGTGTTCCTGGACAACGGCTCCAACCTGTCCGGGATCGCCCTCGGGCACGGCGGGGTGTGGCTGTGCTCGCTGCCGAACCTGATCTTCATCTCCGTCAAGGACGGCGAGGACACGCCCGCCGGGCCGGCGGAAGTTGTATTGGATGGGTGGAACCTCAAGGACACGAAGCACAACGTCTTCAACAGTTTGAACTGGGGGCCAGACGGCTGGCTGTATGGATGCAACGGCATTCAAGCCCGATCCAAAGTGGGCAAGCCCGGCACGCCGGAGAAGGACCGCGTCTACCTCGATTGCGGCGTCTGGCGGTATCACCCGACGCGGAAAGTGTTCGAGTCGTATGCGTCCGGCACCACCAATCCGTTCGGGTTGGACTGGGACGAACACGGGCAGATGTTCATCACGAATTGCGTGATCGACCACCTGTGGCACGTCGTCCCCGGCGGACGGTATCAGCGCATGTACGGGCAGGACCGCAATGCGAATACGTACGAACTGATGCGGAGTGCGTCCGACCACAAGCACTGGGCCGGCGGCAACTGGACGGACAGCCGGGGCAGCACCAGCGGCGTGAAGCCCGAGCACTCCGACGCGGGCGGCGGGCACGCGCACACGGGGTGCTGCATCTACCTCGGCGACAATTTCCCCGCGGAGTACCGCAACAGCGTGTTCATGTGCAACATCCACGGCAACCGCCTGAACCGGGACACGCTGCACCGCACGGGCGGCGGGTACGTCGGCAAGCACGCCCCGGACTTCGCCTTCGCCAACGACCCGTGGTTCCGCGGAATTTCGATCGTGTACGGCCCCGACGGCGGCATGTATGTGTCCGACTGGACCGACACCGGCGAGTGTCACAACTACAACGTCGCGGATACGTCCAACGGCCGCATCTACAAGATCACCTTCGGCACCCCGAAGCCGTGGAAGGGGGACGTCTCCAAGCTCACCGACGCAGAGTTGGTGAAGTTGCAATCGCACAAGAATGAATGGTTCGTGCGCAAGGCTCGCCGGGTGTTGCAGGAACGAGCGAATGCGGGGAAGTTGGAGAAGGGCACCGCTGCGGCTCTTCGCGAAATCCTCGATGAGAATCGCGAGCCGATCACGATGCTGCGGGCGATGTGGGCTCTTCACTCCATCGGCGAATTTTCCGGGGCCGATGCATATACTGCGATTCTGAGTGAGGTTGAGACACTTCAAGCCAATGCGATCTCGCTGGCGCTCGACAACCCCGCAGTTGACAATGACACCCTCAAGCAGATTCAGGGGCTTGCTAACTCCCAATCCGCGATCGTCCGTCGGGTGCTTGCCGGTGAATCTCATCGTCTTCCGGAGGAATCCCGGATCAAGGTACTCGACCGTCTCACCGAGAAACCCGCCGACCCGGACACCGTCTTGATGATCTGGTCCGCGTTCGGCCCCGTCATTTCCGACGAATGGATCGCGAAACTCGCCGAGCGGCCGAACGGGAAGCTCACCGAGTTCGCCGTCCGCTGGCGGGTCACCCGGCCGAACGCGCTGCCGGATGCGTTCGCCCCGACCATCGCGGCGGCGGTCAACGCGAAGTCCCCCTCCGGGAAGGCGGCCGTGCTACGCGGGTTCATCGACGGGCTCGCCGGCACGTCGTTGAAGCAACCGCCGACCGCCGACTGGGAGAAGTCTTATGCCGCGCTCGCGGCCTGTGAAACCGCCGAGGTTCGCGACCTCGCCGACGACCTCGCCCTGATCTTCCGCGATGCAAAAGCCCTGGAAACGATGAAATCGCGGGCCGCGAACAAGTCCGCCGACCCTGCCGCGCGGCGGTCGGCCATCGCGAAACTCGTCAGCCGCAAAACGCCCGAGTTCGCGCCGACGTTACGCGAACTCCTCGCCGACCCCGCCGTTCGCGGTGCCGCCGTGCGGGGCCTCGCGGCCTACCCGGACGCCGAGTCCGCGGCCGCGATTCTGAAGGCGTACCCCGGCTTCAACCCCGAGGAAAAGGCGGACGCCATCCAGACGCTCGGCTCCCGCCCGACCTTCGCGCTGGCTCTGTTGGACGCGATCGAGAAGGGGACCGTCCCGAAGGCTGACGTGACGGCGTTCTCCGCCCGGCAGATTCTGGCCCTCAACAACAGGGACGTTACCGCGAAGCTCGCGACCGCGTGGGGGACCGTTCGCCCGGCGTCGGAGACGCGGGTGGCCCAGGCGGCGAAGTGGAAGAAATTGCTCACCGCGGACGCATTGAAGTCCGCCGACGTGTCCAACGGCCGGGCGGTGTTCGCCAAAAACTGTGCGGCGTGCCACAAACTCTTCGGCGAGGGCGGCGACGTCGGCCCGGAACTGACCGGCTCGCAGCGCGGCAGCCTGGACTACGTCCTCGAAAACGTCCTCGACCCGAGTGCCGTCGTCGCCGGCGAGTACCGGATGACGACGTTCGCCCTGGCCGACGGCCGCACGCTCACGGGCATCGTCAGGCGGGAAACGCCGCAGGCGGTCGTGGTGAGGACGCTGAACGAGGAAGTAACCGTGTCGAAGGGGGACGTCGATTCGCGGAAGCAGACGCCGCTGTCGATCATGCCGGACGGGTTGCTGGACGCGTTGAAGGAGACGGACGTGCGAGACCTGGTGGCGTACCTGGCGGCCCCGTCGCAGGTGCCGTTGCCGAAGTAGTCGGCCGCTGAACTGCTGGCACCGGCGGGCCGATCCGGTTACAACTCACCCATCGGCCCGCCCCTTTACCGGACGTCAGGATGCGACACGCCTTCCTCTGGCTCCTGGCTCTCGCCCCGCTCGCGGCGGCGGCGGACCCCGCGGACTCGCCCGACCCGGCGACCAAGGAACTCGCGCGCGGCCTGGAACGGCAGATGCGGAAGGTCATCGACGCCGTGGAACCGGGGGTCGTCGCGGTCGTCGTGTCCCACCAGAAGTACCCGCCGCTCCCCGCCGAGGAGCGCAAGGTTCCCGGCCGCCTCGGGGGGTACACGCCGCCCGCCCCGCGGTTCCCGTCGCCGAACCCGCCGCCGAGCGCGGACCTGAAGCTCGACCTGTCCGACGCCCAGAACGCCGCCGACAACCAGTTCGGGTCCGGGCTGGTGCTCGACGCGAAGGGGCTCATCCTCACGAGCTTCCACCTCATCGACGGGGCGACGAAGGTCTACGTCCGCGGCGCGAACGGAAAAGGCTCCTACGCCGATGTCCACGCCGCCGACGCCCGCAGCGATCTGGCGGTGTTGAAACTCCTCGACGCGGTTCCCGGCCTGAAGCCGATCAAGTTCGCGAACGTGGCCCTTCCCGATGGGGCTGCCGACGAGAAGGCGACCGTCTACCGCGGGATGTGGATCATCTCCGTCGGGCACCCGCCGACCGCCGGGTTCGGCACCGGCTCGCCGTCCGCGAACTGGGGGATGCTCAGCAACGTCCGCCGCAAAGCCCCCGGCCCGGACCGCGAGGAGCTCCGCGTTCGTCCGCTCTACCACTACGGCACGCTGCTGCAAACCGATGCGCGCGTCACGCTCGGGTGCAGCGGCGGGGCGGTGCTGAACCTCGACGGGGAGGTCATCGCGCTGACGTCCACGGTGGCGGCGGTCGCCGGGTCGGACTCGGCCGGCGGCTTCGCGATCCCGTTCGACCGCAACTACCGGCGAATCGTCGACGTGCTGAAGGAAGGTCGCGAAGTGGAGTACGGCTTCCTCGGCGTCGCCGTGGACCGGCCCACCGCGTTCGGCTTGCCGATCGCATCGGTCACCCCCGGCACCCCCGCAAGCACCGCCGGCATGGTTGGCGGCAGGGGCATGAGCGGCCCGGACACGGTCGTCGCGATCGACGGCGTTCCCGTCCGCGAGCAGGACGACCTCTTCCTGCAAGTGGCGTCCGCACTCGCCGGCACGAAGATCCGCGTGACGCTGCTACGCGGCAACCGCAAACGCGATGTCGATGTCGTGCTGGCGAAGTACTATCACACGCTCCCCAGCATCGTGACGCAACGCCCGCCGGCGGTGTTCGGCCTGCGCGTCGACCACAGCAGCGTGCGGTTCCTTCAGATGCAAATGGCCCGCGACAACATCGTGTCCGAAGTCGGCCTGCCGCCCGGAGTGCTGATCCGCGACCTGGACGCGAACACCGCCGCCGACACGAAACTTCGCCCCCTCGGCGACGTGATCGGCAAGTGGCTCGTCACGCACGTTGACGGCAAAGCCGTCACCACCCCTGCCGAGTTCGCCCGCGAAACCGAGGGGAAGGCGAGCATCAAACTGCGGGTGATCGAGCCGACCGCACCGGACAAGGGCAAAGAGGTGACTTTGCCATAGGACATCAACTTCTTGTAGGTCGGGTCGAGTCTGCGAGGCCCGACGTTACGCTTGACGAGATGACACGATCAATCATGCTGAACTGAAACGACGATTACCTTTGCGACCGCCGAATCGTAGCCCCTCCCCGTCGGGCCTCGAAGACTCGACCCGACCTACAAGAATCCACACATGAAATACGCCATCTGCAATGAAACTTTCGACGGCTGGGAGCACGCTCGCATTTGTGGGCGGGTCGCGGAACTCGGGTACGGCGGGCTCGAAGTCGCGCCGTTCACGCTTGCCCCGCGGATCACGGATGTCACGTCGGCCCAGCGGTCGAAACTGCGTCAGGAAGCGGAAGCCGCGGGGGTGCAGATCATCGGGTTGCACTGGCTGCTCGCGAAGACGGAGGGGTTTCACCTCACGTCCGCGGACCCGGCGGTTCGCACCCGTACCGGAACATACTTCAGCGAACTCGCCCGGGCCGCGGCCGATCTCGGGGGGAACATCCTCGTCCTCGGGTCGCCGTTGCAGCGGAACCTCGCCCCCGGAATGACGCTCGCCGAGGCGGAGGCCCACGCCGCCGACACGCTGACGCACTGCCTGCCGGCACTGGAAGACACCGGCGTGTTGCTCTGCCTGGAACCGCTCACACCCGCGGAAACCAACTTCTGGAACACGGCGTCCGACGCGGTCCACATGATCCGCCGACTCGGGCACCCGAACGTGAAACTGCACCTCGACGTGAAGGCGATGTCCGCGGAAGCGGTGCCGGCGGCGGACGTGATCCGCGCGAACGTCGCGGACACCGGGCACTTCCACGCGAACGACCCGAACAAGCGCGGCCCGGGCTTCGGCGACCTCGACTTCAAGCCGATCTTCGCGGCATTGAAGGACACGGGCTACGCGGGCTGGGTCTCGGTCGAAGTGTTCGACTACTCGCCTGACCCGGACACGATCGCGCGGGAAAGCATCCGCTACATGCGCGCGTGCGAGTGACGTGCGGCTCGTCTCGCGAGCGGCCCCGACCCCCCACCCTTCACCCCGGCCATTCATGATCGTCAGCGTCTCGGGCATCCGCGGAATCATCGGAGACACCCTCACCCCGGAGGCCGCGGCGCGGTTCGCGGCGGCACTCGGGGCGTTCCTGCACGGCCAGCGGGTCGTCGTCGCGCGGGACTCGCGGCCGAGCGGGGAGACGCTCAAGCACGCCGTGCTCGCGGGGTTGCTCGGGGCGGGGTGCAAGGTGGCCGACGTCGGCATCGTCCCGACCCCGACGGTCGGCGTCGCGGTGCGGGCGCTCGGGGCGGCGGGGGCGGTTCAGATCACCGCGTCGCACAACCCGTCGCCGTGGAACGGCCTCAAAATGTTCGGGTCGGACGGCGCGGTGCTGTCCGCGGAAGCGGGGGCACTGGTCCGCGGGCTGTACGAGTCCGGCGACTTCAAGCGGGCGGCATGGGACGGCCAGGGGAGCGTCAGCGTGCCCCCCGGAATGCTGGAGGAGCACGCCCGAAAGGTGCTCGATCAGGTCAGCGTGGCGGCGGTCGCGGGCCGGGGGTTCAAGGTGTTCGTCGACGCGAACGGCGGGGCCGGCGGGCCGCTCGCGGAAGCCCTCCTCGGCGAACTCGGGTGCGAAGTCGTCGCCCACAACTGCGACCCGACCGGCGACTTCGCCCACGACCCGGAACCGACCCCCGCCCACCTCGCGGGCGTGGCCCCGTGGGTGTCGCAGCTGGGCTGTGCGGTCGGCTTCTGCCTCGACCCGGACGCCGACCGACTGGCCCTGGTGGACGAAACCGGCGCGTGCCTGAGCGAAGAACTGACGCTCGCCCTGGCCGTGAAGTACGTCCTGTCTCAGACGTCCGGCCCGGTCGTCGCGAACATGTCCACGTCACGCGTGTCCCTGGATCTGGAGACCGCCGCGGGGTGCCGGTACGCCCGGTCCGCCGTGGGAGAGGCGAACGTCGTCGCGCGGATGCGGGC
>CAYUHJ010000019.1:0-54853 GCA_964444365.1 uncultured Alcaligenaceae bacterium | reverse complement strand
GACTTGCTCGCCGCGCGGATGCGAAAGGCGGTCCCGGCGGCGTCCGCTTCCGGGCTGGCCGCCGTGCTGTCCGAATCGGCGGCGGCCCGCGTACCGGCCGCGCTGCTCGACGCCACCGCCGCGTCCGCGTTCGACCCGGCCCTCGTTTCCGAACCCGTTTCCCGCCTGATCCGGAAAGTGAGTCGCGACATGTTCCTGTCCCAACTGCGTCCCGCGGTGTCCGCGGGGCTTGCCGTCCTCGGCGTGGCCGGGGCGACCGTCCTCGGCCTCGCCGCCGACCCCCCGAAACCCGCCCCCGGTGTCGCGGTCGCGCGGGCCGACACCCCGCCGCAACCCGGCCCGTTCACCGGCAAGCCGGCCGACGCGGGCAAGCTCGTCGCCGACGGCAACAACGCCTTCGGCCTGGACCTGTACGGCGTCCTCGCGGCGCAGAAGGACCAGAAGGGGAAGAACCTGTTCTTCTCCCCGTTCAGCATGGAAGCCGCCCTCGGGATGCTCGCGGCCGGGGCGAGCGACAACGCGTTCGCCGAGCTGCAAGCCGGCTTGCGCCTGCCGAAAGACGAATCCGCCACCGACGCCGGGTTCGCCCACCTGTTCGACAAGATCAACGACCCGAGCACGCCCGCGGAGAAGCGCGGTTACCGGCTGACGACGGCGAACGCGATCTACGCCCAGAAGGGTGAACCGTGGTCGCCGGCCTTCGCCGACCGGGTGGTCGGAAAGTACGGGGCCGGGATTCTGGACGCGGACTTCCGGGCCGACCCGGAGAAGGAGCGGCTGCGGATCAACGGGTGGGTGGAGAAGGAAACGAACGAGAAGATCAAAGGCATCCTTAAGCCGTCGCAGCTTACCACCGCCACGGTAATGGTCCTCGTCAACGCGATCTACTTCAAGGGCGACTGGGAAGGAGCGTTCAAGAAGGAGCTG
The DNA here is from genome assembly GCA_964444365.1 of uncultured Alcaligenaceae bacterium. Taxonomy (GTDB): domain Bacteria; phylum Planctomycetota; class Planctomycetia; order Gemmatales; family Gemmataceae; genus CAYUHJ01. Next base: position 53,926 of record CAYUHJ010000019.1, on the reverse strand, counting down.
ACCAAGGACGCCCCGTTCACCCGCGGGGACGGCACCAAGGTGACCGCGCCGCTGATGCATCGCGAAGCGGAGTATGCCCTGCACGTCGACGAGAAGGCTGGCTTTCAAGCGATCGACCTGCCCTACAAGGGGGGCCAGGTCGGCATGGTGGTCGTGCTGCCGAACAAACCTGACGGGTTGCCGGCCGTGGAAAAGGCCCTGACGCCGGACAAGCTCGCCGAGGTCACCAAGGTGCTGGCAACCACGTCCGCCGCGGCCGCCGGTCGCCGACGGAAAGTCGAGATGTTCCTGCCGAAGTTCAAGTTGGAATCGACTTACCCAATGAAAGGGCCGCTGGAAAATCTCGGCATGAAGACGATGTTCCGCGGAGGTCTGGCTCGGCTGACGACCTCTTCGAACGATTTGTTTGTCTCGGCCGTCATTCACATGGGGTTCGTGGACGTGAACGAAGAGGGCACTGAGGCAGCCGCAGCTACGCTACTTGACGTTGCCACCACAAGTCCCGCCCCCCGCTCTCCGGTGTTCAAGGCCGACCACCCGTTCCTCTTCGCGATCGTCCACAAGCCGACGAACACGGTGCTGTTCCTCGGCCGGGTCGAAGACCCGACCGCGAAGTGACGGATCGGTTCGAAGTCTCCGGAACGGGCGTCGCCGGCGCGGATCCGTCCGCCGCCGGCGACGCCCGTTCTGCCTTGATCGCGCCGCCGCAGGGGGTGCCTCCCGGTGTTGGGACCTCGGCGAGCCGCGGACGCCAGTCCGCGGGTGAAGTCCCAGCAACCCGCCCACTGGCGTGGGCGGCTCGCCAACAACCGGACGGACACCTGCGCGGCCGCAGTCGGGCTTTACGCGCCCCCCGGCGGTGATTTAGACTCGCGGGATCGTCAGGCCGATGACTCACCACCCGGAGGGCGGACCCGTGCGGATCTGTCTGTTCGAGGACGCCCGCGTCGCGGACCTCGCCCCGCTGACGCTCACCCGCCCGGCGTTCGACCTGCTCTGCGGCCTCACCCCGCTGCACGACAAGCACCGGACGTACTTCGCCGCGGACACGGTCGGGTATCTCGTCCGCCCGCACCTGGCCGACCTCACCCGCGAGCGGAACCCGCACGCGCCGGTGAACGACAGCCTGTGGCTGCGGGCCGGGTCGACGGTGCTCGTCAACGGCCGGTGGGTGCCCCCGACCCGCCCGCCGGGCACGCCGGCCCCGACCACCCGGGAACTCTTCGCGAACGGGCCGTTCCTCGGGCTGTGCGACGGCGAGGTCGCGTTCGCCGCCGTCACCCCGGAACTCGTCGAAGGCCTGACCCCCGCGAACCTCGACGAGCGGCTCGACGACGGGTTGTCCGGGCTTCCCCGCGTCGAAGTGGGCGGGTTCGTAGCCCGCCGGCTGTGGGACCTCGTCGACCGCAACGGCAGGCAGATCGCCGCCGACTTCCCCGCCGCCGTCGACCCGGACCTGACCGGCTTCCACCCGCCGACGCTTCACCTCGTCGGGTCCGCGTCCGAGCTGTTCGTCCACCCCACGGCGAAACTCGACCCGCTGGTCGTCGCGGACACCACCGGCGGGCCGGTCGTCGTCGGGGCGGGGGCGGTCGTCCACGCCTTCACGAAGCTGGAAGGGCCGTGCTTCGTCGGGCCGGGGACGCACGTCTCCGGGGCGAAGATCAAGGCCGGCACGTCGCTCGGCCCCCAGTGCCGCATCGGCGGCGAGGTCGAGGCCGCGATCGTGCAGGGCTTTTCCAACAAGGCCCACGACGGGTTCCTGGGCAACTCGTTCGTCGGCGAGTGGGTCAACCTCGGGGCGGGCACCCACACCGGGAACCTGCGGACCGACTACGCCCCGGTCACGATCCACGCGGACGGCCGGCGGATTCCCACCGGGAAGATGAAGCTCGGCAGCTTCATCGGGGACCACGCGAAGTCCGGGCTGTCGGTGCTGCTCAACTGCGGCACCGTGGTCGGGGCGTTCGCGAGCCTGCTGCCCACGGGGGAACTGATGCCGCGGGACGTGCCCTCGTTCTGCCGGGCGGACCGGGCCGGGGTGGGGTCGGACGAGGCGAACCTCGAACCGCTGCTGAAGACCGCGGACGCGATGATGAAGCGGCGCGGCCAGCACCTGACGAAGACGCTGGAAGCCCTCTACCGGGCCGTCGCCGCCCAGACCGCGGGCGACCGCCGGAGGGCACTTCCCGGCGGAGACGCCGTTCGCCTCCGCCGATCCGCCTGAGTAACCGGCTCAGCCCGTCGCCCGCGGGTGGAACTTCGCGTGCATCGCCTTCAGCCGCGCCCGGTCGACGTGGGTGTAGTGCTGGGTCGTTTGGATGGACGTGTGGCCGAGCAATTCCTGCACGACCCGGATGTCCGCCCCGCCGGCGAGGACGTGCGTCGCGAAACTGTGCCGCAGGCTGTGCGGGCTGATCGTGTGCGGCAGCCCCGCCCGCAGGCAGTACTTCTTCACCAGCTTCCACAGCGTGATGCGGTCGATCGCCTTCCCCGACCGGCTCACGAAGACGTGGGCCGGCCCGCCGCCGTCCGGGGACTTCGCGAACTGCGGCCGACCTTCGCCGAGGTACGAACGCAGCGCGGCAATGGCCGGCCGGCCGAGCGGCACGACCCGCTGCTTGCTCCCCTTCCCGGTACATTTCAGGAAGCCCGCGTCGAGGTACACGTCCTCGACCTTCAGGTTCACGACCTCCGACGCCCGGCACCCGGTGGCGTACAGCGTCTCCAGAAGTGCCCGGTCCCGCAGGTAGAACCGGTCCCCCGCCCGCGGCTCCGCGAGCAGGGCGTCGACGTTCGCCGGGGACAGCACCGTCGGCACCCGCTCCCAGAGTTTCGGCGAGCCGAGCAGTTCCGTCGCGGCCGGGCCGGTCCGTTCTTCGAGCCGCAGGAACCGGAAGAACATCCGCAAGGACACGATGTGCCGGGCGATGCTCGGCGCGGCCAGTCCCTCGTCCGTCATCGCGGCGATGTACCGGCCGAGGTCCTTGAGCGTCGGCTTGAGGTAGTCTTCCAGCCGCACCACCGCCACCCACTCGGAGAACCGCTGCAAGTCGCGGGAGTACGCCATCACGGTGTTCTCGGACATCCCCCGTTCCGCCTTGAGGTAGTGCCGGAACGCGAGAATGTCGGACTGCAACTCGGTGAGCGACGCCACGGCAGAACCTCCGAGCGGACGGGCGAGCTGAAGCTTAGCCGGCGAACGGGTCGTTCGCTACCCGCTGGCTTCAGAGGCGCGAAAGTGGTGGCCGTCCGATAACATACTTGCGGGAGATCCGACAGATTCGGGAGGGCGAGCAATGCAGATTCCCGTACTCGTTGAGCCGATCGCGACGGGCTTTCGGGCCAGCACCGGCGGCCCCCTGAATCTCGTTGTGGAAGCACCGACTGCCGATGAAGCGATGATGGCGCTACAGAAAGTGCTCAAGGCCAAGTTGAGCGGGGGAACTCGTATCCGCTCGCTCGTGATCCCGGATGTCGAAGCGCTTCGCACGGCAGGCCGTGCCGCGGGTGACAATCCGATTTTCGAGGAATGGGTTCAAGCGGTCGAGGAGTATCGTCGTTTGCACAACACGGTTCCGGAAGCCTAACCGGTGGCGATCTACATTCTCGACACCACGACGTTCAGTCATTACCAGCGGAGTCATCCGGTGGTGCTTTCACAGCTATCGGCACACACCTCGGATACGGTGGGTGTGACATCGGTCAACATCCAGGAAGCACTCGGCGGTTGGTATCAGTTGATTGCTCGCTCGAAATCACCTTCGGCGTTAGAACTCGCTTCCAAGCTTCTCGCGGAAACGGTGATCGGCCTGGCGAGTTTCGAGATCTTCCCGCTGACCGTTCCGGCGATCCACCGGTACGAACAACTGTTGAAGCTCAAGCTCAACGTCGGCGGGCAAGACCTCCGCATCGCCGCCATCGCCCTCGAACTCGGGGCGGTCGTCGTAACCAACAACACGGTCGACTTCGGCCGGATTCCGGGCCTCGCCTGGGAGGACTGGACGACCTGACCCCCGCCCACCTCTCCCCGTCCGCACCCCCTCCGATAAGACATCCCCACTCTCAGTTCGCACCGGAGGCGTGGGGAATGTCGGAACCGCTCGGGATTGCGCTGGTCGGCTGCGGCACCGTCGGCAGCGGCGTGGCGAAGGTGCTGCTCGAACAGAGCGAGCGGCTCGCGGCCCGGGCCGGCCGGCCGCTCGTGTTGCGGCACGTCATCGTCCGCGATCCGCACAAGGAGCGGGTCGTCGAAGTCCCGAAGGACTTGCTCTCGTCGGACTTCGCGCCGATTCTGGCGGATCCCAACGTTCACGTGGTGTGCGAACTCGTCGGCGGCACCGGCATCGCCAAGCAGTTCGTGCTCGACGCCCTCGCGGCCGGGAAGCACGTCGTCACCGCGAACAAGGCGATGCTCGCCGAGTGCGGCAAGGAAATCTTCGACGCCGCCCGCAAGGCGGAACGGGTCGTCTGCTTCGAGGCGGCCGTCGCCGGCGGGGTGCCGATCATCCGCGCCCTCGGCGAGAGCCTCGCGGCGAACCAGGTGACGGCCCTTCAGGGGATTCTCAACGGCACGTCGAACTTCATCCTGACGGCGATGGCCGACCGCGGGCTGAGCTACGCCGCCGCCCTGGGGGAAGCCCAGAAGCTCGGCTACGCGGAAGCCGACCCGACGCTCGACGTGGACGGGTCTGACGCGGCCCACAAGCTCGCGATTCTGGCGCAGATCGCGTTCGGCGTCGTGGCGAAGCCCGGCGACATCGAGCGCGTCGGCATCGCCGGCCTCGACGCGATGGACATCCGCTTCGCGAACGAACTCGGCTACACGATCAAGCTGCTGGCTGAGGCGTGGACCACAGAGAGTGGGCAGTGGGCAGTGGGCAGTGGGCAGGGCAAACCGTCTGACTCTACTCTGCCCACTGCCCACTGCCCACCGGCCACTGTTGCTTTGCACGTCGCCCCGGTGCTGTTGCGGCACACGGACATGCTGGCCCAGGTGCGGGGGGCTCACAACGCGATCCAGATCGTCGGCGACGTGGTCGGCGAGACGCTGTACCAGGGGCCGGGGGCGGGGATGCTGCCGACGGCGAGTTCCGTCCTCAGCGATTTGATCGACCTCGCGGTCGGCCGGGCGCAGCGGACGTTCGCCGCCGCGAAGCTGTGGACCCCAGGCAACCGCGGCTTCGTGATCGCCCCGTCCGAGCGGGTGCGGAGCCGGTTCTACCTGCGGCTGATGGTGACGGACAAGCCCGGCGTCCTCGCGGACATCACCCGCATCTTGGCCGACGAGCAAATCAGCATCTCGTCGTTCGTCCAGCACGAGGCCGCGGAAGGCGACGGCCCGCCGGTGCCGCTGGTGATCGTGACGCACTACGCCGAGACCGGCCGCTTCCGCACGGCGCTGAAGCGCATCACCGCGTTGCCCACCGTCACCGCCCCGGCCGCGTGCTACTCGATGGATGACTGACTCTTGTAGGTCGGGCCGAGGCTTTGCGAGGCCCGACGCGACCCGCGTTGTTGGCCGAATCGGATTCCGGACAAATTGATGGGCAATGTCGGGCCTCGAAGACTCGACCCGACCTACAAATCCAAGCAATGACCTCCATCGCCGACCTTCGACGCAATTACACGCAAGGCGGGCTCTCCGAAGCGGACGCCGGTTCCGACCCCGTCGCGCTGTTCGGGCGGTGGTTCGCGGCAGCGCTGGAGTCGAAACTGCCGGAACCGAACGCGATGACCCTGGCGACGGTCGGGCCGGGCGGGAAGCCGTCGGCTCGCGTGGTGTTGCTGAAGGGGTTCGACGAGCGCGGGTTCACGTTCTTCACGAACTACGACTCCCGCAAGGGGTGCGAGATCGCCGGGAACCCGCACGTCGCGCTCGTGTTCCTCTGGCACGAGTTCGAGCGGCAAGTCCGCATCGAGGGTACTGCCGCAAAAGTTTCGGCCGAGGAGTCCGACGAGTACTACCGCGTCCGCCCGCTCGGCAGCCGACTCGGGGCGTGGGCATCGCCACAAAGTACCGTGATTTCCGGGCGAGACGTGCTCGAAGCCGAACACGCGGCGCTGCTGGCGAAGCACGCCGACGGCGAAGTCCCCCGCCCGCCGAACTGGGGCGGCTACCGCGTCTCCGCGGAAGCGATCGAGTTCTGGCAGGGTCGACCGAGCCGGTTGCACGACCGCATCCGCTTCCGCAAAACCGCCGACGGCTGGGTGCGCGAACGGCTCGCCCCGTGAATACCGCCGCGTTCGGCGAAGTCTGAACTGGTGACGGCTCCTTCCCACGTTCCCGGAGTTCCCGCATGACCCGCCTCATCCTCGGCCTCGCCGCGGCCCTCGTCACGTCCGCGTGCTCCGCCGCCGACAACAAGGAGAACGCCAAAGTGACCGGCCCTCTGGAACTGAAGATTGCCGGCATCGACGGCAAGGAACTCGACCTGTCGCAGTACAAGGGGAAGGTCGTGCTGTTCGTTAACGTCGCCAGCCGGTGCGGGTTCACCGACCAGTACACGGACTTGCAAGGGCTCTACGAGAAGTACGGCAAGGACGGCCTCGTCGTGATCGGCGTCCCCGCGAACGAGTTCGGGGCGCAGGAGCCGGGCTCGAACGACGACATCAAGAAGTTCTGCACGACGAAGTACAAGGTCACGTTCCCGATGACGGCCAAGGTCGTCGTGAAGGGCGAGGGCATCACGCCGCTGTACCAGTACCTCACGTCGAAGGACACGAACCCGAAGTTCGGCGGCGACGTCGGCTGGAACTTCGAGAAGTTCCTCGTCAACCGCAAGGGCGAGGTCGTCGGCCGGTTCGAGTCGGGCGTCGAGCCGATGTCCGACAAACTGGTCAAGGCGATCACGAAGGAACTGGAAGCGAAGTAGAAAACGAACCAATCGCTCACACAAAGTCACAAAGCCACAAAGCTCATGAAAATGAATCTTTGTGGCTTTGTGACTTTGTGTGAGACATCTGGAGACCGTCCAATGTCGATCCGGTTCACCATGGTGCTGTTACCCCTTCTCATCCTGCTCGCGCGGGCTGTGCCGCCGGAACCGGAGCGGGTCGCGACGTTCTCGGTCGTGGCCCGCGACCCGGACAAGGGGGAGTGGGGCGTCGCGGTCGCGTCGAAGTTTCTGGCGGTGGGTTCTTGCGTGCCGTGGGCCAAGGCGGACGTCGGCGCGATCGCCACCCAGAGTTACGCGAACACCACCTACGGCCCGAAGGGGCTCGACCTGCTGGGCTCCGGGAAGTCCGCCGAGGAGGTGATGAAGGCCCTCACGGACGCCGACGACGGCCGAGACGAGCGGCAAGTCGGCATCGTCGACGCGAAGGGGAAGTCTGCCACCTTCACCGGCAAGAAGTGCAACGCCTGGGCGGGCGGCAAGGCCGGCGAGAACTACGCCGTGCAGGGGAATCTCCTCGCCGGCGAAGAGGTCGTGGTCGAGATGGAGAAAGCGTTCCTGGCCGCGAAGGGGCCGCTCGCGTGGCGGATGATGGCCGCGATGGAGGCGGGGGAAAAGGCCGGCGGCGACAAGCGGGGCAAGCAGTCCGCCGCGATTCTCGTCGTGAAGGACAAGGCCGGGTACGGCGGGTTCAACGACCGCTATCTCGACTTCCGCGTGGACGACCACGACGACCCGCTGCCGGAACTCGCCCGCATTCTGAAGAAGCGGCTCAAAAAACCGTAGGGTGGGTCGAGCCGCATCGGCGAAGACCCACCAGTTTCGCACTGAGGTCCCACGTCGCGCAGGTTGTTGCGGTTCCGGTGGGTCTTCGCCGCAAAGCCGGCTCGACCCACCCTACGGGAAGCATCACTCCTTCTTCTTCCCGTCCCAGTGCGGCCGCGGGCCGCCGCCGTGGATCTTCTTCAGGAAGTCCTCGCGGAACTTCGCCCGGTCGCGGTCGCGCGGGTCGCGGGGGGCGGGGCCGATGCCGGGGGGCGGGAACTTGCCGTCGAGGACGACCGCGTCCGCGTCGACGTGGCCGCGGATCTCGTACTGGTCGTCCGGCAGGTCGCCGGTTTCGACGAGCGTGAACGCGAGCGTCCCGACCGTCTCGCCGTTGAGTTGCCGCTTCAGCACCGCCTTGCGGATGACCTTCGTTTCCGGGTCGAGGTCGAGCCCCACGAACCCGAACTTCGGGTTGGGGTGGAGCGGGTTCGGGCGGAGGTTCGCCTCCACGCGGATCGGGTCGCCGGGCTTGCGGCCTTCGTGCCGCTTCAGGTCGTAGCCCTGGAGCAGGTCGCCCAGGGTGCTGACCACCCGCAGGCTCATCAGGTCGCAGTACCGCTGGACCGGCTCGCCGACCTCGCTCGGGTCGTAGGTCAGGCCGCGCTTCGGGCCGAGGGCGATCCAGAGCTTGCCGGCCCGGTCCTGGCCCCACTCCAGCTTGTTGCCGAACTGCCCCTTCGTGCTGATCCAGAACTGGTCGCCGCGGGTCCACAGCCGGGACGCCTGGACGATCGGTTCGAGCTTCTCCTTCTTGAGCGGGTCCGGGTTCCACTCGGCGACCACGTCGTAGCAGCGGTCGGTCGGGGCGGCGTGCGTTTCGCGGGCCTGTTCGACGAGTTCCGCGGCCGTCGCCACTTGTGCGGTCGGCATCGGGGCGGTCAGGAAGAAGGACAGCAGCACCGCCGCGGCGACGGCCCCGCCCGTCAGCGCCCCGCTGAACCAGATCGCGGCCGCCTTGCGAAGCCCCGACGGCGTCGCCGGCGTGGAGGCGGCTTTCACCCGCGCCAGCATCGCGCGGGCGTCCACGTTCGCGGCTTCCGCGTCGAGGTGCCGGCGGACGGCGTCGTCGATCGGGTGGTCGTTCGCGGTCATTGCGGGGCCTCTTCGCCCATCAGCGGGGCGAGGTACGCGGCCAGGGCGTGGCGGGCGCGGTGGATCAGCACGCCGGCGTTGCTCGGGGTGATGCTCAGGATCTCGGCGATGTCCTGCTGCGTGTGGCCGAGGCTCTTCAACTCCAGGGCGGCCCGCTGCTGCGGGGGGAGCGTCCGCAACCCCGCCGCGATGCCGTCGGCCAGTTCCCGGTGGGCGAGCCGTTCGTCCGGGGCGGCCGCGCCGGGGTCCGCGGGGTCGTCGGCTTGCTCGGTCCCGTCCGGGTCGGTGCGGACCAGCCGGAAGAACGGCCGCCGGCGGGTCCGCAGGTTGATGCAGGCGTTCGTCACGGCGGTCAGCAGCAGCTTCAGCCCGTCCCGCGGCAGGTCGTAGGTCCCCGCTTTCGCGAGTAGTCGGCAGTAGCAGTCCTGCACGACGTCGTCGGCGTCGTCCGGGTTCTTCAGCAGGGACCGGGCGTAGGCGACCGCGCGGGGGGCCGTTGCGAGCACCCACGCGTCGAGGTCGTCGGACGCTGGACCGCCGGCCACGCCTGACCCCTTTCCGCCAGTCCGATGGGAGAACCCGCAACCGCAGGAAATGTTACGGAGAAATGAGCCGGTTACTCCAGGTCCCACACGAGGACCGCCCCCGTGTCCCCGCCGGCGGCGGCGCGGGTGCCGTCCGGGGCGAACGCGAGGGCGAGCACCCGGCCGACGTTCCACTTGAACGCCGTGCGCTCGGCCCAGGTGCCGACCTCCCAGAACCGCACGGTCTTGTCCCAGCTGCCGGTCGCGAGGGTCCGCCCGTCCGGGCTGAACGCCACCGCCGCGACCGTGCCGCCGTGCCCCCTGAGCGTCGCCCGCTGCTGCTTCCGGGCGACGTCGAGGACGGCCACCTCGTACCCGATCGCCGCCGCCACCAGGTTGCCGTCCGGGTGGACCGCGACCGACGTGCTGTTGTGCATCAGGTTGAAGTGAACCGGGTCCGGCTTCGTGATGTTCCGCACCGTGACCCGCCGGCTGCCGTTGGCCCAGACGATGGTCTTGCCGGAGGGGTGGACGGCCAGCGCCCGCACGCCGTGGGGTTCGGAGAAGGTCGGTTCCCGCCGCTTCCCAACCGGGAGCGTCCAGAGGGCGACCGCGCCGGGGGCGTTCAGGGCGCGGTCCCCGGAGCCGACCACCAGAAGCCGGTCGTCGAGGTAACCGAGGCCGGTGACCCGCGAGTCGGCGTAGCCGCCGGTCTGGTAGGTTTGGGTGACGTCGTCCGCCCCGAGTTCGAGGAACTGGACGCCGTCCGCGACCGCCAGCCGGTCCCCGGACGGTGCGTACTGGAGGGCGTTCCGGGACGCCTGCGAGCCGAGGTTGTGCGAGCCGACCGGGGTGCCGCCGGAATCCGTGACGAAGACCTCGCCCTTCGCGCCCCCGCTCGCCAGCAGCGCGGAATCCGGGCGGAACGCGAGCGAGTAGACCGGGGAAGTCGAAGCGTCGATCCGCAGCATCGGGTCCGTCCGGGTTCGGGGCTGGTATCATCATTCTAGCCGAACCCTCTTGCCCCGAAGTGCCCATGTCCGTCGCCGTGCAGTGGACCGACACCGACCCCGCCACCGGGGAGAAGCGATTCGTCTCGGCGGAACGGTTCGGGAAGGTGTGGAAGCTCTACGTCCGCGCCCGCCGGCGGGAGGACTGGCGGCCGGCCGTCGCGACCCGGGACATGCTCGAAGTGCTGCAAGACGCACTGGAACGCCGGTACCGCCGGCGGGAGGGCGTGTCGGACGCGGACCTGGCGTGGGTGCGGACCGCCCTCGCCGCGCTGCCGCCGGACGAGGACATCGAAACGGCCGCGGGCGGCTGACCCCCCGAAGGGTGCCAGCCGCCCGCGAGTGCCGGTCGGGATCGGGTTACGGCAACTGGGCCACCTCGTTCCCGTTCCGGGACGCGATCGCGGAGTACACGAGCGGATCGACGCTCGTCGGGACGGACCGCACGGAGCCGTCGCCGAACAGGAAGTTCGCCCCGCCGGTGTGGGCGCTGCCGAAGCTCGCGTTCGACTCGTCGCCGGTGCGGCGGTTCAGGCTGAAGGTGCTGTCCATGAGTCGGAGGGCGTTGCCGCCGGTCCGCCAGCCGTTGCACCCGCCGTTGTTGTTGCCCCCGACCCAGGTCGGGAAGGCCCCGTCGCCGATGTTGCTCGGGGACACGTTCGCACTTTCGGAGGCTTCACCAACCACAACGGTGTTGCTGAGGCCGTCGGTCACGTCGGCGAACTTCACGACCCAGGTGAAGTCGTTGTCGTTGGCGTACAGCAGCATGCCGTTCTGACGCGAACCCTTTGTGACGGCGCACCCGTTCCAGGTGTCGCCGGACGCCCAGGACACCCGGTTGCCGGAGTTGCCGACGTAGTTGGACTTGGCGTACCCGTCGTTGTCGGCGGGCGGGAGGTAGTCGCTCGGGCAGACGTAGATCGAAATCGGCGTCCGGGCCACGCCACCGCCGGCGGTCAGACTGATCTCCGTGCGAGCCCCGATGGTGTCGACGCTCCCGCCGTTGCTGCCGCCCCCGCCGTTCGGCGGGAGCCAGAAATTCGCGGTGTCGGCTTGGAGTGCCGAGAAGATCGGACCCTGCTCGATGTACGGCAGCAGGTAAACCCGCCACGACCAGCTGCGGGCGTCGTCGTCGTGGTTGCCGACCGGCAGCTTGCCGATCGCGTCCTGGTAGTTGTGCATCGCCAGCCCGATCTGCTTGAGATTGTTCTGGCACTTCGACCGGGCGGCCGCCTCGCGGACCTTCTGGACGGCAGGCAACAGCAAGCCGATCAGAATGGCAATGATAGCGATGACGACCAGCAATTCGATGAGCGTGAAGCCGCGATTGCGGCGAGAGGAGAGGGACATTTCGGACTCCAAAGAGAGGATTCAGCGGACAACGGAGTAGGAAGACGACAGCCCGAATTATGAAGAGGGCTTCATGGGGATCTATAGGTCTCGATCAAGAGACTTACAAGAAAATGAGGGCAGAAAATCCCTCTTCAACTCCCAACAGGATATTGAGATGGGTTGAAAACTGACCCGGTCGAGATCTCATGAATTATGGTCCGATTTCGTTAGTTGGCACGAAGACAATCAAACCCCGAATGTTGTTTTTAATTCTCAATTCTCATCTAATAGCTCATTTCTAACGAGGTCGAATTGATTCTTTCGATAAGTGATTTTTTCTGTAAGTTCCAAAAATCGGAGTCGGGGTGTCGCTCAGGCAATACGTTGGCCAGCTCGATTTTCCCGCGTGAGAGCGATCTCTGCGACGCGAGTAGTCGCTTGCCTCGAATTGGTCGTCCTGGTGCTCGCGTAACGCCTCCGTAACTTGGCAATCCGCGACGCTGGGAACCCCGTCGGAACTGTGGTACCCTCCGGTGGTGCCGTGAGTCCGAGGGTTCGGCCGTGATTCGTTCGTCCCGTCTGACGTGGTGGCTGTCCGTCGCGGTTCTCGTGGCGATCGGGTCCGTCGCCGAGGCCCGCAAGCGGATCGACGAGGGCTTCGGCCAGCCGCAACCGGCCCCGCTGCCCTATGCCGCGCCGCAGGCCGACGGCCCGGTCGTCGCGCTCCTCGACGAGCAAGTCGACCCGCTGTTGTCGAACCTGCTCAACGACCACAGCGGGGATGCGGGCACCGCGACCCGGGAAGACCGCGACGTGTTCGCCGGCGTCGAGGCCGCCCGCGTCGCGCCGCTCCAGCGGTACATGGGCCGCCTGCCCGGCTGGAACTTCCGGATCGTCGAGAAGCCCGCGAAGCCCGGCGAGTTCCGCTACGTCCGGTTCGCCTGGAAGAAAGTCGGCGGGAGCGGGGCGATGGTGCAGTTCTTCAGCGACCGGGGGTGGGAGCAGCGGTACGTCGCGGGGCCGAACACCGTCAACTGGCCGGCGAAGTCGGTCTCCGCGAAGGCCCCGACCGAGTGGGAGGTGGTCACCCGGGACCTGTTCGCGGACTTCGGCGCGATGACGATCTTCGGGTTCGCCATGACCCCGATGGACGGCACCGCGCTGCTGGTCGACCACTTCCTGCTCGGCCGGTCGGTCGCCGACCTGGACAAGGCCACGGAGGCCGCGCTCGGCAAGGCGAAGCCGGAGCAGCCGCTGGCGGGGGCGGCCCGCGACGCGGCCTGGAAGGACCTGCTCGGGCAGGACCGCGTCAAGGCGGCGGCCGCCCTGCGGCAGTTCCTGGCGGCCGCCCCGGATCAGGTCGAGTACATCGCGGCGAACCTCCCGAAGGGGGATCCTGCCGTCGGCGCGAGGGTCATCCGGCTGATCGGCGACCTCGACGCCGCGGACTTCGACGCCCGGCAGAAGGCGACCGACGAACTCCACAAGATCGGGGCCCCGGCGGTGGAGATGCTCCGGGCCGCGGCCCAGTCGTCGCCGTCGGACGAGGTCCGGTTCCGGGCCGGCGAGATCCTCCGCGGCAAACTCGGCGGCCTTGGCGGGGTCGTGTCCAAGGCTGCGGTCGGCGCGCGGTTCGTCCGGGTGCTGGAGCGGGCGGGCACGGACGAGGCAAAGGCCCTGCTCCGGAAGCTGTCCGCCGGCGACTTCGGGCCGGAATACGCCGACGACGCCCGCGCCGCCGCGGCGCGGCTGGGCAGGTAGGTCACACCCGAAACAGCACGCGGGCGTTCTCCTCGAACACCTGGTCGTGGTGGGCGGACGGGATCACGTCCGCGATCCAGTCGCGGTACGCCGCCAGCGGGATGAGCGGCCAGTCGGTGCCGAACAGGAAGCGGTTCGGCCGTTCGCAGTAGCGGAACGCCTTGCGGATGCGGTCCGCGGCGTCCGCGATCCCGTCCGCGTACTCCTCGTTCTCGAACTCGGTCCCGTCGCCGACGACGATGCCGGACAGGTCGGCCCACACGTTCAGGTTCTTGTAGATCACCTCCGCCGCGTCGACCGTCCACGGGTTGCCGACGTGGGCCAGCACGAAGTTCGTCCGGGGGTGGTCGACCGCGACCTCGTCCACGCCGAGGGGGTGGGCGTACTTCAGCTTCGCATACGGTGAGTAGGTGTCGCCCGTGTGAAAGATCACCGGGATCTTGAAGTGCTCGGCGAGTTCGTAGTACCGCCGGTAGTTGGCGTGGTCCGGGCCGTAGTGCAGGTACCCGAGGTAGCCCTTCAGCGCGACGACCCGGCCGGCGTGCTCCTTCAGGGCGGCCTCGACCCGCCTCAGGTGGTCGGGGTCGCCGCCCTTCACGGGGTCCGCCACGCCGATGGCCCGCAGGCCGGGGACGACGTTCGCGATTCGCAGCGTCTTCGCGATGCCGAGCGGGTCGTCCGGCCCGGCGTCCCACTCGCCCATCGCGAAGGCCGCCGAGACGCCCGCCTCCTTCATCTCCCGGCGGATCGCGGACCCGACGATCTCGGGCGGCGCTCGCAACACCCCGGCGAGCGACCCGGCCCCCGGCAGGTTCGGCGAGACGACGTGAACGTGCGTGTCGATCATCGGCCGACCCGGTGGGGGAACGCCCGCCCATTCCGCGAGCTGCCCCAATTCTAGGCAGAAACCTCGCGGGACGAGAGCCGCCCCGAGCTTACTTCAGCGGCGGGGCCGTCGGGAGTTTTTCCTCCAGCTGCTTGACGAGGTGCTTCGGCAACGGCTTCTCGGTGATCGGTGCCAGCTTCTCCCCCTTCTGGCCGTAGACCGGCTTGCCGTAGTCCTTCTTCAGCTTGGCGAACGCCGCGTCGAGCTTTTGGGGGTCGCCCTCGGCGAGGAAGTAGTCGTCGTGGAGTTGCCCCCACGTCCCGTCGCCGCCGGATTTCGTCAGGTGCTTCAGGTTGCCCGGTTCGGTCCCGAGCCACACGCGGTAGAGGGCGATCTTCGGCACGTCCTTGTCCTTGCCGCCGAAGTTTTCGAGGAACGAGTTCATCCCCCCGCCGAAGGTGGTCACGCTTTCGGCCTGTTTCTTGTCCCCGTTCGGGCTGGTGATCGTCGCGCTGTGGAGCCACCGGCTTGCGTCGCGGTCGAACACGTAGTACCGGCAGTCGGTCGTGCCGGGTGCCGTGCCGGGCTGCTTCCGGGCGAAGAACTGGAACGTTTCGCGCTCCTTCCAGTTCCAGAGCATGTGCGTGTGCCCGCCGGTCCCCTCGCCGCCGAAGCGGCTGGTGACGGTCTTGGGGTCGGCCTGCGTCGTCTTCGGGTGCAGCGTGGGGGACGTGTCCCAGATCGAGAAGATGGTCCGCCGTTCCGTCTCGCGGTTGTGCTGGATGCCGCAGTACCCGCCGGCCGCCGCACCGGGGTGCCAGTTGACGCCGCAGTAGTAAATCGGCCAGTGGGTCGCCAGGACCTCGATTTCGCCGTACACGCAGGTGGCGTTCTTGTTGTCCTTCCCCGCATCCCACCACAGGTGTTGCGCGTGGGCCGGCCCGGCGAAGGTGCCGAGCCCGAGCAGGGCCGCGATCGTCAGGGAGAGGCAGCGACTCATCAGGGGACTCCAGGGTGAAGGTGTGAACGACGACGCGGCGACCCTCCGACGCCCCGAACACTCCCGAGCCGTCGTGGGGGAACCCGTCAGCCGCTTGCAAGAAGGTATGCGCGGGGCCGGCGAAACCGGACGGACTCCGGGTCGAATTTCAACCGCGGTGCACCCGTACAATACCGCTTTCGCCAACCGGAAGGGTGCCATGCCGACCGACCTTCGCGTCCCCGTCACCGTCTTGACCGGCTTCCTCGGGTCGGGGAAGACGACGCTGCTCAACCACATCCTGACCGCGAACCACGGCCAGCGGATCGCCGTCATCGAGAACGAGTTCGGCGAGGTCGGCGTCGACCAGGACCTCGTCATCCGGTCGGACGAAGAAATCTTCGAGATGAACAACGGGTGCCTGTGCTGCACCGTCCGCGGCGACCTCATCCGGATCATCGGCAACCTGATGAAGCGGCGGGACAAGTTCGACCGCATCCTGATCGAGACGACCGGCCTCGCCGACCCCGGCCCGGTCGCGCAGACGTTCTACATGGACGACGAAATCCAGGCGAAGGCCCGGATCGACGGGATCGTCACGGTCGTCGACGCGAAGCACGTCCTGCTCCACTGGGCTTCGCACGAGGTTCAGGAACAGATCGCGTTCGCGGACGTGGTGCTGCTCAACAAGTGCGACCTCGTCACGCCGGCGGACCTGGACCGGCTCGAAGCGAAGGTCCTGGCCATGAACGCGACGGCGAAGGTGTATCGCACGACCCGCAGCGTCATCGACCTGGACAAGGTGCTGAACGTCGGCGGCTTCGCCCTGGACCGCGTGCTCGAACACGAACCGGACTTCCTGAAGGCCGCCGCCCCGACGGTGTCGCTGCCGGTGCACGACGAGCCCCACGTCCACGACGAGCACTGCGGCCACGACCACGACCACACCGAGCCGGACCACGTCCACGACACCGACGTGTCGTCCGTCGGCATCGTCCTGCCGGGGGACGTGGACCCGCGGAAGTTGAACCGGTGGATCGGCAAGCTGCTGGAGGTGAAAGGGCCGGACCTGTACCGGATGAAGGGGGTGCTGAGCGTCCGCGGGGACGACAAGCGGTTCGTGTTCCAGGGGGTCCACATGCTGTTCGACGGCAAGCCGGACCGGCCGTGGAAGCCCGGTGAGTCCCGCGGGAACAAGCTGATCTTCATCGGCCGGAACCTGAACCGCGACGAGTTGACCGCGGGGTTCAAGGCGTGCCTGGTCTAACGACTCGATCGCGACCGCAATTCGCGCGAGCCCGGGAAAAATCCCGGGCTCTGTCGTTGACAGACCGTCCGGGGCGCTTTATGACTAAGTAAAACCGTGTCCGATCTCGTTGTGTCCGACTCTGAGGGGCTCCCGTGACCGTGTTTGCTCACCACGCCGAAGCGTTCCTGGCGATCGAAATCTACGGCCGTCCGTTCCCCGACGGGATGACCGAGCACGGCCTGGTGCTCGGCTTCGCGGCCGCGGTGGCCGCGCTGACGGTGTACGGCGCGTTCGCCGCGGTGCGAGACCTGCTCGGCCGGCGGGTCCGGCTCGCGGCCGCCGGGGGCTGACCGTGGCCGAACCCCTCCTTCCGGTCGTGTCCGTCCCAATCCT
Source organism: uncultured Alcaligenaceae bacterium (assembly GCA_964444365.1). GTDB lineage: Bacteria > Planctomycetota > Planctomycetia > Gemmatales > Gemmataceae > CAYUHJ01. The sequence continues at coordinate 37,036 of CAYUHJ010000019.1, read as the reverse complement.
CGGTCGTCGGTCGCCCGACCTCGCGGCCGTCGGCCGGGTCAAGGCGTGGGCGGCGGACCTGTTCGGACTGCCGGACACCGCCACCCTGATCGTCACCGAACTGCGGTGCGCGGAGGCCGGCTGTCCGGACGTCGAGACCGTCATTGCCGTCCTGGGCGAGCCCGGCCGCGCCCGCAGGCACAAACTCCTCAAGCCCGTGGCCGAGGTGACCCGGGACGACGTCCGGTCCCTCGCGGCCCGCGGCACCCACGGCTGACTTACGCCCGGAGCCTCCATGCCCTCGACCGAAGCCCGCGTTCCCGTCACCGTCCTGACCGGGTTTCTCGGTTCGGGAAAGACGACCCTCCTGAACCACATCTTGACCGCGAACCACGGCAAGCGGATCGCCGTCATCGAGAACGAGTTCGGCGAGGTCGGCGTCGACCAGGATCTGGTCATCAACGCCGAGGAAGAAATCTTCGAGATGAACAACGGGTGCATCTGCTGCACCGTCCGCGGCGACCTGATCCGGATCCTCGGCAGCCTGATGAAGCGGCGGGACAAGTTCGACTCCATCCTGATCGAGACGACCGGCATGGCCGACCCCGGCCCGGTCGCCCAGACGTTCTTCGTCGACGACGAGGTCCGGGAGAAGACGGCTCTGGACGGGCTCGTGACTCTCGTCGACGCGAAGCACGTCCACCAGCACTGGGACACCAGCGAGGTCCAGGAGCAGATCGCGTTCGCGGACGTGGTCCTGCTCAACAAGACGGACCTCGTCACGTCCGACGACCTCGACGCGCTGGAGCGGAAGATCCGCGGCATGAACGCGGCCGCCAAGGTGTACCGGACCCGAAACAGTGTCGTCGAGATGGACAAGATCCTGAACGTCGGCGGGTTCGACCTCGACCGGGCGCTCGTCACCGACCCGCAGTTCCTGGAGCCCGAGTACCCGTTCGAGTGGGGCGGCGTGTACCACCTCGCCGCCGGCGAGTACCGGTTCGTGTGCGGCACCGGCCCGGACCCGGCGATGAACGTCGTGCTGCTGCCGACCGCGACGGGCGGAGACGAGGGGCGGACCGCCGTCCAGGAGCAAGCGGTCCTGGCGTTCAGCGCGGACGAACACCCGGTCACCCCCGGCCAACCGATCGCAGTGGGGCCGACCCTTCACCGACTGGACCTTCCCGACGGCGGCGAAAAGTCGTTCCCGATCCGCGTCGCCCAGCCCCAGTTCTACGCGCTGTTCACCGAGCACGGGCCGGAAGAGTTCGGTGCGAAGTTGGTCGGCGAGGCCGGCGAGGTGACGCCGACCGGAACCCGCCACTACAAGCCGGACCACGAGCACGACGAGGAGGTGACGTCGGTCGGGATCACCCTGCCGGGCGACCTCAGCGAGAAGAAGCTGAACGCGTGGCTGAGCCGGCTGCTGCAAGAGAAGGGGACGGACATCTTCCGGATGAAGGGGGTGCTCAGCATCAAGGGGGACCCGAACCGGTTCGTGTTCCAGGGGGTCCACATGCTGTTCGACGGCAAGCCGGACCGGCCGTGGAAGCCCGGTGAGTCCCGCGGGAACAAGCTGATCTTCATCGGCCGGAACCTGAACCGCGACGAGTTGACCGCGGGGTTCAAGGCGTGCCTCGTCGGGTGAGTCGGGCGGAAGGGAAACGAAAGACCCCCCTCGCCGCGGCGAGGGGGGTCGGGCTGACGTCACCGGGGCGGGCTTACTTGCAGCCGGTGTGGCACGGTTCGCAGGCGACCGGGGCGCACGGGTCGCAGGCCATGCGGCCCTTGAACAGCCGGCTCAGGAAGTCGCGGACCGGGGTCGGCTTGCACGGGTTCGAGCACACGTCGGCCAGGCCGCAGGCGGTCGGCTTGCAGCACGGGTCGCACGGCTTGCAGCACGCCGGCTCGCACTTCGGCCCGCACGCCGGGGGGCAGGCCGGTTCGCACGGGACGTACCGCGGCTTCTTCACGGTCACCGTGCAGGGCACCTGGACCGCGACCTTCTTGCACACCGTCACCGGGCAGTTCTCCGTCACGCAGTACGGCACCTTGACGCAGGTCGTGCAGGGCACTTGCTTCGTCACGCACGTCGGGACGCACTTGATGACCGTGCACGGCTTCATCACGCACACCTTCTCGCACACCTTCTTCGTCACGGTGCAGGGGACCATCTTGGTCACGGTGCAGGGGACCATCTTCGTGACGGTGTAGGGCACGTTCTTGACGACCGTGACCGGCACCTGCTTGTGGACGACTTCCTGCACGTTCTTCGTGACGGTGTACGGGACCGACCGCATCACGGTTTCCTGCACCATCCGGGTGGTGGTGTAGGTCTCCGTCCGGCGGACGCTCAGGCCTTCGACGAACACGCGGCCGTTGCCGCCCACGTCGTAGGTCGGGGCCGTCGCCGGGATGCCGCAGGCGGCGTTCGCGCCGAGCAGCTTGTCGCCGCACAGGTTCTTCGCCGCGTCGCCCAGGGCCGAGGCGTCCGTCCACGCGCCGCGGGCGTTCCGCTTCGTCGTGTGGGCGGTCCGGCGGACTTCGGTCACTTGCACGTTCTTCGTGACGACGTAGGGGATCTTCTCCACGATCGTCACTTGCACGTTCTTGGTGACCGTCACCGGCACGTTCTCGACGACGTTCTCGACGACCTTCTTCTTCACCTGAACCGGGACGCATTCCGTGACGGTCTTCTTGACGTAGGTCGTGACCGGCACTTGCTCCGTGACCGTCTGGTAGCGGGTCACGGTGCGGGGCTGGACGACTTCGCAGGAGCCGCAGCCGCCGCAGTCCGCGTGGGACCGACCGGCGAACAGGCCGCCCGCGAACAGGCCGCCGCCGAACAGCTTGCCGTGGCCCTTGGCGCACGGGTCGCAGGGGTCGGCACACGGGTCGCAGGCCGGCTTGCAGGGGTCGCAAGAAGCCTTGCACGGGTCGCAGGCCGGGCCGCACTTGGCCGGGGCCGGGCAGTACGGGGCGCACTCGACGACCGGGACCTTCTTGCAGACGGTCTTGTAGGTCGTGCAGGGTTCGCACACCGTCTTGCACACCTGGCGGTTCTCGGTCACGCAGACTTCCTTGCAGACTTGCCGGCAGACTTGCTTCATGCAGGTCTCCGTGACCGGCTTGCAGATCGTCTTCGGGCACTCCTTGATGTGCGTCTCGCACACCTTCTTGCAGTACGTGACCGGGTCGTCGCAGTAGCGGGTCTCGCACACCGGGACGCACACCGTGTAGCAGACCGGCTTGCAGTGCGTTTCGCACACCGGCTTGCACACCGTCACCGGGCACTGCTTGACGTGCGTCTCGCACACCTTCTTGCAGACGGTGAAGCTGCAGTCCTTCATCACGGTCTCGCACACCTTCTTGCAGTGCGTTTCCGTGACCGGGCGGCAGACGGTTTCCGTCACGGGCTTCATGACGGTGCAGGTCACGTCGCGGGAGACGGTCTCCTCGACCGGCCGCATGACGGTCTCGCTGACCTGCTTGTTGACGGTTTCCGTCACGGTCCGGTAGGTCGTGCGCTGCTCGTCCCGGTACAGGGTCCGGGTGACGGGCCGCATCACGGTCTCGTTGACGGTCTGGTACTGCGTGGTGTACCGCGTCTCGGTGACGGTGTCGTAGACGACGCGGTAGCCGGGACCGGGGGCCCCGGCGGCGGCGAACCCGGTCTGGCCGTCGGAGACGGTGCCGGCCGGGTAGCTGGTACAGCCGCAGTGGCCGGCGTGGACAGACGGGGCGGCCCAGGCGGCGGCAAGGATCACCGCGGACAGGGTCGCACCCCAACGATTCGTCATGACTCGCCTCCTCATCGGGCGGGCGGGCACACCGGCGGCTTCCCCGTCGGCGGAGCTGACCTGGGGTTCCCCCCCACCGTCAGAGCCCGGTCCGTCCTGTTCGTGGTGTTCGCTCGCGGTGCTGGCCGCGACGACGGATGTTCCCGTCAGGGTCATGTATCGGGTCCGCCGTCCGCCCCGAACCACGGCCCGACGGCGTCGGCGGTGGAATCGGACGCGTCGGCAGTCGGGCCACGCCGTCAATGCGGGGGGTGTGGGACGGGCCGGTTGTAACGGACGCGACCGGTCAAAACCCGAGGAGACGGTGCGCAGGCCGGCGGTGCGGGGTGTGACGGTTGTGCCGGCGGTGCGGCAAGGAATAGAATACTGCACCGCCCCACTCCCCTACGGGTGCCGCCGATGCGAAATTGGCTCACGAACGTCCGCCTGGCGGTCACGACGATCGCGAAGGGGATGTACGTCACGCTCTGGTACTTCGCCCAGACGTTCCGCCGGAAGGCGTTCACGCAACACTTCGCGTACCCGGAACAGCCCGTCCCCGTCCGGCCCCGCTACCGCGGGTTCCACCGGTTCGACCTGACGACGTGCATCGGCTGCGACAAGTGTGCCCGCGCGTGCCCGGTCGACTGCATCTACATCGACAAGGAGAAGGCGGCCCCGCCGTTGAAGGGGTTCGTCGTGACGGGGTTCAAGATCGACTACACGAAGTGCATGTTCTGTGCGCTGTGCGTCGACCCGTGCCCGGTCGACTGCATCTTCATGGGCAGCACCTACGACATCAGCACGTACACCCGCGACGGCTGCGTCGTCGACTTCGCGAAGTTGCCGCTGGAAACGGCGTGGGGCCCGGACACGCTCAACCCGACGGCGGTACAGGAGTCGAAGAAGGTGGCGCTGCCGGTGTGGACCAAAACCGCATAGTTTCAAGTTTGAAGTTTCAGGTTCCACGTGCGTGGACCTGCGACCCTTGAAACTCTGAAACTTGAAACGTGAAACCATGACTGCTCTCGTCGCCACGCTCGTCGTGTTCGTCGCCGTCGGGGTCGCGTTCCTGGCGGCCAACCTCGTCGCGGGGTGGCTCGTCCGCCCGGACCGGCCGTCGCCGGAAAAGGCGGAGGTGTACGAGTGCGGCGAGTCCCCCATCGGGCCGGCGTGGGTGCAGTTCGACCTGCGGTTCTACGTCGTCGCGCTGCTGTTCGTCATTTTCGACGTGGAAATCGCGTTCTTCTTCCCGTGGGCGGTCGTGTTCGGCACCGCCACCCGCGCCGCCGAAAGCCCCGACCCCGAGACGGCGACGGCGTCACTGGCCTTCGCCCAGTTCGCGTTCCTGGAACTGCTCGTGTTCTTCGGCGTCCTCCTCGTCGGCTTCGCCTACCTCTGGAAGCGCGGCGACCTGGAGTGGGTCCGCAGCGTCGCGGGGCAACCGCCCGAGCATGCGGAACCGCCGACGCCTGTGGTAGAATCCAGCGGGGGTGAGTCACAAGGGAGGGCTTGAGATGTCAGCCATCACGATCACGGACCCGGCGGTGCTGGAGCTGCTGCAACAGGGCGGCGAAGTCGAGATCAAGGACGCGAACGGGCAAGTTTTGGGAACCTTTTCCCTGGGTCTGAAACTCGTGCCGCCGCCGGGCGTGAAGTCGCCGTTCTCCGACGAGGAAATCGCTCGACGGCGGGCCATTCGAGAAGGGCGATCCCTTGACGAAATTCTCCGCGACCTGGAGGGGCGAGGGTGAACTACCGGGTCGTCTGGTTGCCGAATGCGGAAGACGAGCTGGCCGCCGTTTGGCTGGCCGCGGCGGATCGGGCAGCCGTCAGCCGGGCGGCACACTTCGTGGAGCAAGAACTTCGACGCGATCCGTTACGAACAGGAACTCCGCGGTCGTCCTCGGTCCACCGACTCGCATGGTGGGCTCTCATCGGCGTCGAGTTTGAAGTGATAGAGGACGACAAAACGGTCGTTGTACTTGGCGTGTTCGCCGCACCTTGAAAGTCATCCCCACGGGAGTTTGTGCCATGTCTTCCGTCACGATCACGGACCCGGCGGTGCTGGAACTGCTGCAAAAGGGCGGCGAAGTCGAGATCAAGGACGGGAACGGGCAAGTTCTCGGGGTGTTCGCCCTGGAACGCTATCTGGTGCCGCCGCCGGGGGTGAAGCCCCCGTTTACGGACGAGGAACGGGCCGAATTTCGCAAACAGCGAGACGGACGCAAACTCGCCGACATCCTTCGCGATTTGGGGAAGCGGGGATGAGGTACAACGTGATCTGGGGTCCACACGCCGAGCAGATGCTCGCCGCAATTTGGCTCGCTTCCCGCGACCGGGCGTCCGTCACTCAGGCGACCGACGTGATCGAGTCGCACCTCATGCGTTCCCCCCTGCGGACGGGCGAGCCGATGTCGTCGTCCGTTCACCGGTTCATTTGGCTACCGCCGATCGGGGTCGAATTCGAGGTCATCGAAGATGACAAGCGAGTCATCGTCCAGGCCGTGTTTGCTGCCAACTGAACCGAGGTTCCCCAATGGGCATGTTCGAGAACCGCTTCGAGGACGGGTTCGTCGTCACGTCGCTGGAGCAGGCCGTCAACTGGGCGCGGGAATCGAGCCTCTGGCCGATGACTTTCGGGCTGGCGTGCTGTGCCATCGAGATGATGGCCGTCGGCGGGCCGCGGTACGACATCGACCGGTTCGGGGCCGGCGCGTTCCGGGCCACCCCCCGGCAGGCCGACCTGATGATCGTCGCGGGCACGGTCAACCTGAAGATGGCCGAGCGCGTCCGCCGGCTGTACAACCAGATGCCCGACCCGAAGTACGTCATCGCGATGGGGGCCTGCACCTGCGGCGGCGGCCCGTACTACAAGTACGGGTACAACGTGGCCAAGGGCGTCGACCTCGTCGTCCCGGTCGACGTGTACGTCCCCGGCTGCCCGCCCCGGCCCGAAGCCTTGCTCGAAGGGCTGATGCGCGTGCAGGACAAGATCCGCAAGTCCCGGGCGTACACCGCGGGGACGACGGGCGACCTGCCGGTCCCGACGCGGACCGGGTCCGTGCGGCTGCCGGACGAACTCGCCACGGCGGAGAAGGCGACGGCGTTCAAGGCGGCCGAGAAGGAAAAGGCGAAGCCGGCGAAGGCGTAACCCCGAGGACGGCATGGCATTCACGGACTACCGCTCGATCGACGACGTGATCCGGAAGCACCGCCTGCGATGGGTGGCCGGAGAAGTCGTCGCGCCCGCCGCGGACGCTCCCCCGTTCACGGCGTCGTTCCGCGACGAACTCAATTTGAATCTCACCGAGTTGCCGCCCGTCCGGTCGGAGGCCGGGGCGGGCGAACTCGTGCTCTTCCCGATCCTCCGGGAGGTCTGGAAGTCGTACCGCCCCCACCTGAGCCTGTTCACACACGACCCGCTGGAGTTCGACGAAGACCTCCGGGGCATCCCGGACTACTTCGTGTGCAAGCGGTCCGAGTTCGGGCCGTTCTACCCCGAGCCGCCGCTGCTGCTCGTGGTGGAGGCGAAACTCGACGACTTCGAGCGGGCGTGGGGCCAGTGCCTCGCCGAGATGCTCGCCGCTCAGAAGTTGAACGGCACCCCGGACCTCCCCGTGTACGGGATCGCCTCCAACGGGAAGACGTGGGAGTTCGGCGTCTTGCTGAGCCGAGAGTTCACGCAAGACCCCGGCCCGCTCGCCGTCTCGGACCTCGACACGCTCGGGCAGGCCCTCCACGCGGTGTTCCGCGCCTGCCGGGACATGGCCCTCGCCCACCGGTCCCCGACCGGGTCCGCCCCCTGACGGAGAACGCGCATGTCCGCGGTTCCGAAGCCCCGCCTGACGCCGGCCGAGTACCTCGCGAAGGAGCGGGCCGCCGACTTCAAGAGCGAGTACCTCCGCGGCGAGATGTTCGCAATGGCGGGGGCGTCGTTCGCCCACAATCTCGTAAAGGACAACCTCTCCTGGTGCGTTCGGAACGCCCTGGCGGGGAGCACCTGCACGACCGTGACGAGCGACACGCGGGTCAAAGTCTCCGCGACCGGGCTCTACACCTACCCGGACGTCATCCTCATGTGCGGCCCGCCCGAGCTCGAAGACCACCACGGCGACACGCTGCTCAACCCGCACGTCGTCTTCGAGGTGCTTTCCGACTCGACGGAGAAGTACGACCGCGGCAAGAAGTTCGAGCACTACCAGGCCGTCCCGTCCCTCCGGGAGTACGTCCTCGTCGCCCAGGACGCGGTCCGCGTCGAGCGGTACGTCCGCCAGCCGGACGAGACCTGGGTGCTCACGATCTTCCGCGACCCCGCCGGGGACTTCACCCTGGCCACCGCCCCGGCCCGCGTCCGCCTCGCGGACGTGTACCGTGGCGTGACCTTCGCCCCGGAGCCGACCGAACCGGGAGGAACCTGATGCCGATCCACGACTGGACCCGCGTCGAAGCCGGGCTGTTTCACGACTTCCACCAGCGGTGGACCGCCGCGATCAGCAACGCCCTCAACGCGGGCTTGCTGCCGTCGGGCTACTACGCGCTGGTCGAGCAGCGCGTGGACGGGCCGGAACCGGACGTGCTCGCCGTGTCCGGGACTCCGCAAGAATCCGACCCGGGCGGGGGCACGGCGCTCGCCGCCCCGCCCCGCACGCGCCTGGTCAAGCAAGTCGATTCCCCGGCGGCGGCGTACGCCCGGCGGGCGAACCGGATCGTCGTTCGCCACGCGCTCGGGGACGTCGTCGCGGTCATGGAAGTGGTTTCCCCCGGCAACAAGGACAGCCGGCACGCGATCCGGGCGTTCGTCGAGAAGGCCGCCGCGTTCCTGCGGTCCGGGGTTCACCTGCTCGTCGTCGACCTGTTCCCGCCGACGCCGCGCGACCCGTCCGGGATTCACAAGGCCATCGCCGACGAGTTCCACGACGAGCCGTTCGACCCGCCCCCGGACAAGCCGCTGACGCTGGTCGGGTACGCCGCCCGCTACCCGCTGACCGCGTACATCGAACCCGTCGCGGTCGGCGACCCGCTCCCGGACATGCCGCTGTTCCTGACCCCGACCCGGCACGTCCCGGTCCCGCTCGGGCCGACCTACGACGCCACCTGGGCCGCGTCCCCCGCCCCCTTCCGTACGCTCCTGGAGCCCGCATGACCGCCGCCGAGATCGCCGCCGCCCTCGAAGCCGTGTTCGGGTCCGCCGTCGCCGGCAAGGCCCCGGCCGGCTCGGACCCGTTCGTCACCGTCGACCCGACGCGACTCGTGGAGGTGTGTATCTTCCTCCGGGACGACCCCCGGCTGCGGTTCGACCTGTTGAACAACCTTTCCGGCGTCGACTACCTCGAACCGGACGCGAAGAAGGCCGCCAAGGCGGGGTTCGACCCGCACCTGGAACTGGTCTACCACGTCAGCAGCACCGCACACCCCGGCCGGCGGTTCACCGTCAAGGTGCTGCTCCCCCGGTGGGCGAACGACGCGGTCGGGGAACTTCCGGAAGTGCCGACGGTGTCCGGCGTGTGGCCGACCGCCGACTGGCACGAGCGCGAGGTGTACGACCTCGTCGGCGTCCGGTTCGCCGGCCACCCGGACCTCCGCCGCATCCTCCTCGCGGACGACTGGGTCGGCCACCCGCTGCGGAAGGACTACGAGTTCCCGCTGGAGTACCACGGCATCCGCTGTCGGTAGCCGGACTCCGACGGGGACCGCTACTTCATCCCGACCCGCTCGCGGACGAGCCGCATCGTGACGGTCGCGACCTCCCGCGCCCGCTTCGCCCCGGCGGCGAGCACTTCTTCCACCGTGCCGGGGTCGCGTTCGAGTTGCTTGCGGCGCTCGCGGGCGGGGGCGAAGTGGGCGTCGATCTTCGCCAGGAGCAACTTCTTCGCGTGGCCGTAGCCGAAGGGTTTCCCCTCCCGCGTCTCGGCCCTCAGCAGCGGGTTCTTGTACAGGTCCGCGAGGTCGTTCAACTCGGCGGCCGTGGCGAAGAGCTTGTACAGCGCGAAGACGTTGCACGTGTCCGGGTTCTTCGGCGCGTCCACCGGCGTGGAGTCCGTGACGACGCTCATCACGGCAGTTTGCAGGGCCTTCCCCTCCGCGAAGATGTCGATGGTGTTCCCGTAGGACTTGCTCATCTTCCGGCCGTCCGTCCCCGGCACCACGGCCGCCTCCCCGAGCCGTTCCTGCGGGACGGGGAAGACTTCGCCGTAGGACTGGTTGAAGTAGCCGGCCATGTCGCGCGTCATTTCCAGGTGCTGCACCTGATCTTTCCCCACGGGGACGAGGTGCGACCGCACGATGAGGATGTCCGCGGCCATCAGCACGGGGTACGTGAACAGCCCGACCGTCGGCGTGATCTTGTTCTCGACCTTGTCCTTGTACGAGTGCGCCCGTTCGAGCAGGCCCATGCCGGTGACGGTGGCCAGCATCCACGCGAGTTCGGTCACTTCGGGCACGTCGGACTGCCGGTAGAACGTCGCCTTCTTCGGGTCCAGCCCGAGGGCGAGGTAGTCGAGGGCCACGTCGTGGACGTTGTCGCGGAGCAGTTGCGGCGCGAGGCGGGGGGTGGATTGCTGGCTGCTGCCCATGTACGGCTGGGCGAAGTCGCTGCCGAACTTCTCGCGGACGAGGGGGAGAATGGCCTTCTTGTCCGGCTCGGTCAGGGACGCCCCTTGGGCTTCGAGAATGGTCGAAATCTCTTTCCTGTCCGGGTTCGCTTCGGAGAGCAACCGCGTCAGGTTAGCGACGATCTTGCCGCGGTCCACGTCCGAGACGGTCTTCTTGCGCTTGAACTCCGCGAACTCCTTGGCCTCCGCCTCCCGCAGCGTCGTGAGGGCGTGGTAGTCCGCGATGAAGTAGAACGCCTCGCCCTCGTCCTGCATCGCGATGTGCTGCTGGATCGCGCCGAAGTAGTTGCCGAGGTGGAGCTTCCCGGACGGCTGCACGCCGCTAAGGATGCGCTTGCGGGGGGACGCGGACACGGGACGACCTCGCGGGTTCGAGTGTTCCAACTCGATGGACGGACGCCATCGGATGCTTCAGCCCAATGGGCTGGGAGGATTCAGCCCAGGGCAACGCCCTGGGTCAATGGGCTGCATCCTCTTCAGGCTGAAGGCCTGACACAAACTTCTCTCAGCCCTTCAGGCTGAAAATCCAAGACTCTTGCGAACCCAGGGCGTTGCCCTGGGCTGAAGATTGTGCGGTCGGCTCGCACTGTTTCTCTTCGACAGACACCCATACGATACGGGTGGTTCGTTCTCCCGACACCCCGCGAGATTCGGGTATGGACACCCCCGTCGCCGCGCCGCGGATCTACCAGCCGGACGCGGACGCCTCCGAGAAGCCCGCCGCGCCGAAGCCGCCGCTCGCGGCCCGGGCCGGGGTCGGGGAACTGCTCCTCGACGCGCTGAAGCAGGCCATCGCGGTGCCGGGGGACCACCGGCTGTTCCGGTCCGGCAAACTCGCCGGCCTGTTCCCGTCCCGCACCGGGGCGTCCGCGGACGCCGCGCTCGCGGCCCTGTCGGAAGGGTTGCTCGTGTCCGTCCGCACGGAGACGAAGGGGAAGGTCGTCACGGAGTGGGTGCGGGTCACGCCGGCGGGGGTGGCGTTCGTTCAGGAGCGGGACTCGCCGAAGGCGGTGCTGCGGGAACTGCGGGAGGTCATTGGCGTCACGCGGGCGGGGGTGCCCGCCTGGATGGAGCACGCCCGCCGGGAGATCGCCGCCACCGCGGACCGGTTCGAGGAGAAGGCCGGGGAGTTTTTGAAGCGGCTGGACTTGCTAACAGAGCGGGTCGAGGCCGCGATCCGGCGGGCGGAGGCGGCGGGGCCGGCACTGGCGGACGGGGTCCGGGCGGTCGTCCCGTGGGGGCCGGACGCGCTGGCGTACCTGGACGCCCGAGGCGGCACCGACTGCCCGCTCGGGGAGCTGTTCGCGGCCGTTCGCGCCCGATCCGGCGAGTTGACGGTTCCCGCGTTCCACGACGGGCTGCGCCGGTTGCACGACGTGCGGGCGGTGCGGCTCGTCCCCGGAAACGAGGCGGACGGTGGCCAGTCCGACCCGGAGTTCGCTATCATCGTGGGTGCGGAAGTGTGTCTGTTCGCCCGCCGGTGAGCCGCCCCCATGCCGACGACCCAACTCGCTCCCCCGACCGTTGCCGCACTGGTGTACTACACGGGCCGCGTCCAGGGCGTCGGGTTCCGCGCCACCGCCGCGGACATCGCCCGCAGCCACGACGTGACCGGGTGGGTGAAGAACCTCCCGGACGGCCGGGTGTCCCTGTTCGCCGAGGGGACGCGGGAAGAACTGGAAGTGTTCCTCCGGGTCGTCCGCAAGCAGTGGGGCGGCCACGTCCACGCCGAGTCGGTCGACTGGCAAGCCCCGACCGGGCGGTTCCACTCCTTCGACGTGGTGCGGTAATCGTTGCGGCTCGAAACACGAAGCCGGCCGGGACTCCGAGGAGTCCCGGCCGGCTTCGTGCGCGGGGTCGTGGCGGGGTTACTTCGAGGACACCTTCACCGGCGGGGGCGGGAAGGTGCCGGCCTTCATTTCCTTCAGCAGCGGGGCGAGCACCTCGCCGGGGAGGGTCCAGGTCTCGACCCGGCCGGCCCGGGCGATGTTGATCCCGAGCACCTTGCCGTCGAGGTCGAACAGCGGGCCGCCGCAGTCGGTCGGGCGGATGACGGTGTCGTGCATGATGACCTGCGGGAAGCCGGTCCGCCGGCCGGACAGCGCCCCGCCCATCGCGTTCTGCATCGTGGACCGGTCGAACTCGCTGCGGTACCCGAGCTTCACGTCGAAGACGAGATCTTCGTCGCCGCGCTTGACGCGGACCTTGACCTTGTCGTTGGGCCGGTAGCCTTCGAGCAGGGCGAGCAGGTTGTCGCGGTCCTTGACCGGCTTGCCGGCCACCTCGACGATCACGTCCTTCGCCTTGAGCTTGGCCTTGGCGGCGGCCGCGTCCGGCTCCAGTGCGGCGATCACGACGCCGGTTTCCCCGTCCTCGGCGTCTTTCAGCCGGATCCCGAGGTAGCCCTTGTTCAAGTTTTCGACGAACGCTTCCTGGCCGAACAGCTTGCGGACCCCGGCGCTGACGACCCCCACGGCGACGGCCTCGTTCGTGATGCCGGCCACCGCCACCCAGTTGCCGACCTCGGCCTCCTTGGCGTCCGCGAACTTGACGGGCTTCAGCCCCTCCGCGTCCACCTTCAGCAGCGCGATGTCGGTCGGCTTGTGGTAGCCGACGTAGGTCGCGTCGTAGGCGGAGCCGTCCGGGAACATGACGGACAGTTCGCCGCGGAGCTCGGAGCCCTTGGTCAGGATGAAGCCGTCCGCCGAGACGACCGTCCCGAGGGCGGCGTCCTTCCCGTCCGCCTTGACCCGCACGGTCGACTGCGACACCTTCTCGGCGGCCGCGGCAAAGAGTTTCGGGAGCTTCTTCTTGCCCTTGTCGGAGCTGGACTCGGCGAACGCCGGGGCCGCGGCCAGGGTGCCGACGACGGCGGCGATCAGCAGGCGGGGGAAGCGGGGCATGGCAGCGGACTCCGTGCGGGGATTTGTCGTGGGGATGCGTGCGGTTCCGGAGAGGAAACGGGGACTAGTCCTTCGACTTCGAGCGCTTGCCCAGCGTGACGGAGAGTTCGAGCGTCTTTTCGCCCCGCTGGACGCTGAGCTTGACCTTCTGCCCCGGCTCGCAGGTGAGCAGCGACTGGCTGAGGTCGTTCGGGGCGTTCAGCCGCTCGCCGTCGAACTTGAGGATCACGTCGCCGGCCTTCAGCCCGGCCTTGGCCGCGGCGCTGCCCTCGACGACCGATTCGACCACCACGGACTCGCCCTGGGTGTCGTCGATCACGACGCCGAGTTCCACGTCCGCCTTCGCGACCGCCTTCCCGTCGAGGAGCTTGTCCCACTCGTCCTTGAACGCCTCGGTCGCGACGTGCATGTTGTTTTCGAGGAACAGCCCGATCCGGCTGTGAATGCCGACGACCTTCCCGGTCAGATCAAACAGCGGCCCGCCGGAATCGCCGCCGACCAGGGTGCAGTCGGTGCGGATGGTCTGGTCGTTCTTCGTGTAGTTCTCGAACCGCCCGACCCGGACCGGCGGCCGGCGTTCGGGCTTCGGCCCGCCGGGGTGCCCGAGGGCGACGACCCACTGCCCCTTCTTCAAGTCCCCGGACCGGGCGATCTCCGCGACCGGCCACTTGCCGTCCTTCGCCCCGGGCCACTTGGCGTCCTTCGGCGGCTTGTCGGTGATCATCAGCATCCCGCTGTCGAGCTTCGGGTTCACGCCGAGCGTCTTGCCGTTGACCATCTTGCCGTCCGGCAGGACGATCTTCAGCGCCGCGCCGGGCTTGTTGCCGATGACGTGCGCCGCCGTCAACACGAGGCCGTCGTCGCGGACGATCACCCCGCTGCCCGCGCCGGGGCCGATGAGCACGGCGACGACCGTCGGCGTGACCTGATCGACCACCTTCTTGACGCGGTCTTGCAGGGCCTTGAGTTCTTCGGGCGTGTCCGGGGAACTGGTCCGGAGGGGTTCCCAGGGCTCCTTCGCGGAGTCGACCGCTCGCGCGGGGGCGGCGAACCCGGCGAGCAGGACCAAGCACACGGCCGCGGGTCGCAGTTGCCGGGCAGCGTTCATCTGTGGCGAACTCCTGGATGAATCCGGGGGCCGTAATTCATGGTAGCCCACGAATCAACCGGGCAGGGGGAGCGTCCACCCGATTTCTTCAAGAAGATAGACTGCCCGAAACCCGGGCGGGACGCAAGATTCTGGTTGAAATTCCGGAGAAGTTTGCGGGAGATGGGTCGGCCGTGAGCGTTGGGCGGAGTGCGGGCCGGCCGCCCGTGCGGCGGGACCGGGCAGGCCGTGCCCGAACCGGGGCGTGTCGCACCCGAATCCGACCGTTTTGTCGTCGCGACTTCGGCCGCGAAATCCGTACCCTGACCCCGTTCCCTTCCGCACACCGGGGCCGCCGTGGACGTTCCCGTCAAAAAACTCGTTCGCCTGTTGAAGCCCGACCAGCCCGCGGACGTGCGGGCCGCCGCCGCCCTCGTTGCCGGCGAGCTCGCCGTCAAGGACGCGGAACTGGCCGGCGAACTCGTCGCCCGGCTCGGCGACGAGGCCCCCGACGTCCGCCTCGCGGCCATTCGCGCCGCCGGCAAGTTGAAGCTCCCGAAGGCCCTGCCGACGCTGCTCGACCGGATCAAGTCCGGCGGCGAAGAAGCCAGCCTGTCCGCGGAGGCCGCCGCCCGCATGGGGCCGGACGGGGTGAAGGGCCTCCAGGGGCTCATGCACACCGTCGTGCCCGGCGTCCGGCGGTACATCGCGTCCGCCCTCACCAGTGCCGGCACGCCGGAAGCCGCCGTCGCGGTGCTGACCGACAAGGACCAGCAGATCTCGTCCGCCGCCGCGAACGCGATCGTCAACCGGGCGCGGGACATGACCGCCGAGCAGAAGGCCGCCTTCGCCGAGGCGCTGGTCGCGGTCGCGGCGAACAAGAAGGCCCGGCTCCCCGGCACGGCCGAACTCCCGGTGGTGCGGGTGCTGGCCGCGTTGAACGACCCGTCCGCCGCGGACGTCCTCTGGGACCGCACCCAGCCGCCGTACCCCATCGAAGTGCGCGCCGCCGCGCTCCAGGCCGTCGGCGGGTGGGTGACGACCCCGAGCAAGGACCAGTGGAAGAAACTGTTCGCCGCCGCGGTCGCCCCCGAGTTCGCGGTCGCCGCCCCGGCCCTCGTGGTGTTGAACCGCCTGCCGGTGACGGACAAGCAACTCCCCGAGTGGCTCGCGCTGCTGCACGCCCCGGACGTCGCGGCCCGGCGGCTCGCCCTGGACAAGATCGGCCCCCGCGACACGCCGGAACTCGCGGAGGCGCTGATGGCCCAGCTGCCGCACGCGGACAAGGCGTTGCGGGACGCGGCGCGGTCGAAGCTGGCGCTGATGGAGCACGGCCGCAAGGCCCTCGCCGGGGCCGTGCTGAAGGCCGCCACCCCGGACGAGGCGTGGGGCCTGGCCCGGTCGATCGCCCCGTTCGCGGCCGGGTTCCCGCCGAAGCTCCGGGAGGAACTCTTCGAGCAGGCGTCCGGGTTCCTCGAGGCCAACGACCACCGCGCGGACGCCCTGCTGTTCCTGCTCAAAGAAGCGGACGCCGTCGGGCTGCGGGACCAGATCCACGAGTATGCGGTCGCCCGCCGGAAGAAGAAGGACTACGACGCCGCGGTCAAGTACCTGAAATTGCTGGCCCGCGACCCGTCCGTGGGGTTGCCGATCCGCCTGGAACTGGCCCTGTGCGGGCTCAAGCTCTCCGGCAAGGAACTCGCCGCCGACTTCCGCGCGACCGACCACTGCCTGCGGCAGTTCGAGCAGATCCTCGGACAAGACGCGGACACGGTGGCGAAGACGATCGAGAAGGCGAAGTGGCTCGACCCGGACGAAGTCTTTTACCTCGGCTTCCACTTCGCGGAGCGGGCCGGCGTCGAGAAAGAGTTCGGCGTGGCGATGCTGAAGCTGGCCGGCAAGCTCTCCCCGAAAACCAAGCTCGCGGCCGCGGCCAAGAACAAGCTGAAGTCCGTCGGCGGGGAGTGAAGATGGCCGCCGGCGGGGAACCCGTGTGGGGGAGTCCTACCCAATCGCGTGGACTCCCGATTCTGTCTCCCCTCTCCCCGTTGGGGAGAGGGGAGCAACGATCACCAATCAACACCGTTCGGTGTCAACTTCAGGCGGATCGGCGCGTTCCGCCGTCAATCGTCGTCCGGCTCGGCACCGATGGATTCGAGTGACAGGCCGAGCGCCTTCAACCCCTTCCCGTGCGGGCCGGCGTAGTCGGCGGGGAACGGGGCGTCGGGCCGGAGGGTGGACCAGACGTACCGGCTGAACACGTCCTGCTGAGCCGGCGTCAGCCGGTCGGGGCGGGAGAAGTCCATCGCCCGGAACTGCGGCAGCAGGTCGAGCATCGCCTTCGCCTTGGGGTCCTTCGGGTCGGGGTTCATCTCGTCCAGCGCGACCCCGGCCGGCAGGCAGGCGAACGGCTTCGGGTCGGGGGTCGGCGTGAAGCACTCGTCCATGAGCGGGGCGGCGGCCACCGTCTGGTTCATCGGCGGCATCCCCAGGATGTTGCAGATTGTGTGCAGCACGGACGCCTGGTTGTAGAACCGGCTGACCACCGCCCCCCGCTTCGCGTACGGGCTGGCGACCAGGCACAGCGACCGGTACCCGGAGACGTGGTCGGCCCCCGTCTGCGGGTCGTCTTCGTTGACGAACACCGCCATGTCCTTCCAGAACTTCGACTTCGAGAGGGCCTCGACGATGCGGCCGGTCGCGAGGTCGTTGTCGGCGACGTAGGCCCGCGGGGTCGGGTGGTCCTTCTTCGGCCCCTCGGTGTGGTCGTTGGGCAGGTAGACGATGGTGAGCCCGGGCATCTGCCCGGCCTTCTCGAACTCCGCCAGGGCGGTGAGGAACACGTCGGCCCGGACCTGGTCGGGGATCGCCATCTGCCAGCCGGGGTAGCGGGGGTCGCTGTACTTCCGCAGCACGTCGATCCGGTAGTCGCACTCGAACGCGGCCGACCCGTCCTTGGCCTTCCACCCCCGGTAGAAGTCCTTCCACGTCTTGCCCTTGACCAGCTTGGGGTAGTCCAGCTCGCCGAAGTTCCGGAAGGAGACGCCGGCGCGGATCGCGTGATCCCAGACGAACCCGCACCCGGCGTAGGTCAGGGCGTCGGTCCCGAAGTCGTAGGCGACGCGGGGGGCTTCCCCCTTCACCCGGTAGGGCGTCGCCAGCCCCTGCACGGCCCACTGGTGCCCGTTCGCGGAGTTCCCGCTGCAGCAGTAGTAGTTGTCCAGCAGCACGAACTGGTCCGCGAGGGCGTGGGTGTTCGGGGTGATCGCCCGGGGGAACTCGCAGAACTTGGGCTCGCACCGGCCCTTGCCGATGTCCCCGAGCACCTGGTCGAACTTCTTGTTCTCCTTGATGACGTAGACGACGTGCCGCAGGGTCGAGGGCTCGCCGGGGTTCCGCGGCACGGGCACCGGCTTGACGCCCGAGCGCTGCCGCTCGACCGCCCGGAGGATGTCCGGCAGGTGGAACCCGTGCTCGGCGGTCTCCGTCCACTTCTTCAACTCGGCCGGGTCGGCGGTGAGCGGCACCCGCTGGAGGTCGCCGCCGTACCCCTCGGCGTTGCCGACGAACACGGCCTTGTCGCCGACGCACACCGCGGCCGGGAACCCGCCGGCCGGGATCAGGGCGAACGGGGCCTCGCCCCGCTTCGGGTCGATCAGGGCGACCGCGTTGTTCCCCGCGTTGGCGACGTACACGGTCGCCCCGTCGCGGCTGACGGCGATCCCGGAACTCAGGCTCCCGTAGGGGAGGTCGGCCCGGGGCCGGGTGCCGAGCGTGCCGACCGCCTTCCGCCGGGCCGCGTCGATCACCGTCACCCCGTCCCCGCTGGCGTCCACGGCGTAGACGGTCGTCCCGTCCGGGCTGACCGCGAGCGCCTCGGGGTGGGTGCGGGTCTCGACGGTGGCGACCACCGCCTTCGTCGCGAGGTCGATGACGGAGACGCTGCCCCGCAGGGCGACCGAGCGGTCGTCGACCGCCACGTCGGTCCCGGCGGACTTCCCGGTCCGGTCCCCCGGTTTGGCCCGCGGGCCGCCGAAGTTGCTCACGAAGGCGGTCTTCCCGTCCGGGGTGACGGCCACGCCGTAGGGGCAGACGCCGACGTCGATGCGGGCTGTCACCTTCCCGGCCGCGAGGTCGACGATCGCCACCTGGTTGTCGATCGAGAGGGCGACGGCGGCAAACTTGTCGTCGCCGAACAGGCCGACCCCGAGCGGGTAGACCGGCCGGGTGCCGGTCGCGAGGTTGATCGTCGGCCCCGGCGTAAGCCGCCCGTCTTCGCCGACGGTCGCCGAGTACAGCGCCGAGTGCCGCCCGGTGTAGTAGACGGTCGTCCCGGCCGCGGACACGGCCAGCCCGCTCATCGACCCGCCGTCCTTGTCCGGGTACGGCAACTCGGCCACGAGCTTGAACGTGGCGGCGTCGGCGACCGCGACCGCGCTGCTGCTCTTGGCGACGAGGTACTTCCCGGACCGGGCCAGCGCCAGACTCCGCGGGCTCCCCTTGACGTTCAGCACCGTTCCGGCGGGCCGCATCAGCTGGCCGGTGACCGCGAGCCGGGAGCCGTCCCCGAGGCGGCCGAGGGACCAGTCGTCGACCGGCCGGCCGGTCCCGTCGACCCGCTCCCGGTCCTTCTTGCCCGGATCTTCCACCGGGGCCCGCTTGTCCGGCGGGAGCGGGGGCTGGGGCGGTTGGAGGGTGAGAGGGCCGGAGAGCAGCCCGGCGAGACCGATGACGAGAAACACGATCGCCTCCTGTGTGGCAGTCGGGAGAGCCCGAGGGATCGAACCGGAGTGGGGACTGCACAATAGACGGGCGAGCACGGGACGGTATTCGACAAGAACCCGCGGCACCGGTCGGTCAAACAGGCGACCGGCTTCGGGACGGGGCTGCACGCAACGGACGGACCGGTCAGCACTCGATGCGGTTGACCGCCAGCCCGCCCAGCGACGTCTCCTTGTAGGCCGCCTGCATGTCGGCCCCGGTCCGCCGCATCGTCTCGATCACGTGGTCGAGCGAGATGCGGTGGGTGCCGTCGCCGTGCAGGACGGCCAGGCGGGCGGCGTTCACGGCCTTGATCGCGCCCATCGTGTTCCGCTCGATGCACGGCACCTGGACCAGCCCGCCGACCGGGTCGCAGGTCAGCCCGAGGTTGTGCTCCATCCCGATCTCGGCGGCGTTCTCGACCTGGGCGTTCGTCCCGCCCATGACCGCCGCGAGGCCCGCCGCGGCCATGCTGCACGCGACCCCGACCTCGCCCTGGCAGCCGACCTCCGCGGCCGACAGCGAGGCGTTCCGCTTGTACAGCATTCCGATGGCGGCGGCGGTGAGCAGGAACGTCCGGCCGCTCGCGGCCGACGCCCCCGGATGAAACCGGTAGTGGTAGGCGAGGACCGCCGGAATCACCCCCGCCGCGCCGTTCGTCGGGGCCGTCACGACCCGCCCACCGGCCGCGTTCTCCTCGTTCACCGCCAGGGCGAACAGGCTCACCCAGTCGAACACCCGGAGGGGGTCCGCGTCGCCGGCCTTCAGGAGTTGCTGGTGCAGGTCGTGCGCCCGCCGCTTCACCCCGAGCCCGCCCGGCAGAACGCCCGGCGTGGCCATGCCGCGCTCCATACACTGCGACATCACCGCCCAGATGCGATCGAGCCCGGCGTCCGTCTCGGCCGGTGTCCGCCACGTCGTTTCGTTCGTCGCGATGACGTCGGCGATGCTCAGCCCGGTCTGCGTGCCGATGGCGAGGAGTTCGGCCGCCGACGAGAACTCGTGGGGCACCCGCCGGCTCGCGACGGCCCCCGCGGTCTCGCCCTCTTTCACCACGAACCCGCCGCCGACCGAGTAGTAGTTCTCCGCCGCGAGCACGTCCCCGCCCGCCGACACCGCGGTGAACCGGAGCCCGTTCGGGTGGAAGGGCAGGGTCTCGGTTTCGTGAAACAGCAGGTCCGTCGCCTCCCGGTACGGGATGGTTCGCTCCCCGCCGAGGCACAGCTTGCCGGTGTGGCGGATCGCGTCGACGGTGGCGTCCGCGTGGTCGGGGTTGGTCGACTCGGGCCGTTCCCCGGACAGGCCGAGCAGGACCGCCTTGTCCGTCGCGTGCCCCCGGCCGGTGAGGGCCAGCGACCCGTACAGATCGGTCCGGACCTGCGCGGTGTCGGCCAGCCGCCCGCGTTCCCGCAGCGTCGAGACGAACCGGAACGCGGCGACCATCGGCCCGACCGTGTGCGAACTCGACGGGCCGATGCCGATCTTGAACAGGTCGAAGACGCTCAGATTCACAGCGACCTCCGGAAGCCACGGGTCACGGGCCGTCGCACGAGTGGCGTGAAGCGACGATACGGCCGCACGCTCCGCCCGCCAAGGCGAACGGGTCGTGCCGGCAGAGGATTCCCGCCGCCCGACCGGTTCGATACCCGGCGTCCGTTTAACGGGACCATCTGCCGAGACTACGATCTGTCGAGACGTGACGAAATCATACAGGATTGCGTTGCGGCCATCGGTGAAAAGAAAATGAACGTGCTCGGAGTGGCGTGCGGTCGCGGGCGTCACATCAGCAGCGCGACCGCCACCACGACAACGGCCGCGAGCACCGCCGCGCCGATGCCGAGGCCGGTCGTGAGGTAGCCCTTCGTCCAGGCGTCGAGCCGCAGGAAGCCGAACAGGACGGCGGTCAGGGCCAGTAAGATGCCGCCGGCGGTGCCCGCGTCGACGAGCCGGCCCTTCGCGCGGAGCTGGCGGAGTTGGTCCTCGCTCACCTCGATGTCGAGCTTCACCCACACCCGTTCCGGGTTCAGCTTCGCGGCCTTCCACTCGTCCTTGATCGCCTGCGTCGGGAGGATTTTCTCCACCGAGCCCGGCCGGACGTACTGGTCGCGGATCACCCACGCCTCCGGGGTGTCCGCGATCGGCGGGTCGAGGGTCCGCAGGTACTCGGCGAGCTTCTGGCGGCCGACCTCGACGGCGTCCGCGATCGCGCGGTCCTCGGACGAGTGCGGGGCCTCGCTGCGGACCTCCGGGATGCGGATGACCGCCTTGCCGCGAACCGCCGCCCCCCGCTCGAACGCGACCGGCCGGGTCGCGACGACCGGCGCGGTGTCGCCCGGCGCGCGGACCGGGACCGCCTGGGCGAACTCGGGCCTCGTCGTCGAAACCGCGGCGAGGGCCTTCTGCCCGGAGGTCGCACCGCCGACGATCCCGTTCTTCGCGGCGTGGTCCTGCAGCTGGTTTGCGGTCAGCGAATCGAGCCGCTTCGGCGGCGGCGGTGCGGACACGTGGACCGCCGACCGCGGGGCCGCGAGGAACAGCAGCCCGGCCGCGACCGGGACCGCGCCCAGCCAGAACAGGAACGACACGATCCCCCCGGACCGGCGGGTCGGCTGCGGCGGCAGGTGCGGGCGGTGTCGGTGGTGCATGGTCGGGCTCCGAATCTGACTCCCTCCCCCTGGAGGGGGGAGGGTTGGGGTGGGGGTGATGTCTTCATCCCCGAAGCGACCCCCACCCTCACCCTCCCCCCTCCCAGGGGGAGGGAACAGGAAAGAGCGCGTCGCGGTTTCACGTCGCTCACGCCAACCGCAGCTTGTTCCGGCGGGCCGCCACGGGTGCGGGCGGCACCCAGGGGCTGGCGAACTGCACGCTCAGGGTCGCGATCACCAGGGGGATGACGCCCCCGGCCCAGACGCCGCCGGACTGCCACGGCCACAGGAAGCAGAGCACCAGCCCCCACATTGACGCCCCGAGCAGCGGGAGGACGCTGAACCGCTCGGCCCGGTCGCGGGCGGTCGACCGCCACCACTTGCCGGCGGCCAGGACCGCGCCGAAGTAGCAGAGGTAGTGCCAGCCCACCTTCGCCGCGTCGGGGTTCAGTTCCACCTTCCCGAAGACGTACCGCTCCGCCGCAGGGGTGTCCGGGGTGGCGGCCCGGGGAAGTTCCCAGCCGTCCAGCCAGAACGCGAGCAGGCCGACCAGCAGCCCCAGGCCGCCGAGCCGCATCCGCCGGCCCCAGCCGTCCGGCACGTCCGCGGTCGCCCCGGCGGTCCCCGCGATCACCGCCCAGGACAGGGCCGCCGTGACCGCGAAGATCTTCCCGAGCGCGAGCCAGTCCGTCGTCTGCGACAGCAGCGCGTACGGCACGAGCGCGACCGCCGCGAACAGCGGGGCCTTCACGGCGGCCCCGGTCGCGTCCGTCAGCGTGTCGCGGGCGGCCTCGTACACCGACACCGGCTTGGCCCGCACCGGGGGCGGGGCGGGCGCGGCGACCGGGAGCGGCGTGGCCACCGGCAGCGGCGCGGGCGGCAGCGTCGCCGTCGGGGCGGTCGCGGCGGCGGGGATCGGCGGGAACGGGTTGTTCAGCGGCACCGCGGACGGCAGCACGGGCACCGCTTCCACTGCCCGGGCGAACTCCGTCATCGTCGCGAACCGCTGAATCGGGTTCTTGTCGAGCCCCTTCGCCACCACCGCCCGGAACGCCTCCGGGACTTTCGACAGGTCCGGGTTGGCGGTCAGGTGCTTCATCAGAATCTCGCCGTCGGACTCCCCCTCGAACGGGACGATGCCGGTCAGCATCTCGTAGAGGATGACGCCGCACGCATACACGTCGATCTGTTTGTTGTAATTCCCGGTGCTGATCTCCGGGGCCATGTAGTGGACGGTGCCGACCGTCCGCGTCTGCTGCCGGGCGGACGCCCCGAGGGCCTTGCACAGCCCGTAGTCGCCGACCTTCAGGGTGCCGTTCTCGACGAAGATGTTCGCCGGCTTCAGGTCCCGGTGGACGACGCCGTGGTCGTGCAGAAACCCGACGGCCCGGGCGAGGTTGACGAACCACTCCTTGCACAGGTTCAGCGGCAGCCCGTTCGGGTGCCGGCTGATGACCTGCGACATCGACTCCCCGAGGACGTACTCCATGACGAGCCAGGAGTCCCCGCGGTCGTCGGTCTTGAGGTCGTAAACGTGGACGAGGTTCGGGTGCTTGAGGTTCAGGCAGTTCGCGACGCCGCGGAGTTCGACGTCCGAGTGGGCGCGTAACAGCTTGAGGGCGACTTCTTTCCCGCCGTCGGACACGCCGAAGTAGACTTCCCCGAACCCGCCGTGCCCGACCCCGCGCTTGAGCGTGTACCCGTCGAGCGGGCGCTGACCGGAGCGGTAGGTGAACTTCATGACGCGGCCCTCGGCGGACGGGTGCAAGGGTTATTCGCGGCAGCCGGCCGGGGATTTGCGGACAGGGGTAGTTTAGCAGGAAGTGCGAGAACCGGGGGAGCGGCGGGGCGTCAGCCCGCCGTGGCCGGTCTTGAGACGCTCACATTAAGCCGAGGCTGAGTTGAATGCGGCACGCGGGAGTAGTGCCGTTCACGGCGGGCTGACGCCCCGCCGCTCGCCGGGGAGTTACGGCACCAGCCCCAACCCCTTCAGTTGCAGCCGCGTGTCGTCGGTCCACGGGTAGACCGGCGGGCGGCCCTTCGTGCCGTAGGCGGCCGCGTCGTAGCCCGGCGAGGACGGCAACCCGGCGAGGGTGTAGGACTTTCCGTCGCCGACCACCGCGAGCAGGTACGTCCCGCTGCCGGGGAACTCCTTCTCGCCGGGGGGCAACGTGCTCGGCAGGTTGAGCACTTCGACGTCACTGCCGGGCGTCCCGCCGCCGCGGAGGACCTGGACGACTTTCACTGTGGTCGAGGGCAACCCTTCGGGGGTGAGGGTGACGTCCGCCACGAGCAGGTGCGTCGCCGCGGTGAGTTGCGCCCGCGACAGGACCGCCGTCCGGCCCTTCTGCGAGACGGTATACCCGAGCCAGGACACCCAGCCCGCGAACAGGGCGGCCGCCACGATCAGTTGGATCCGCGCCCGGGTCATCGGTCCGCCCCGCCGGCGTGCGGCGTGCGGGTGGTCAGGGCGAACCCCTCGGTGAGCACCTTTTCCAGGTCGAACAGGTCGTGGAAGTCGTCGGGGTCGTCGCGGTCGGACTTGGCGAGCTTCTCGATGCCGATCAGGGCGAACACGATGTGGCCGAAGTCGTCCGTCGTGGTCAGCCCCCACCGGCGGAACACGACCGGGGCCATCATGCCGAACTCGCGGACCGCGAGTTCGCACGCCCCGCGGACGAGTTCGTCCCCGGACACGTGGTAGTCCGCGTCCGGGTCGTCGTCCTCGGTCGGCAGGCGGTCGAGGAGTTCCTGCGTGAACGGCACCGCCTCCTGGACGAACTCGTACGCCTCGTAGGCGTAGCGGGGGTCTTCGCGGGAGAGTTCAAAGATCTTCTGGTCCACAGCTTCCTCCGTCGGGCGTGGGGTCGGGACGCGGCGGCGAGGCGAGGACGTGGAAACCACCACCTCCCGACCTCACCCCTTCCCCACCTCACCACCTCACAACCGCGTCAACACCTCGTCGACGGCGACGGGCAGTCGCCGGCCGTCCTCGAACTCGATCAGCACCCGCCGGGCGAGGACTTCCTGGGCGAGCACCCGGCCCTGGCCCTTCCGGGTGACGACCCGCGCCCCGACCGGCGGCAGCTGGGCCTGGAACTCTTCGTATACGTCGTTCTCGAACCGAAGGCAGCACTTCAACCGCCCGCACCGGCCGGAAATTTTCGTCGGGTCGAGGGTCGACTTCTGCAGCTTCGCCATCCGCATGCTGACGGGCGGCATGACGACCATGTGCGAGTTGCAGCACACCGGCTTGCCGCAGTCGCCGTAGTCCGCGAGGAGCTTGGCCTCGTCCCGGACGCCGATCTGCCGCAGTTCGATGCGGGCGTGGAACTCGCGGGCCATGCTCTTGACGAGTTCCCGGAAGTCGACGCGGTTCTCGGCGAGGAAGTAGAAGATGATCCGCTCGCCGCCGAACAGGTGCTCCACGTCCACGAGTTGCATCGCGAGCTTGTGCTTCGCGATGAGTTCGCTGCCGGCCGTGTACTCCCGCTTTTCGATGTCCTTGAGGTGCGCGATCTTCTTGAGGTCGTCCGCCGACGCGACCCGGACGAGGTCGCCGCGGGTCGGGTCCGGCAGTGCGGCCAGCGCCTGGGGCGTCGCCGGGCAGAGGGCCGTCCCGGCTTCGAGCCCGCGTTCCGTTTTGACGATGACCGTGGCCGATCGAGTGACTGTGCCGGCCGTCGGGGTCGGGGGGAAGCACCCGACGAACCGCATCGCCCCGTGGCGGACCAGCCACCCCGTCGGGGCGGTCGGCGAACCGGGCGTGGGCGGCGGGGTCATGAAGGTATCGTAACGCGATGAAACTGAACGCACAAAGCCATTCGGCTGGGGCTCGCGGCTGGTTGTCCCCTGGACTTTGGCGAGCCGCCCACGCCAGTGGGCGGGTGGACGACTCTGACCCGCCCACTGGCGTGGGCGGCTCGCCAAATTGAGAAAATCCGGAGGCGCACCCGTGGCGGCTACTTCGGCACGTTCGCCGTCGAGTTGGCGGGGGGCGGCGTCGGCTTCTTCGTCAGGGCCGGCAGGACGTACATCACGAATACGGTGACCGCCGCCGCGGCCCCGGCGAGGTACGGCCAGTAGTCCGGGTACGAGGAGAACACGTACAGGCCGACCGCGATGCCGACCAGGAACGTCGCCATCCGGACGACCCAGCCGCCGGCCTCCCACAGGATGCGGTCCCACCGGTCGTGGCGGGTCGCACTGTACACGAGGCTGAACACGACGAGGAGGATCGGCAGGTGCCAGTACACGCTCGCGGTGGCGAACAGCGGGGTCATGAGCCGGCCCCCGGTTCGGGCTGGGCGGGGGCGGCGTCCGGCTCGTCCTCGTCGCGGACCACGGGGCCGGCGAAGGCGTCGTAGATGACCAGCACGTTCAGCACCCCCGCGATGACCGTGTACACCCACCCGAGGTCCCACAGCTTGTTGCCGTTCCGCTGCAGGTCGTTCAGCGCCGCCTCGTTCGGGGCCTGCATGTAGTGCCCGAGGTACTTCGTCGGCGGCGGCCCGCCCGACTCGGCGTCCGGTTCGGGCGGCGTGCTCGCGTACTGCATCAGGGCCGGCCACGCGGCCATCCCGATCCAGAACTGCCCGACGAACTGCGGCCGGTAGTACAGCGCCTTCGGCACCCCGAACAACTTCCCGGCGACCGGCACGTCCGCGTCCGGCAGTTCCGTGGCGTCCGGCAGCCAGACGTTCTTCATCTGGCCCATCCACATGCCGTAGAAGAACAGCCCGTAGATGCCGACGAAGAACAGCACCCCCTTGCCGATGCGGCCCTGCACGACCTGCCCGAGGCCGGGCAAGAGGTATGACAGGACGGCGGCCAGGGGGTCGAGTTTTCGCAGCGGGGGAGGGGACGACATCGACGGCCTCGGTCCGATGCGGGCGCACGAGTGGTTCGGAACGAACCGGCCCGGATTTCGGATGCGGTGATTATACGGCCGCCGCGAGAACCGCAAACCCGGAAGCTCACCGGGGGATCGGGAACCGCACCCAGCCCATCCCCCGCGCGGCCCACGCCCCGGCGGCGGCGAGCAGGACCACCCCGAGCACGCCGAGCACGTGTTTCGACACGGGGTTCGTCAGCACCGCCCCGAGCGGCCCGAACAGGCCGAGCAGCGTCTCGATGACCCAGTTCACGGCGAACAGCGGCCACAGCAGGAGCGGCACCCGCGGTCGCGGCTCGGCTTCCGCCGGCGGCCGCTCCGCTTCGACCAGGGGCACCGGCTCGGGCTCGGGGTCCGGGACCGGTTCGGGGCGGAAGTTGGCGGGCAGGGCCGGGGCGTCCACCCCGCGGAGGGTCACCGGCTCCGGCGGAAACGCGGGGGGCTCCACCTCGACCGTCGGCGCGGGGAAGGAGGCGGCCAGGCTCACCGTCGGGAGCGGCCGGAACGGTTCCGGGGCCGCCGCGGGCGTTACCGGCACGAACACCGCCGGGGCCGCCGCGAGAACGGGCTCCGGCTCCCGGGCCGGCACTTCTTCCGTCACGAACGGCCGCCGGAGCGGGGCCGGCGGGTCCATTCGCCACGCGGACGGGGCAACCGGGGCGGGAACGGGCTCCGGCGTCGGCAGCGGTACGGTGAGCATCCGCTGCAGCAGCGCGTCGAGTTCGTCGAGCTGCTGGCGGGTCAGGTCGTTCGGGGTGGGCGGCGTCGACGACATAGCGGAATCCTTCCGCGGCAGAGCGGGGCCGTTCGCCGCGAATGGTACGCCAACAGGGGCGGGGAAAAAAGGGCAATCCGCGGCGGGTGTGCCTCCCGATTTCGGCACTTCCCCTTCTGCACTGTCACCGACACTCGCACCATCACTGCTTGGCCAGCGGAAAAAGTGATAGTGTCAGTGTTAGTGTGTTGCGGAAGTCGGGGGGCAATCCGCGGCGGCGGGGGCCGACCGAGTTGCACTCGTCCGTGGTCTGGGGTAATCTGTGTTTACCCGCCTTCCGGCCGTTCCGACGGCTCCTTTTCGCGAAACCTGCCATGACCCACACGCACCTGCTCGGGTTGAACCGCCGCGAACTCCTCCAGGTGGGGTACTCCGCGCTGCTCGGCGTCTCGGCCGCGTCGCCGGTTGCGGCGGGGACGACGCCGCGGAAGCCGAAGTCGGTCATCCTCGTCTTCCTGACCGGGGCGGCCAGCCACATCGACACCTTCGACCCGAAGCCGGACGCCCCGCCGGAAATCCGCGGCGAGTTCTCCGCGATCCGGACGAAGACGCCCGGCCTGCTCGTGACCGAACACCTGCCGAAACTCGCAGCCCGGGCGGACCGGTACGCCGTCGTGCGGACGATGTCGCACAAGGACAACAACCACACCGGGGCGACGCACCACGTCCTGACGGGGGCGCTGCAGCCGGGCGGGAAGTTCGACAAGCCGCTGTCCCGCGACGACTGGCCGGTGTACGCCGCCGGGGTCAGCTACCTCCGGCCGCCGACGGACGGCCTGCCCGCCGGGGTCACGCTGCCGACGTTCCTGCAGCAAGGGCCGCTGATCTGGCCCGGTCAGCACGGCGGGTTCCTGGGGCCGAAGCACGACCCCTGGCAGCTCACCCGCGACCCGAACCTGCCGGACTTCAAAGTCGACGACGTCGCCCCCGCCGCCGGGCTGGACGTCAACACCCTCTCGGACCGCCGGGCGTTGCTCGCGGACCTGAACCGGCAACAGCGGTCCCTCGCGGCTTCGGCCGAGGGCCGGCGGCTCAGCGACCAACAGGAAAAGGCGTTCTCGCTGCTCACGTCCGGCAAGGTGGCGAAGGCGTTCCGCATCGACGAGGAGAAGGCCGCCGTCCGCGACAAGTACGGCCGACACCTGTTCGGCCAGTCGCTGCTCCTGGCCCGCCGGCTGGTCGAGGCGGGGGTGCCGGTCGTGCAGGCGAACATGGGGCCGGTCCAGAACTGGGACACGCACTCGGGCAACTTCAAGCGGCTGAAGGGCGACCTGCTCCCGCCGCTGGACGCGGGTGTCTCCGCGTTACTGGACGACCTGGCCGCGTCCGGCCGGCTCGACGAAACGCTGGTGATCGTGGTCGGGGACTTCGGCCGCACGCCGAAGGTGGACACCAAGAACGCCGGCCGCGACCACTGGGCCGCGTGCTTCTCTGCCCTGTTCGCCGGGGCCGGCGTCCGGGGCGGCACGGTCGTCGGCAAGTCCGACGCGACCGCCGCCTACCCGGTCACGCCCGCTTATTCCCCGGACGACCTCGGCGCGACGGTCTACTCCGCCCTCGGCCTCGACCCCGAAGCGGAAGTCCGCGACCGGCTGAACCGGCCCGTCCAGCTCAACCGCGGCGAGGTGATCCGGAGCCTCTATTCCGGGGCATGACCGCCCTTCACCGCCCCTTTGGGTCGAGCACGGTTGCGACGGTGGTGAACACGGTCCCGATCCAGTTCACCGCCCCGAACGCGATGCCGCCGCTCACGCACGCGATCGCCACCAGTGTGACGAGCGGGGACCGCTCCCGGACGGCGAGCACGCCGACGGCCAGGACCACGCCGACGACCAGCAGCACGGCCGCACCGGGGCCGGGCAGTCCGGGTCCGGCCGGTGCGACCGCGACCCCGAGCAGTACGGCGCAGACGGCTAATCCCAAGAGTGTGCGGAGGCCGCCGTTGGAGCAGGTTCCCGCAATCCGTTCCAACGCCCGCGTCGCCGGGGGGCCGAGCCACTCGTCGGCCTGCAAGTCCCGTAACAGGGGAATCGCCTCCGCCGCGGCCGGGCCGATCGCGGCGAGCGCGACGATCACCGCCCGCCGGAACCCGCCGTCCTCCGGCGGGCTGGTCGCGAGGGCGTGACACAGCACCGGCACGACCTGCCCGCCGATTTCCGCCAGCACCCCGACGACGAACTCCCGGTGCCCCAGACCGGGCACGTCGAGGAGTGCGACGACGCGGGTGTACAGCTCGGGCGCGATCGGACCGCCGGCCCGGATGGTGCCCAGCGCGGCGATCCGGTCGTCCCACTCGCCGGCTTCCAGGCGAGTGACCACGTCGGGCGGCTCGTCCGCGGGTTCTCCGTCCATTAGCGACCCCCCCCTACTGCGGTGGCAAGCTGCGCAAACCGTGTCGGTCCTGCCGCGAACTCCGGGCGCGACGGTCGGGCCGGTCGGGTAGAATGCTGTCGGCCGGGGTCGGACCCGGTCGATTGGTACCGGGCGAGGACCGCCCGCCCGACTCCGCAGGAGGCCCCCCCATGTCGCAGGCCGTTGCGCCGGAACCCGTCGCCGCCCGTCCGCGCCGCTGGCTCCGCCGCGTCATCGGGTTCGGGGCGCTGCTCGCCCTTCTCGCCGCCGTGCTGGCGTGGTTCGCGCCGGCCATTGTAACTCGCACCGGCCTCCGCGACGTCGCGATTCGCAACGCCGTTGCCGGGCAGATCGACGGCACCGTCACGGTCGATTCCGTCTCGGCGTCCTGGCAGTCGCCGGTGGAACTCCGCGGCGTGCGGGTGTTCGACCCGGCGGGGAACCCCGTCGCGGTCGTCGATTCCGTGACCACCTCGAAGACGCTCCTCCAACTGGCCCGCGACCCCCGGGACCTCGGCACGATCACCGTGACCGGGCCGTCGGTCACGCTCGTGTGCGACCCCGCGGGCTCGAACCTGGAGCGGGTCTTTGCCCCGTTGCTCCGGTCGGAAGCGAAGTCGGACTCGACGTCTCGGCCGGCGGTCGAAGTGCGGGTGGCGGGCGGCAGCGTTCTCGTCCGCGACGTGGAGAAGAACACGGACGCGAAGCTGGACAACGTGACCGCGGTCGCGGTCGTGCCGGCCTCGGCAGCGGAGGCGATCCGCGTGACGGCGTCCGCCACGCACGAATCCGGAACGGTGGAGGCGTCCGCGGAGATCGGGCCGAAGTCCACCGCCAAGCTCACGGCAGACCGGTTCGCGCTGTCGGCCGTCGCCCCGCTGGTCCGCCGCTTCGGGGACGGCGCGACCGTGGCCGGCACCCTGACCGCGGGCGTGGCCGTGACCTGGGGAACCGGTGCCGCCGGCCAGACGGAAGCATCGGCCGACGGCCGGATCGAAGTGACGGACCTCGACGCGACCGCGCCGGCCCTGGGGGACGACCGCGTCCGGCTGGCGAAGGTGACGGTGCCCGTGAAGGCGTCGCTGAGCGGGACCGTGCTCCGCGTCGAGAAGGCGGACCTGACGTGCGACGCCGGCACCGCCACCGTCGCGGGGGTCGTCGATCTGGCGGCCCCCGTGTCCGCGGCGCTGGCCCGGCCGGGGCAGACCCTGGACGCGCGGGTCAACCTCGCCACGCTCGCGGGCATCGTGCCGAAGTTGCTGCACCTTCAACCGGGGACCGCGGTCCAATCCGGGAATGTGACGGTGTCCCTCTCGACGACCGCGGACGGGTGGGCGGGGACGGTCAACACGACGAACCTGCACGGCACCCGCGACGGCAAGCCGATCGCGTGGGAAAGGCCGCTGCACGCGGAGTTCGCGGGCCGGGTCGGGGCGGACGGGCTGCCGGTGTTCGACACGCTCGTCTGCCAGGCGGACTTCGTCGGGCTCGCGGCGAAGGGGTCGCTCGACCGGTTCCACGCGAAGGCGAACCTCGACCTCGACAAACTGTCGGCGCACCTCGCGGAGTTCGTCGACGTCGGCGGGTTGAAGCTGACCGGTACCGCCGTCGTCGAGGTGAACGCGACCCCGAACGCGGGCTCGACCGCGTGGACGGGCTCCGCCGCCTTCACCCGGTTCATGATCCGCAAGGGGGCCGGGTTCGGCGGCGAAGACCCGAAGCTCACGGTCGCCGTCAACGCCGTGACGAGCCGCGGCAAGGCGGGCGAGGTTCGCGTCGAGAGCGCAAACGTGGCCGTCGTGGCTGCGACGGACGAGCTCCGCGTGAACTTGCTCGCCCCGATTCCCGACGCCCTCGCCGCCAAGTCCGCGAATGCGTCCGCGAAACTGACCGGCGACCTCGGCCGCTGGCGGTGGCGGGTGAACGCCCTCGTCCCGCTGCCGAAGACGTGGAACCTCGCGGGCACCGGCACGGTTTCCGCGGACGTCGCCGCGTCGGAAGCGTCCGTGACGCTGGCCACCATCACCGCGGACCTCGCCGACGTGAAGTTCTTCGGGGCCGGACTGAAGGTCGACGAGCGCGGCATCAAGGCGACCGCCGCCGCGACGCTCGACCCGAAGACCGGCGTGATCTCGCTGACGGACGTCCGCGTGTCCGCCGAAACGCTCGGGGCGTACGCCCGGACGGTGACGGTGTCGCCCGCCCCGAAGGGGGAGTACACGATCGCGGGCACCGCCGCCGTCACCGCGAACCTGGCCCGCGTCCAGCAGGCGATCGGCGTCACCCTCGACGCCCACGGCACCGCGAAGGGGACCGTCGGGTTCGACGTCCGCACCGACGCCCGCGTCGCGTTCGACGGCGATCTCGCGGTGGAAAAGTTCGCCTACGGCCCGCACGCCAAGCCGCTGTACGCCGAACCGACGCTGAAGGTGAAGGCCGTCGGCACCTACGACCCGACCGCCGACGGCGTGACGCTGACCGCGGCGAAGGTCGAACGGGACGGCCTCGCCGTCGACGCGAAGGGGTCCGTCACGAAGCTGACGTCCCCCGTAATGACCGTGAACATCGACGGCACCCTCGCCTACGACCTCGCCAAGATCGAGCCGCAACTGAAGGCGTACCTCGGGGCCGGGGCCGCGGTGTCCGGGAAGGACGCCAAGCCGTTCACCCTGTCGGGCACCTACGGCGAGGTCAACGCCGTTGCCCTGAAGGTCGGCACGCCGAAGCCGGGGCCGTATGACGCCCTCACCGGGTCCGCCGCCGTCGCGTGGAAGTCGGTGCGGGCTTACGGCTTCGACGTCGGCCCCGCCGAACTCCGCGCGAACCTCGCGAAGGGGAAGGTGACGTTCAACCCCGTCGAGGCCACCTTCGGCGGCGGGAAAGTCAAGGTTTCCCCGACCGTCGACCTGAAGCCGGACACGACGGTCCTCACGGTCGCACCGGGGAAGCTCGTGGATCAGGCCAAGCTCACCCCGGCCGCGTGCGCGTCCGCCCTGGGGTACGTCCTGCCGCCCATCGCGAACGCCGGGAAGGCGGACGGGACGGTCTCGTTCGACCTGACGGAATCGCGCGTGCCGCTCGAAGCCCCGGAGAAAGCGGCGTTGAAGGGCAACCTCACGATCCACACCGCGACCGTGTCCGCCGGGCCGCTGGCGAACGAAATCGCGACCCTGCTCGGGGCGAAGGCGACGACGCTGACGCTGGCGAGCAACCAGGTCGTCCCGGTCCGCGTCGCGGACGGGCGGGTGTACCACGAGAACTTCGTCCTGACCGTCGGCGACTTCACGATCCGCAGCGCGGGTTCCGTCGGGCTCGACGGCACCGTCGGCATGGTGCTGGACATCCCGGTCCCGGCGAACGTGGCCCAGCAGTTGTTCCCGAAGAACCCCCGCATCCGCGACGCGCTGGCGAAGCAGAGCGTGAAGGTGCCGGTCGGCGGCACGCTCGGGAAGCCGACGCTCGACGCGAAGGCGTTCCGCGCCGCGACCGCGAAGCTGATCGAAGACGCGACCAAGCAGGCGGCGAAAGACGCGCTCGGCGATCTGTTCAAGAAGTGATGGGGCGAGCGTCACTCGTGAGAGTGACGAGTGGTTGCAGAGTGGAAGAACTCGTCACTCTGACGAGTGACGCTCGCCAGGAGGCAATTCACCATGCCCGACCGCACCCTCCGCGTCCGCCTCGGGACGTTCGTCGCCGCCATGACCGTCGGCCTCGGCGGGCTGATCGTGCTGTTCGGCGGCACGCCCACGCTGTTCTCGTCGAAGGTGCAGTACACCGTCACGTTCACGGAAGCGCCGGGCGTCACCACGGGCACCCCCGTCCGCAAGTCCGGCGTGCGGATCGGCGAAGTCACGGGGATGGAACTCGACGACTCCACCGGGCTCGTGAAGGTGAACGTCCAGGTCGACCCCAAGTACCTGCCGCGGGACTCCGAAGACCCGACGATCACGCGCGGCATTCTCAGCGGGGACACGGCCATCGACATCGTGCCGCGGCTGCTGGCGAACGGCACCCGCGTGCCGGTCGGCGAGCCGTACCCGCCGGGGTCGGCGATCGTCGGCGTCGCCCCGTTCAACCCGCGGGCGCTGCTCAACCAGGCGAGCGGCGTCATCCCGTCCGCTCAGGAGTCGGTCATCCGCATCATGCAGTCGTTCCAGAAGTTCGAAGCGGCGACGCCGAAGGTGGAGAAGGCGCTGGACGAGATCGCGGCCCTGGCCCGGGCCGGGCGCGAGGTCGTGCCGGAGATTCGCCAGACGAATTCCCGGGTGCAGGAACTGCTGGGCGCGGCGGACCCCAACGACCCGGCGCGGTTCCCGACCGTCCGGGAGGCCATCCGCGAGATCATCGACCTGCTCCGGGCCGTCAAGCCGACCGCGGACGAGTTGCGGCTGCTGATCCGCGACAACGGCGGCGAGTTCGCCCGGCTGATCCGGTCGCTGAAGAACACGTCCGACGCGGTGAACGACGTGCTGAACCCGGACAACCGCAAGAACATGGCCGCGATCCTGAAGAACCTGCAAGCGGCCAGCGACGACCTGACGAAGACGATCCGCCTCGCGGCGATCCTCCTCGACCAGGGGGAACGCATGGTCCGCGAACTGAACGCCCGGCTGAACCAGAGCGAGAAAATCTTCAACAACCTGGAGAAGATCACGAAGCCGGCGGCGGCGAGCGCGGACCAGATCGTCAAGGACACGACCGACGCGGTGAAGTCCGTGAACGCGGCCGCCACGATGCTGAACGCGATCCTGGCGGACCTGCGGGACGTGACGAAGAACGCCTCCCGGCAGGACGGGACGCTGCAAAAGATCCTCGGCGACTCGGCCCTGTACAACAACCTGAACGACTCGGCCGCGTCGCTGAACCGGCTCATCATCCGGGCCGAAAAGATCGCGCGGGACCTGGAAGTGTTCGCGGACAAGATCGCGCGGAAGCCGGAAACCCTGGGCGTCGGCGGGGCGCTGCGGCCGAGCACGGGGCTGAAGGAGTCGCCGTTCGCCCCGCTGCCGCCGAACCCGCTGCTCCCGGTCCCGCCGACGCCGGTGCCGCAACAACCCCGCACGAACGTCGAAGGGGAAGGGCCGATCGCACCCATCGCCCCGCTGCCGCCGGTGGGGATGTCCGGCCCGGTCGGCCCGGTGGTGCGGGTGTCGTACGGGCTGTCGATCCCGGTGGGGCGGTGAAGTGACGTGGCGAAGGTGTCATGCCGAATGGCGTTGATTGGTTTTCCTCCCCTCTCCCCGCTGGGGAGAGGGGCTGGGGGTGAGGGGTGAACCTCAATCCCTGTACCAGCGCTTGTGAATGGGAGAAGGGAATCCCCTCACCCCCAGCCCCTCTCCCCAGCGGAGAGAGGGGAGCAAGAATCAGGAATCAACGAGATTCGGTATCAGGCCCTCTGCCACGTCATTTCACCGATTTCCGATCAGTACTCGCCCATCGGCGGCTCATCGGTCAGGTGGACTTGCTTGTACCCGCCTGTCACGGCGAAGTACCCGAGCAAGAGCAGGAAGCCGACAGCGAGCATTGCCGGGACGGCGGCCGTATACAGTAGCGCTTCCTTCGCCCCGTAGAGCCGGGCCACGGTGATCGGTTCTTTGTCAGTGGAGTAGTTCGGCAACCCTTCCGTGACCCACCACTTTTGCCGATCGCCGAGTTCTTTCTCCAGTTTCGCTTCCACCGGCTTGCCAGCAGCCTTTTCCTTTTCCAGCGTGGCCAGGTCGGATTCCAGCGTCGTCGCCGGTCCGGCCGGTGGTTCTTTGCCGTCCTTCTTCGCTTGCTCTACTTTCGCGAGGTAGCCGGAGTAGTCGTCGAACACCTTCAACTTCGCGTTGTCCAGACCCGCGATCGGCGGCACCTTCTCCGGCGCGACTTGGGAGGCGACCGGGTAACCGGTCGTTTCGAGCGCACCTTCCGCGTTGCGGGCGACGTACCGTTGATAGGTCGGTTCGGACAGTTCGCGGATCTTCTGCACGGCGAAGAAGTCTTGCTTGTACCCGATCCCCGGCCCGCCGAGCAGACCGGCCGAGATCATCCCGATGCCCCCGCTGATGCCGAGGGCCAGCGCCCCGCCCTTGGGGAACCGTTCGGAAATCACGCCGAGCAGCGTGGGCCAGTAGAACGTCTTCCCGACCCCGTACACGGTCACCGCGGCGACCCACAGCCAGAGCGTGTTCGTCGCGGGAATCCCGAGCAGGTAGAGCCCGGTCGTCCCGAGAATGGCGCTGACCAGAAGCAGCCCGACCGGGTTGGTCTTGTGAACGATCGGGCCCGCGAAGAACCGGAGGGTGAACATCAGCAGGTTGGTCCAGATGAACGCCAGCAGCGCGAACGTCTCGTTGCTCAGCACCCGCTCCGTGATGTTCGTGATCCAGCTGTCCGTGCCGAGTTCGACGTACCCGACGAGCGCGTGAAGTGCGAACAGGAACAACAAGACCGGGGCGAGCAACGACAGGAATTGAGTGCCGAGGGAGATCCCGGACTGGCTCGCTTCGGACTTCGGGAACGGACGGTTGAACATTAACACGCCGTAAGCGAGGACGGGGATCAGGAACACCCCGAGCTTGAATTCCCAGCGGATCGGGCCGCCGACAAGTCCGAACCCGAGGACGATCACCGCCCCGAGGATGAGACCGAGCGGCCAGCCGGCGTGCAAGATGTTCAGCCAGTGCGTCTTGTTGTTCCGGAAGAGGGTGGCCGTCAGCGGGTTAATGACGGCCTCGCAGGTGCCGTTGCCCAGCGCGAACAGCAGCATCCCCCACCACAGGCACTCGAACGCGGCCGGCTTGCCGTACATGCCGTACACCGGCGTGGCCGCGAACGTCAGCACCGCGCTCGCCGCATGGAGGAGGAACGCGACGAGCATCAGCTTCCCGTACCCGAACAGGTCCGCACAGAAGCTGAAGAAGATGATCGCCAGTCCGAACCCGAACAGTCCGCCGCCGGTGATGGTGCCGAGTTCCGCCTGCGTGAAGCCGAACTGTTGGCCCCAGTCCTTGAGGATCGCCCCCCGGACCGAGAACCCGATGCCCGCCGCGATCAACGTCAGGAAACTCGCCCAGAAGAGGATTTTGTCGTTGGTGCCCGGACCCGCGCCCGGCAGTGAAGGTTTGTCGCCGCCCATGTGATTCCGCCAGCCCGAGGGAGAAGGATTAGGTGGGGTGAGTCGGCACTATTACATGCACCGATCCCCAAGTGTCCAGTAGTGCGCGCGGACCGTCGTCCGGCTGACGGGAGAATCGGGTCAAGAT